>CANOBT010000242.1 GCA_947564305.1 uncultured Lachnospiraceae bacterium | reverse complement strand
ACATGGCCGAGAATATGCTGTACCGTTCTTGGAAAAGACAGCTTGGGAAATAGTCTTAAGGGAGAATATTATTCATTTGGTAGTGAAAAAGAGTTTCATATGTCTGAGGGATTTGAAAGCAATGTAATTTATTACAAATTAGGCTTTCTGGATAAGACAGCTGTTGCATTAGGTATTCAGTTTAAGGAGCTTTTACCCTTGCTTTGGATGAAAGCTGGAGCAATAGGAAACTGCCCTGAGCTTGAAAACGAAAAATTACCTGAAATGTTGATATTTCCCAAGAATAAGTTTGCGGTGTTGATTGATGAAAAAGCATATGCAAGGTTTTCATATGTACTCGAAAAAAACACAGAGATAAAGACTATATACATTGTCACTGATTCTGAAGCTGGCTATAGAGAGATGATATCTGGTTACAGAGATAAGGATACATATCAGCTTTACAGAGACTATTTGGATAATTTCCGGATCAACACAGGGAGGTAATCATGAAAGCAGAATTATTTCCATTTCAGAAAAGAGCTTTAAAAGAACTAAGAATAAAATCAGCTGAGGCTATTTACCGTTATGAAAGGACTCATTCTAAGCAGGTCGTTTCTTTCACAGCCCCGACCGGAGCGGGTAAGACCATCATCATGGCCGCATTGATTGAAAACATATTTTTTGGCGATGACTTGCATCCGGAACAGTCGGAAACAATTATCGTATGGTTGTCCGATTCACCTCAGCTGAATGAGCAGTCAAAAGACAAGATTGATCTGAAGGCAGATAAAATTCGTCTGGGTCAGTGCGTAACAGTTCAGGATGATTCCTTTGATCAGGAAATGTTCGATGATGGACATATATATTTCTTGAACACACAGAAATTGGGCAAGAGCTCTAATCTTACGAAACATACTGATAATCGACAGTACACAATCTGGGAGACTTTAGCCAACACAGCCCGTGAAAAGAGTGACCGTTTATATTTCATCATTGACGAAGCACACCGTGGAATGCAGGGACGTGAAGCCGGACGTGCTACAACGATCATGCAGAAGTTTCTAAAGGGAAGCCCAGAAGACGGTATTGAATCTATGCCTGTTGTCATCGGAATGTCAGCAACGTCTGCAAGATTTAACGCTTTGGTTCAGGGTATTGCATCTGACACGCAGTATGTGATTGTCACAACAGATGAAGTCAGAGCTTCTGGCCTGCTGAAAGATCGTATTGTTATTTCCTATCCCGAAGAGAATACCGGAAATAAAGATATGGCTGTTCTTCAGGCAGCAGCGGATGAGTGGAAGGACAAGTGGGATCACTGGTATCAGTATTGTTACGAACAGCATTATGCGTATGTAAATCCGATTCTGGTTATTCAGGTGCAGAATGCGACATCTTCGTCAATTTCTGCTACTGATCTTGATGATTGCGTTCAGAAGATAGAGGAAAGAACTGGCATCCGTTTCCAGGAAGGCGAAGTGGTTCATACCTTTGGAGATGCGAATAATGTGATCAGAATCAATGGGCTGAATGTGCCTTATGTTGCACCATCCGCTATTGTAGAGGATAAACGCATCCGAGTTGTGTTCTTCAAAGAAAGTCTATCAACCGGATGGGATTGTCCGAGAGCGGAGACGATGATGTCCTTCCGTCATGCGACGGATGCAACCTATATTGCGCAGCTTCTTGGAAGAATGATCCGTACACCGATGCAGATGCATATTCAGGTTGATGAGACATTGAATGATGTACATCTGTATCTGCCATATTTTAATTCCGATACGGTAAAGGAAGTAGTTGAAGAACTGCAGAGTGCCGAGGGCGGCGATATCCCTGCTGATATCTATGGCGAATCCCTGGATACAAGAGTCATGGATACGCTGTCTATCAGACCGAGAAGTGTTTCCGGTGGCGGAGGAACACGTCATACACTGGTGTATTCAGGACAGATTTCGCTCTTTGATCAGTCCGATGAAATACGACCTTCCTTTGTAAGTGTTGGTGAAACAATACAGTATGGTAGCGGTGGGCAGACTGAAAGTGTTTTTTGTGCTCACAAAATACCTTTTGGAAATAATACTGGTACAGGTAGTGCGGCAGGTGATGTAACACACCTGATGACTACTCAGCAGACAGAACAGACACAGCATACACAGTCAGTCGGAGCTACTCCGGCAGCAGACGTTACACAGATATCGCTTTCGGGAAATACAACACAGATAGAACCATATGATCAGGAAACATTTGTAGATCCTTTAGACAGAGAGAGTGTAGTGAAAGCTATCAATAATTCCGGACTTCTGTCCTACGATGTAAGAAACGTCAGAATCAATAATTATCTGAATTCCTTATACAGTCTGGCAAGACTTCTCCGACAGTCCGGGACGTATCAGGATGCTACAGATGATGTGCTGGAAGAAATTGTAAAGATGATCCGAGAGTATGTGGACAACCTGAAACGCGACGGAAAGTATGCTGACATGGCAAAGAGGATCATGGAGTTCCAGATGAAGTCTCAGGTTTTCGATGCTTTTGGCGAAACCGTAGATGACAATATCGAGCACATGTTTATGTCTACCACAAATATAGATATTGACCGGCAATTCCGCAGGGCTGAGACAAAGCTTGGAAATGAAGGTGCCGGTAATAAATACGGTCATTACTATTATGATGAGGATGATCCGAACGCTTATAAGATTGATGTTATTCTGTATGCGTCGGATGACGACTGTTATGCGCGGCTTTTGGCCTATGCAGAGAAGATGTTCCACAAGATGAACGATAACTATCGTCGGAGGATCGTCGGATTAGGGGACCGTTTTATCAAACAGTATGATGCCATTGTTTCTAACGGAGATGTTGTCAGTAAGCATAACTTCCGCCTGCCAGAAACCATTTGCCTGCCACACGAAGTAAATGGCAAGGATTATGATGATCATCTTTTTGTAGATAATTTTGGTAAAGCACGCATCAATCTGAATAACTGGGAAGAAGGTGTGCTGATTGAGGAACAGGGGCGGGCAGATTATGTATGCTGGTTTAGAAATCCTCCGAGAAAGCCTTGGTCACTTTGTATTCCATATGAGATGGGCGGAGAGCAGAAACCCGCGTATCCGGACTTTGTTATTATCCGCAAGGATAACGATGAAGATTATGTTGTGGATATTCTGGAACCGCATGATCCGACCAGAATTGATAATTTGGGTAAAGCAAAAGGTTTTGCAGAGTACGCAAGACAGAATCCGGGTGTAGGACGCATTCAGCTGATCCGTATGGGCAAGGATGCTGTCGGACATAACCGTTTCAAGAGACTGGATATGGCGATGAGTGCGGTTAGGGACAAGGTATCTCGTGCAATGACAAATGATGAATTGGATCACATCTTCGATACGGATGGATTCTTCATGGAGTAAAGAGTACAGAGAGAGGTTTCAATATGGAAAACGACCAGATTGTAAACAGGTTGAATTTTTATATGGAACAAAAGTTATGATATCTCACTTGAATCTTCAACCGTAAATTGTTATTTCTCTACGATCATAAGTCCCGCGGTGTTCGACATGATGCAGGCGAAACTTGTCAAGTGCACGAAGGGCGGCGTGAGGTATAGCGGTGGCAGTATCTTTTCCAACAAGAAAAAATGCATCGACTGGCTGGTATGGCTCGAAAGTCTGGCATTCACACAGGTATCGCAAGGTCATTTGCCGTTGCTACCGAAAGTACAACGGCGATAAGTGCCGGACTCACCATGTTACGGAGGACGAGGATCGGCGGCGTTCACGTCGGCGTACAGCTAACTGGTCACGTAGAAAAAGGAGATCATCGCCAATGTGGAGATTATCCGCAAAACGCTCTGCGTCACCGATACTTTGCAGGAAGAGAAAGGCAAGCTGGAGGAAGAAATGGCGGTGCTTGTGGAAATGACGCAGAACATCGTGGCGGAGAATGACCGTGTTGTGCAGGATGAGTACCAAAAAACGCTACGATGGACTGGTCAAGTGGTACGATGAGGTGGCGGTTGCCAATTCCGCAAAAGAAACGCCGAGCTAACGGCTGGTAAACTTCATCAAGATGCTGAAAGCCTAGGAAGTGAGGATGGGTGCTACAGTCTGAGTAATAAACTAAGCGAGAATTCGATCCCCTCTATGGCCGTAGGGAGCGGAACTGGCTTTTCTCCGACACACCGGACAGAGCTGTCGCATATGCCATGTATTTGACCATAGTGGAGATGGCAAAAGCCTATGGCCTGAATCTGATATGAGCATCTCAAATACCTGTTAGAAAACAGATCCAGCCAAGAGATGACAGATGATCAATTGGCAAACCTTGCCCATGGAGCGAGACTGTTGAGGCACTTTGCAAGAACAAAACACAGTAAAATGCTTGCATCCCAAAATTGTTAACTGCAATTTGGGGATAGAAATTGGGGGATACCCCAAAACTATTATTATTGTGCGAATACTAATCATGCGAAAGACGAAAGAAATAAATCAGTGAAAGACTTGAAAGATGTTTCTTGGTAATAACGATTGTATTAGATATGGTAAAACATGATAAGTATATTTCGCCCCAATCTGAGAAAAACATAGTTGCTTTTACTTGGATAAAAGTATAAGGCGATGAGGAGGCAGATGAATTACAAAGACGATGTTTTTGGGAAGTCAACTATCATAATTTGTACAACAGAAGAAGTTTTGTCTAAGATTGGAGTGACTTTTTATGGGGATACTGTCTGGTTATCTATTGACCAAATGGCAGAATTATTTCAGTGTGACTGAAATGTTATTAGAAAGCATGTTAGAAATGTTTTTAAAGAAGGTGAACTGCAAAAAGAAACAGTGTGGGCAAAATTTGCCTACACTGTTTCTGATGGAAAAATATATGATATAGATCACTATAATCTTGCTATAATCATCCCTGCCGGTTACCCTGAAAACTTAGGTGGTGAAAGATATTTATATAAGGGCGAAAAAAGAATTTATGGGCTCACTGCATTTGCAGAAAATCAGTCGACTTTGTGGGAAACAGTCATTGTCAAAAACTATTTAAACGAAAAAGAGTTATGAGCAATGGGGCAGCTTATGTCAGGATATATGGATTTGCAGAACATCAGGCAGAACGGGAACAGCCTATGACTATGATGGACTGGGCCATTTGGATTACATTCTTACCACAAGCGACAAGCGGTTATTGTCAGGATATGGAAATGTGGCACATAAGTAGGCGATGGGAAAAGCAATCGGAGAGTACAAAAAATGTAAAGAGTTCACTTTAATTGATGCGGGACAGGCAATTTAAACTCTATGAAATATTGGTTAAAAGGGCGGATATTGATTAAAATTTGTAGATTACAAATAAAATATGGTTATTAAGTGATAGATGGAAAAATACAAATTAACAATCTGCAAATCAGTTTGTAGCGCCGCTGTCGTTCCGGTTTTTATAATCTGATATAATAGACCATGCAAAAACACTCCTATGTTCAGCTGATTGTGGTGATTCAATTAGACAAAGTCTCAATACTTTTACGTTTATAATTTTACAAAAATGATTAAGATAAAAAATGGGAAACCCAAAAGGAATCGTATTGCGAAGAAACGAATTATGAGCTATGATACATACGTCGCAATGCGTGAAGGACGTGTATACGGATATAGAAAAAAATAATAGAACCTTGCGGGAAATAGGTGAGAACATGAAATGATGGATTGAACTAACAGGAGCAATCGGCATTGTAAGCATGCGAGGACGATATGCTGCTATGAAAGGCTCTGTTTAGATGTATAATTTGGGGAGGGGTGTCCTGTAATGTTTGAATTATCTAAATTTAATGAATATAGGGAGGACAATCGACGTGAGGTCAAGAGAGCCAGAAATGGTTTGCCAGATTCCTTGTGGAGTACCTATTCCGCATTTGCTAATTGTTATGGTGGCATGATCATTCTTGGGGTAGAAGAAAATGAGGATGGGGGCTGGCATACGACAGGATTGTAGGGAGAAGGAAAGTTGCTAAAGGACTTTTGGAATAACGTCAATAATCCACAGAAAGTAAGTCATAATCTCTTGTCAGAGCAGGATATTCAGATGTATAAGGTGGGAGAGAATACGATTATGGTGGTTCATGTTCCGGCGGCAAAGAGAGGGCAGAAACCCGTATATATTGGAGGAGATATGTTCAAAGGGACATATCGGAGAAATGGGGAAGGGGATTATCATTGACATCAGGTGAAGTAAAAGCAATGCTGCGTGATCAGACCGATGATACTATGGACATGAAATTGCTTGAAAATATGCAAATGGATGTACTCAATATGGAGACAGTACATGCATATCGTAACCGACATATGGCATATCGGAGGGAGCATGTTTGGGAGCAACTGGGAGATGCAGATTATTTGGAGAGAATTGGTGAAGCAAGGCTGTTTCGGACAGACGGTCTGTTACACCCCACTGCGGCGGGCCTGTTGATGTTTGGAGATGAATATAAGATTTTATATGAATATCCAGAATATTTCCTTGATTTTAGGGAGTTACTGGATCCGGAAATCCGTTGGACTGACCGTCTGCAATCCAGTTCGGGCGATTGGTCCGGAAATCTGTTTGATTTCTTTTTCCGTGTGTATGGGAAATTAGTGAAAGACATTAAAGTGCCTTTCAAGTTGGATGGGGTGGTTCGGGTAGATGATACGCATGTTCATAAGGCAATCAGAGAAGTACTTGCCAATTGCATTGTAAATACGGATTTTTATCTGCCGAGAGGTATTGTCATTAAGAAAGATCCAGACGGTATTGTGCTGGAAAATCCGGGCAGCATTCGTACCGGAAAAAAGCAGATGTTGAAAGGGGGTATTTCTGATCCAAGAAACAAGGCGCTTATGAAAATGTTTAATATGATTGGCATCGGTGAACGCGCGGGAAGCGGTGTGCCGGATATTTATACTGTCTGGGAGAGTCAGGGATGGATTGAACCACAAGTGATAGAAGAGTATTCTCCTGACAGGACAATTTTGAAGTTATCATTTGTATGGATCTATGTCAATACTTTGGACAAAAAAAGTTGAAAGATTATGCTGCTTTT
>CANOBT010000241.1 GCA_947564305.1 uncultured Lachnospiraceae bacterium | reverse complement strand
CTGTTTTGGTGAACCCATATGCAACAAAACAGGCGAAGGAACTGGATGACAACAGTCAGACGAAGTCCGACAAAAAGGATGCGCTGACGATTGCAAAGCTGGTGAAAGACGGGAGGTATTTTGAATTGTATCTGCCCCATGACGTCTATGCGGAACTGAGGGACTGTCCACCGCCAGAACCGGGTTAAACAAGCGTAAGAACGCATTAAAGAATACTATCACGGCGGTAATGGATGAATATTTCCCGGAGTATGAAGAAGTGTTTAAATGCCCGCTTTCCGGCAAGGCATCCAGGCATATATTAAAGACCTGCCCGTTTCCGAAGTTCATCCTTGGCATGGGAGAAGACGGTGTTACGGATGAGATAAAAAGGTCGGTAAAGAAAAGTGTCGGGAGAAAGAAAGCTGTGCAGCTTGTAGAGGCCGCAAAGGATTCTATTGGGGTGGATTACGGGGAAGAGGCGGCAAGGCTGAAGCTGCGCCTGATGCTGGAGGAACTGGAACTCCTGGAAAGACAGATGGAAGATACCCTGCAGCAGACAGACTATGCAGATTTTCTCTTAAGCATAAAGGGAATAGGCATTGTGACACTAGCGGCTTGCCTGGGAGAGCTTGGCGACCCGACAAGATTTGAGAATCCACGGCAGATGAGCCGCATGGCGGGATACAACTTAGTGGAGGACAGTTCCGGCAAGAACAAGAGCGGGACGAAAATATCCAAACGTGGAAGGAAGAACCTGCGGAGCGTGCTTTACCAGATGGCGCTGACAATGGTCGCAGTAAATGAGGAGATGAAACAGCTTTACCATTACCTGAAAACGAGGGAGAAAGCCCCTCTGAGGAAGATGCAGGCACTGATCGTCATCAGCAAGAAGATCCTGACGCTGGTCCACACGCTTGCAAGAAAAAAAGAGAACTACGATCCAGGGAAAGTCTTCGGACATGTCCGCAGGGAGCAGCTGAAAGCGGCTGCATGAGAATAGAATGAGCCGGTAATGGCACGGGGACAAGGAGGAGTCCTCCATCAGCCCAACGAGGCAGCAATCAAGCACAAGTCTGCCCCGTGCCTTTATCCATAAAGCAGAATGAAGGAATGTCAGGGCATAGACCCAGCGAGAACTGATAGGGTAAGTGTATGGATATACCATCGGCGGTTATCAATTATTCCATCCATTTATGGATGATGATATAAAAATTACAAAATATATCGGGAGATATATTGACAAATTTCAAATATTGAGATAGGAGGATTGAAAGATGAGTGATTTAAAAAAGAACATAAACTTACCGTTACTGTACGAAGTAAGAAAAGATGTATTTGTAAAATTAAGAAATGCGGAATGCGGAGAGCGTTGCTTCTCCCTGATGCATCATATGGATCTGCTGACGCGAATCGCAAGAAAAGAAGGTCTGCTGGCATTGGAAGGCGCAGTGAAAGAAATTCCTTCAGAGATTGGATTTTATCAGGATATACAGTCCGCAGTTTTTTATATTTGCAACGGAATACAAGGAGAAGACGTCATAGAAATCCTTTCTGCGCGTTATTGGATAAAAAATTTACGGGGGGAAGATGCGTTGCTGTATTTTATGATAATTTTATCCATCATAAGAATTCAGGACTGCACACCTCCTCATCTGCTGGAAAGTCTGCTTATGTCATGTCTTCCCGACGGCGTTGCTGAAAAATATACAGAGTATAAAAAACAGTATCAGGCGGAGAGACAGGATGAGACGCCTTTGGAACACTTACTGAATAGCGAGCCTGATATTGGAGAGGGGGGAATTTTAGTTGTAAAAAGATTATTGGAAGAGAAGATTGAACTTGCTGGTGTTCGGGCTTTAAAAGGCGTGATTTGCGAGGCCAAGGATAATTGTTTGGAAATTTCCCTGAAAGGGCTGTCTGTTCATGCCAGAAAGAGACTTTTTTCCGTCATTTCGGATTATAAAGCAGAAGAATATGCAAATAATTGCTATTACATGGGGCCTGTCCGGCAGATAGACATTATGGCGTCTATGTCCGAGCTGATTGCCCTGTTTGAAAATAGGGGGTTTTTATGATAGATTTTGGCAGATGGATTTATTCAAAAGATATTGCGGCATGGGCTGCCAAAAATACTGCTCTTAATTTGGAAGAGCAGATTGCATGTATCTGCGCCGCGCCCCACAGAACGCTGGAAGAAAAACTGGAAGGCATAAAAGAATTAAAATCCGAACACGATGGAGAGGCACTTTGGGATCAGATTGAAAATATGAAAACGGTTTTGCATAGAAGCCGTTCAGATACGAGGGTATATGCATATTTATTTGGCATTGAAATATTTTTCCGTGGAGAAAAAGAGGGGTTTTTGCCAAGTACGATATTCAAGAGCGCGGGGGAAGCGGTAAACGGAATTTGTTATCACATTGAAAAAGCAGCCGAAGAAGAACATTTGGAAAGAAGAAACTGGTGCGGCATCGTCAGGGTATTTCGAAGGTCCGGCAAGTCCCCACATGGTTATGTTCCCATAAAAAATACGATTGTCCGTTATGATGGTGAGGTGATTTATGTTCAAAACATTTACGGTAAGGATGGAGGGCATATACTTAAAGGGATTGACATGGGATATTTTGACGCTGTAAAAGTTCCATATCCTTCAGGAACCATTCTTTCAATCCCGAAAAATCCATATGTCCCGGAATTGAAGGGAGTTCTTGTAAATATGACAGAACCAAACGAGGAAAACTTCCTGGATGAGCGTTATGATCAATGGCTGATTTATCCAACGCGGCAGCATAGGGATCAGACCCATGGAATTGGGTTCGTCAATTTAAGGGATGATTATATGCCTTTTGAAAACAGCCCGGATTTTATGTTCCCATATAAGCAGTTGATGACTGTTTACGAGGGTAATTTGAAAGAAGATGAAACATGGCTGTCTGAATGCAGCGCGCTGATTCGGGCGGATAAGAATTGTATCAGAAAAATATTGTGTGACCGTGATCCAAAAGAATGCCGGTACATAGTCATGAATGACGAACGGCTGAGATATGTCAGAGAACTGTCTGCAAAACAGAGGTGAATGACGATGGGAAAAGTAAAGTTGTATTTCAATCAAAAATGGAGGATTTTCATGAAAAAGAAAACAGTTAAAAACCGATATGGCGTACAGGTTGGCGATATTTTTAGAAGGCATTGCTGCCATGAGGATGTCAGATATTATTTCTTTTACCAGGTCATTGCCCTGCGTGGAGAAACACAGGTTGTGGTAAGGCAAATTGGAAGAAAAGTCATTGCATTTGACAGGTTTTATGAAAGAGTTGTCCCGGTTCAAAATGCATGGGCATCAGATGAAATCCTTGTACGGAAAGTACATGCGGTCGAAAAAGTGCCCGATGCAGAGCCAAAGACGTTTGAAGACAATATATGCAGTATTATGATTAAAGTATCATGTAACGGTTGGTCAGGCTATGCTCATTTAGACAAACAACCGGAGAAGGAAATGTATCTGGAATGGTGTAATGGTCCCTGTCTTTCCTATCTGTTTGAGAAATATAACCCTGAACTTGCAAAACAGCTTAACCTGTACAATGGTTCGGGTGTTTTTGCCGCAGACAGGCCATTTAAATCATGTGACGATGACTGCCGTGCCGTCATTCGCTATCCTGATGGCAGGCAGCAGGAAACGACATTAAGTGTTCTGCTGCACTATGCGGAATATGTGGAAGAGAAACGGGATAGGAATGGTTAAATTTACCTGAATTTGTACAGATAAGAGAGAAATTATCAGATGAATGGATGGAATCACAGAAAAGTGCGAAAAAAGCAGTGTAGGAATGGAGAAAAGTATGGGAAAGGTTTATGGTGGAATTATTGGTGCGGCGGTAGGGGACGCATTGGGCGTGCCTGTTGAATTTATGTCCAGAGAGGAGCTTGCAAAATCCCCCGTTACCGGGATGCAGGGCTATGGGACGCATAATCAGCCGATGGGAACATGGTCGGACGACACAAGCCTGACATTGGCATTGACGGATAGTATCGTGCGAAGACAGACTGTTGATTATTATGATATCATGGATAAATTTTCGGAGTGGCTTCTTTATGGCGCATATACGGCAACAGAAGAGGTATTCGACGCGGGCGGCGCAACAAGCAGGGCGATTATGAACTATGGACGCGGCATGAATCCGTTAGAATGCGGCGGGATGTCTGAGTATGAAAATGGAAACGGTTCTTTAATGCGGATTTTGCCTGCTGCGTATTATCTGGAAAAACAATCAGGTATTTTACTGAGTGAGCAGATGGAGATTGTGCATAACATTTCGTCTCTGACCCACAGACATCCAATCAGCCTGATTGGATGCGGAATCTATGTCAATGTCGCTTTGAAATTATTGTCAGACAGTTTGCCGTTAAAGGAAGGAATCAGACAGGGAATGGAAGAAGCTTTTCAATACTATATAAGCGAAAAGTGGGAAGATATATCTGTATATGACCGTCTGAAGGATATAAAAAGCTTTGCGGCCCTGCCGGAGGCTGAGATCAGGAGCAGCGGCTATATAGTTGATACCTTGGAGGCGGCGGTGTGGTGTCTGGTAAACACATACTCTTTTCGGGAATGTATCTTAAAGGCCGTTAACCTCGGGGATGATACAGACACGGTTGGAGCGGTTGCCGGCGGTCTGGCCGGAATCTATTATGGAGCAGACAACATCCCGCAAGAATGGCTGGCGGAGATATTGAAAAGAGATGTTATAGAAAGATTATGTGCAGAACTGGAATGTTTGCCTCAAAAAAACAGGCTGGGTCAATGATTCACTTAATTAAGAAAGAGAGAACATATGGAAACAATAAGTATACTGATACAAATGATAATTTTGCTGCTCTTTGCAGCGGCAGGTTTGGGGCTTATGTTATTTCCCATTTTATTTGATGTTGATGTGAAAAATAAAACCGGAAAAGGATTTTTGAACCGATGGATGACAGGGATTGAATTCATTTGCCTGATCGGATGTTTTGATCCGTCTTCTGACAGTTTTTATGGGAATTTAGGATGCCTGTTCCTGTCAACGGCAGTATCTGTCATGCTTGCATGGAAAAAGGCAAAGAAGCTTCATTTTGAAAATCCAAAAGCTCTTGGGGCAGTTTTGGCACAGATTTTCTCACCGGTCAGTTTACTGTTTCTTGTCATCATGATTGGCAGGTTGATGGATAAGTTGAAGAAAGACAGAAAAAGATGAGCAGTTATGTAATCAGCGACATCCACGGCTGTTATAATGAGCTTCGCTCCATGCTTGAAAAAATCTGTTTTTCTGAAACAGACTTCTTGATTCTTGCGGGAGATTCTATCGACAGGGGAAAACAGAGTTATGAGATTTTATGCTGGATGGAACAGCGTCCGGCAAATATTCTGTTTTTGCGGGGAAATCATGAGGAGGAATTTGTATCTTATATAGATCTGATGCTGACGGTTGACCGATCAGAAGAATTAAATACGGATTTTTCCTCCCATGCGGATACCGCGGCATTATATGAATCTGTGAAATATCTGTTCCGCAAAAAGGAACTGCCCATGGCATACTTTGACCTTTATGGCACGATAGGTATTCTATTGGAGCAAAACCGTGTTACGCTGAATGACTTGTGCGGATGGTCGGAAATGATTCGAAAAATGCCTTATTATAAAAAATTAGAAGCTGCGGGCAGAAAATATGTTGTGGTCCATGCCGGATATGCTGAAAATTTGGAAGATATTTGTGGACATTTTGAAAGTCTGGAACAATTTTATCTTTACGCAAGGGAAGAAAGCTTCCAATCAGGCGGCATACGGCATGGAACCATTATTGCCGGACATACTCCCACTACCGTCAAAAAAAGTTTTGCCTATAACGAGGGAAATGTCTTCTGCTGTTACAATGCCGGGAAGGACTGTCTTTTTTACGACATTGACTGTGGCTGTGCGTTTCGGGACAGAGAATTGGGGGCAAAGCTCGCCTGTATTCGGCTGGAAGATGAAAAAATATTTTATCTATGAGTCTGTTCGTTTGTGGAATATAGTGTGAAGAACTTCTAACTGCCTGTGGCATGGCAGTTAGAATAAATTGAAAAATCAGGAGGAAAGTTATGGGAAAGAAAAAAGTGAAAAATCGATACGATGTGCAGGTAGGAGATATTTTTAGTAAGAATAGTGAGAATAGTAGTTATTCTATCTTTCTTCAGGTAGTTGCATTGCATGGGAAAACGAAGGTAGACGTGCGTGAGCTCTGGCAGAGATGCATTGAGTTTGACGGTCATTATAAAGGCATTGTGCCTTTGCCGGATAACTGAGTGTGGGATCGGGATCGTATTTTGACGGTACGAGAAAGGGAAGGTAAACTCGGTGTGGTTTTTAAGAATGTTTTTGGGTATCAGTGGGTTGAATTGGACAGAACCGAAACACATATGTATATGGAACTGCACGAAGACGATGATTGTCCTTTTTATTTTCGGGACTATTGTCCTGAAATTGCAGAACAACTTGACCTGAAAACAGGTTCGGGCGTTTATGCAGTAAGCAAACCGCTTGAACTTGAATGGTTCATTAATGACGATGATTGCCACGCCATAATCCGCTATCCCGATGGGCGGGAAGATGAAACTGTTTTCCGGGAACTGATGCGTTACGATAAAGTATCGCAGGAGCAGGGGAATTGGATAGAACTCTTCCAAATGGCTAAAGATTTTGGGTACTTGTGGAATGAACAGGAACAGATTATGGTGGGAAAATTGATAAGCAGACTGAATAAGAGTATAAAAGATAAGTGACGGGCTGCGGGAAAATCATTGAATAGTATATGCCATATTCATGGTCTTGTAGGGCAATCTTACTGCAGATTAGTTCATGCAGCAGATTGCCTGTTTTTTCTGTCAGATTTTGTAATTCTCTGCTAAGTTTAGCAAATATCAGATTACTAAAGTTTTTTCTTTATCGTTGTTATTTTGCAATATTTTTACCCATGAACGCGTCAAAAGTTTATAAACACACTTGACAATATCTCTCTGAGGAAGCAGTTGGCAACGCTGTCCGTAAATGCGGCGTTCCCCGTGAGGAATTATTTCTGACGA
>CANOBT010000240.1 GCA_947564305.1 uncultured Lachnospiraceae bacterium | reverse complement strand
ACAGAATAAGAAAAGATACAGTTTTGAAGAACTATCCTCTCTACTGTCCAAAGTGCAAGAAGAAAACGCTGATTGAAGTGAAAAATCTACATACAGCAGTCATCATAGAGCCAGACACATAGATGCGGAGCCGATGGACAAGTGAGCAATCATCACAGTTCGTTGGCTCTATTTTATTTCATAAGGATTTAAGGCGAACGCCCACCATATAGAAAACGGTGTTTTGGTGGGCTGACTTGCTATGCCCAAAAAACTTGACAGACACTCTCCAGACATGTTTAGAAGTTTGGGGAGATTTTTAATGCTCTTTTTTCGGGCAGTTATTTATTTGTTCATACAAAACAGTGTTTATCTGTACATAGTATATTGGGGATTGGCGGAAAGCCAGTTAAAAAAGTCCCTGCTTATGCAACGCTGCTTCTCACCATGAAACCAGAAGTAGAATCTCTGTTAAATAGAATTATAATTTTTTATAACCGTAAAGGTCGCAGAGGCTTTGCTGTTGCCGGATAAGGATGTTTTTATGTAGGGTACGGTGCAAATCCGTAAAAAGGATTGCGCCGTATCATTTTGTTATGCTGCAAATTTGAAGTCCTGCGGGTTATTCCGTATTTCTTCCATCGTAGCAAGGATTTCTTCTTCGGTAGGAATGTCTGTCATCCCTACCGCCGTAAAGTAGATGTCCACTTTGACATGGCTGTGACAGCTGGATTTTTCAGAATGAATCATCCGGTTTTACAGACAAAGGGACTTTGCAAGACATATATTGTGAACAAACATCAGAACAATGTGTTGAAAAACGTCGATTTGACAATCGGCGAGGGCGAAATGGGTTTTATTTTTCAGCATCTGTACATGATGAAAAATCTCTCGGTACTTGATAATATCATTTTTCCTGCGGTAAAGTCCAAAAAGAATATGGTGAGCCGCAGGCAGACCGAGGAGCGCGGCAGAGCGCTCATGCAAAAGCTCGGCATTGACAATGTACGCGGCAATGATATTAACGAGGTGTCGGGCGGACAGCTTCAGAGGGCTTGCATCTGCCGCAGTATGATAAACAATCCCAAGATGATTTTTGCCGACGAGCCGACAGGCGCATTAAACCGTGCAAGCTCTGAAGAGGTCATGAACGAGCTGCTCTCCCTCAACCGTGCCGGTACGACGATTATGTGCGTGATCCACGATTCAAAGGTTGCCGCCAAGTGCAGCAGGGTACTTTACATTGTGGACGGCGGTATTGTCGGTGAAAAAGAAATGGGACATTTTGGCGGCGGTGACAAGGAGTTTCGTGACCGTGAAAGAGAACTGAATAACTGGCTTATGGAACAGGGCTGGTAATGCTTGCAGAATCTTAGCTGATAAGGTATTTCTTGTGGGAGCAAAAAACCGAAACGAAGGCATTTACCGTGTTGAAGCCAAGCGGCTTGCAGATGAGATAGCGGAAACAGGCAATTATGACCTTGAAAAATATCCCCACATTACGGGGGTGTTCAAGGCTGATGATGGCGAACTGTACAACTCCGATGAGCATTATCTGATTATAGAAGCAGGGGGAGGCTTTCTTAAGCGTTATCATCAAGAGGCCAGATGCGAGATATGCGCCCCAGCTTGCCATGGCGGGAACGGAGCTTGCCATTCAGAAATATGATGACTGCATTCTTTCCTGCGACCCCGACCGTCTTGCAGAGTGCCTGCAAAATCTGATTGAAAATGCAATCAAATACGGTGACGGCAGACGAATTGAGCTTAGCTTTGATAAAATGGATGCTTTTGTATAACGCTTGTTGTTAAAATGGCGTAAGGTTCCGTATATGTTATTGGTTCAAAAGCAGACTAAACATCAAGGGCATCTTCACAGAAAAGATGGTTCTGAATGAAATCGCCAATCCCCCATCTATGCGGGGGAGAATGGAGTAAAATGAAGGAGCAAATTAGGGAAGGACGAGTATTTAACGGATACTGGCAGAAGAACTTTGTGTTTCTGTCTATACGAAGTATATAGATGAATGGCGATATGCTTTAAAATTATTTTAATACAAAAAAAATAAGATAATTGACAAATTATTACTTTTATAATAAACTTTATTTCATAAAGTATACAGATGTTATAATAGATATCTGGCAGTATTCCAAACTTTGTTTTGCCTGGGAGCTTTTAAAGCCGGGGAGATAAGGAAGTTTTTGGGATGCCTGATATAAAATAACCGTAAATGCCGGGTAAGCCATGGATTTCCTGGCGTATACTTTTGAAGGAGGGGATGTGCCGGAAAGAGTAAATCAGATGGAGTGAAGTTACTAATGAAGAAAAGTCAGATTATGGGGAGGTATAGTTTATGAACAAATGCAAATTGAAATCATTAAAGAAAGTGACATGTCTGATAGCGGCGTGCGCTGTTAGTTTGCAGCTATTTGGCATTACAGCGTTTGCAGCGCAGGAGACAACATCATGGTCTTTATATTATAATCCCAGCGGACCGCCTGCTGAAAATTTAACTTCATGGAGCAGAGCAATGATTGCATATGGAACGACATCATATTTTAATGTTAGCAGTATAGCGAATGGTGCTTCAGTCAGAATTAACGTTCCTAATGCCATCAGCGGAAGCGGCAGAGTATTCAGTTCCAGAGTTACCAATCATTCAATACGTGTATCTCGAGGGCTCACTTATACATATACCGTGAAGTTTGTAAATTATCCAAGCAATCCGGGCAGAGCAAGCGGTAGTATAAAACATTAATATTTATTTTGCAAGGGGTTCGGATTATGATAGAACCCCTTGCAGTTATTACATAGTATCGAGGTGATGTTATGAAAAGGGTGGAAATATTTCTTGCGGTATTGTGCGTCGCGGTCTTTTTCTGTGCCTGCCAGGAGGCACCCCAGGAAGTAAAAGAGAATATGAAGGAGTATGGGGACAATCCTCAGTTGGAATCCTCGGAAATCACTTATTGTTCTGTGGACGAAATGAAGCAGGAGAAACTGCCGGAAATCAACGGGAGCAATTTAAGTTTTCCCGAATATATAGATTTCTCAGAGATAGAGGGCGTGGAGATTCTGCATCTGTCACTTGAAAAGGATTTCCTGAATGAAGGAAATGTCAAAAAATATATGGAATTATTTGAAGGTAATCTGAATGAAATTAAAAGTGAGAAAAAATCAGATGAAACGGGTTTTGGAGGCGGTATCATTGAATATGAAAATGAAGAGGAACAGAAATATATATCAATATTAGAGAATGGCGGCATGGTTCGTATGGCAGATTTGTCTTATACCTATTTTCCTAATAAAATAGAGCATAAGTACCAAATAGATAAAGAAGATATATCGAATGTAAATGTGCTTTTGAAGGATAAAGAAGTAAATCTTGATGATTTATGCAAAAGCACAGAAGAGTGGATGCAAGAAAATTTTCCGATAAAGGGCATCCGGTATAAAGTTTCAGATGCGTTTGTCAGGAAAATGGACGATACAGACGCAAGGAAAGTTTCCATGTGTGCAGAGTACGAGTATAAAGGAATCCGTCTGGATGATCATACGATGCCTCAGATGGAAGAAAATTGGGATTTGAGTACGAAATGCGTGACGACAAACCTTGTAGTCCAGCTGGAATATGATGCCGCAAATATTCCCTCCTTTTTTTCGAGAAATGAAGGTTTTGTCATAGACTCAACGGAAAAAGTTGAGAAAGTGGTTGATTTTGAAAGTGCCGTGAGGATTGTCAATGAAACGTTGTCTGGGTTTGGAACTTTTAAAATTACAGAAGTCTGCCCATTATATGCACTATATGTAGAAGAGGACTATAACATGCCGGGAGCCAGGATTAATGCTAGACCTGTTTATGCATTTTTGGTGCAGGCACCAGGGGAAGATCCAGGCATGGGGATACTAAAATTTGGAACTTGTAAGAATTTTTTTCTTGTAGATATGGTTACCGGGGAACTAGTGACGGATTCTGATATAGGACGGAGCGGCTGATATGAAGGTTAAGAAAAAGATGCCTTATTATATTCTGGGGATTGTGGCAATTTTTGTTTTATTCCTTCTGGGACCGCTGTATCATAAAGATGGGGATGGGAGCGTTTCAGTAATTACGGGAATCCTAAGGCTTCCAAGGGAGGCGCTGCGGGGATTTGCTGCACGCGATGTGTTTCTGGCTGGCAGGACAAGCTGGATGTATACACTTTTGCCAGTGGTTGCGGCTATTCCTTCTGCATCCTATATTTATGAAGAGCTTAAAAGTAGGTTTTATATGGGTGTGCAAATGCGCAAAGGAAAGTACAGATATGTGTATTCAGGTTTTTTATATTCTGCTGTAAGCGGCGGAGCGGCAGTGGCAGTAGGTCTTGCCGTGTATGCGGCGGCAGTCTGCATGATCTTTCCGGTGAATCCTGCAGGAGGTGATGCAGGCGTGGAAATGAACACGGCACAATTTGTAATTTGTATGCTGGCTAAAATTCTGTATCTGGCAGCGTATGGGATGGCTATGTCTGCGTTTGCTTCCTTTATGGTCTATCTGTACCAGAATCTGTATGTTGATTTGAGTATATTGTTTATTGCCGCATATTTATTGAGGGAAACAGCCATGAGAGAGAATTTTGCCTTTCCGCTGTTTTTGACAGGGATTTTGGCGGTTTTGTATGGCGTAATGTGGAAATTCAGGAGTGAGCGGATATGAAAAATATTCAGATAAAAAATATTGCCCTGACAGCGGGAAGTGAATATATTCGCTGGCTGGTGAATCCGAAAATTCTGCTTTTAGCAGTGGTAATCCTACCTCTGCGTGATGTTGTGATTATGCCAATGCTTAAAGCGGCAGAAAAGATGGACAGCCCGGTGAATCTGTTAGAGCCATGCATTGCAACAGCGAATTCATGGCTGGGGCTTCTTCTTATGGCTTTGGTATATATGGTTTTTATGTCTTCGTTTCCTACGATGGATGGCAACATGCTTTTTTACATAGCGCGCATGGGGAGAAGGAACTGGATACTGGGAGAGATGCTGTTTCAGTTTATGGCAGTTGTTACCTATAATTTTATTATCATTGCGGCATCTGTGGCACAGGTGGCCGCAGATGCTTTCCTTGCCAATGGCTGGAGCCTGGCAGTGACAGATTATGACGGGCTTTATGGTGTAGTGGGAGGGTTTAAGATGGCGGAGATTATTCCTCCGAATCTGTATTTCCAAATGTCCCCCATGAAAGCATTTTTACTGTCGTATGGTTTGATATCGTTATTTTTGCTGTGGTGCGGTTTCATATTTTTAGCGGGCTGTTTATATCAAAAGCGGCTTTTGCTGTTCTTACTGCAGGTACTGCATATTACGGTGGGATGCGGGCTGATTTTGATACGGAGCCGGGGCATGTGGCTTTTTCCAGTGAGCCATTCCATGCTGGCGTGCCATTACCGGAAATATTTTAGGGAGTATATGTTTGCGCCATGGTGGTCGCTGGCGTTGTTTGTGCTGGCTGTGCTGCTGCTTATGGCGCTTATGTATAGGAAGGCGCGGAAGGTAAGCCTTGATATGATAGGAGGGGATGTACTGCCATGATTTATGTGAGAGATGTATCACTTACAATAAATAAGCATCAGATTCTTAAAAATGTTTCCATAGAAGCCAGAAGCGGCGAGGCTGTGGGGCTGGTGGGAGGAAATGGTTCTGGTAAGACAATGCTGATGAAATGCATTTGTGGATTTAACAGTATGTTTACCGGAGAAATTGAAGTTTTGGGTGACAGGATTGGGAAGGATGCAGAATTTCCAAAAAACACAGGATTTATTATTGAAACCCCAGGGTTTATGCCGTATTTGAGCGGTTATGAGAACCTGAAACTTCTGGCAGGAATCCGTAAAAAAATTGGCAGGGATGAGATGGCGGCTTATATGGAACTGACAGGACTGGATATTGGTGACCATAAGAAAGTAAAGAAGTATTCTCTTGGCATGAGGCAGCGCTTGGGACTGGCACAGGCGTTGATGGAAGAACCAGACATATTGGTATTGGATGAGCCGTTTAATGGGTTGGATCGGCAGATGGCGGAAAAGATGCGTAATGTCCTGAACAGAGAGAAAGAGAAAGGAAAGACAATTTTACTAGCGTCTCATAATCAGAAGGATATTGAATGTATCTGTGACCGTACCTATGAGATAGATGGTGGAAGGATTATCAGGTAAGGAAACGGATTCAGCGGCCATTCGGCTTTTTATGGCACTGTTTCTCCTATTATGATAGAATCTTTTTGTAATGCTGGCATAAAAAAGCCAGAGACAGGAGGAAAAGCTATGTTATATACAGAGGAACAGAAGTTGGAACTGGAACAGATTATTGAAGTATTTCAAGATTACCTGGAGAACAGCCCGTACTTGGATTTGGTATGGTCGGATAAGGTGGGGTATGTGCTGCTGAAAATCAGCACAGAACATCGCCATTTGGAGGGTGAATCCCTTGTTATTGATGATGGAGAAACCTTATGCCAGGAACTTTTTTCAGAGATTGTGACAGATGTGCTGCAGTATTTTGGAAACGACCATTGCAGCAAAGCAGTGGATTCCTTAGAAGCGGAAGAGATTGCAAGGAAATTTCAGCCGTATCTGGATCGGCTCCCGCAGTACAAGAAAATTGCAGAAGCATGTTACGGCATAGAAAAAGGGTGTAGAAATGCAGAATAATTGCAGAGAGTTTGTGATATTAATTCTTTCTGGAAGGCATGGATATCCATGCCTGCAAAGGTTGTTTTGGCGGTGTAATGGCTGTCAGAGATATTGAGGGAAATGGCTTGTTTTGAAGAATGGTATATCCAATGAGGATAAATCTATGTTTGTATTTATTCTTACTGCTGCAATGCAGGTAGCATTTTTAGGAAGTGAAACAGCCCAATAATTACTTGGATATGATTTTGCGAAAGCTGACGATAGAGCCGCATATATCGGTAAAATGGCCGGTAAGATTGATGAATAAGAAAATAGGAATGTATGGCTCTGCTGTTAATTGCATTGCGGTAATCTGCTTTGCGCTGTCTATGTTAGTGGGATTTGATTATGGCAGTTACTTTTCTTCTATGTTCATTTCGCTTAGTTTTGTACCAATGATGTGCGGATATGCTTATTTTGCCGAAAAGGGAACTAAATTAGCGGGCT
>CANOBT010000239.1 GCA_947564305.1 uncultured Lachnospiraceae bacterium | reverse complement strand
TATGTCACGGAACTCTTTCTCTTCAGTGAGCGCCGTACCGGTCATACCGGATTTTTTCTCAAATTTATTAAAGAAGTTCTGGAACGTAATCGTTGCCAGCGTCTTACTCTCTCTCTTTACTTTCACATGCTCTTTGGCTTCAATGGCCTGATGCAGACCGTCGGAATAACGCCGTCCCGGCATGATACGTCCTGTAAACTCGTCAACGATCACTACCTGATCGTCTTTCACCACATAATCCTGATCGCGGAACATCAGATTATGGGCGCGCAGCGCCAGAATGATATTATGCTGGATTTCCAGGTTGTCCGGATCTGCCAGGTTTTCGATCTGGAAGAACTTTTCGACTTTTGATACCCCTTCCGCAGTCAAGTTGACAACTTTGTCTTTCTCATTGACAATAAAATCGCCGCTCTCCTCCTGTTCGACTCCCATGATGGCGTCGATCTTGGAGAGATCTTCCATATCCGCGCCCCGGGTCATCTGCCTTGCCAGAATGTCACAGGCTTCATATAATTTCGTTGACTTCCCACTCTGTCCGGAAATAATCAGCGGCGTACGGGCCTCGTCAATCAGGACAGAGTCTACTTCGTCGATAATCGCATAATGCAGATCACGCAGAACAAGCTGTTCTTTGTAGATCACCATATTATCCCGTAAACAATCAGTTCGCTCGTTGTCATAACAGCTGTCAGTATGGAGGCATGAAATACTGCTGTGTACCAGTTTGGACAGCACTGTATAATCAGGAAAATAAAATTCAGTAAGAAATATAAAGTGGTATTGAACCATACAGATTCAAACAGTGACACGCCAAACAGGATAAAATAGAAACCGCATAACATAAGCATCTTTTCCCGGGGCTTGCGCCTGGCAGAAAACAGGTGGGAAGAGTACTGCCAAAGTATCATTGCCTCCACAAGAAAACTGAAAAAATAGCAGATGATATTTTTCATTTGATTTACCTCATGCTTTCCAAATAAAGGAGATAGGCTTCTTTAAATAAGCTGTATTTTCTTTTGGTCAGGTAAGCAGACAGCCCGGCAGTCATATAAATAAGATTGCGGTCAAAATTCGTGACATGTTCAAAATTGATAATGAAACTGCGGTGTGTCTGGAAAAAAAGGTTTTTGGGGAGAAGCTCCAGCCAATACTGCATATTGTGGACAGATTCAAAATCACACAGGGTTGTATGCACCGTTACTTTTCTGCCCTGTGCTTCTACCGCTATGACTGAAGATGCCGGAAGGGTATGCACACCCTGTTTTGTTTCGATTGGAAGATTGATGGCCATGGTGGTATATAAATCAATGGCGTCTTTCATGTTACGAAAAAACCGGTGGATATCCAAGGGTTTTGACAGGTAACGGAATACATGGAAGCGCATGGCATCATCCAGATGTTGGGAGTAAGAGGTAACAACAAAAATAATAATGTTGTCATTTGCCCTTTTTAATTCATTGCCGACATAGATGCCGTTGATTCCCGGCATCTCAATATCAAGGAAAAGGATATCTTTTTCCCCGGTGTCTGCAAGCAGCGATTCACCGTCAGAAAAGCAGGTGATTTCGGGACATTTTAAACTGATGTTTTTAAAAAAGTTCCTGATATATTTTTGAAGCTGTTCAACTACAAGCGAATCATCGTCACAAATGAGTATTCGCATTTTCGCACCTCTTTTCATTACATTTGCTATATATAAATTCTTTTACATTATACTATAAAGGATAAGAGAATACAAAAAAATTGCATGAAAAGGCATTTTTTAGAGGATTTTGGGGTTTGGAAAAAGAATCAGGAAGGTTAGGGTGAATATTGGAAGAATGACCAAATAGAGACAAAACATGTCGTTTGGTGCAGAAAGGGTTGAAGTTATGACAGAGACATGGATAATGAGAGTTGTCATTGACTTCAACAGAATTTTAAGGAAAAAGGAGTATGGTTATTGCTATGAAAAAGAACATTTCAAAAAAGATGTTTGCATTGTCTGTGCTTATGTCCGCCGGTATTCTGATGACTGGCTGTTCCGGTACGGCAGCAGAACCCTCTGAGAGCACACCGGCCGGAAGCTGCACAGAGGAGGCGCAGGAGAATGCCTGGAGTGCAGGAGGGGCGGAATCCGGAACAAACCATATCAGCGAGAAGTTGTCCGATCAGCTGGTTATTGACGCGGAGGTGGTTTTGCCGAAAGAGCAGGGATACAGCGTGTATGCGTTGACAGAGAAAGCGTTTCCGAGAGAAGAGTTGGATGTTTTTTCCGGAATGTCGGAAGCAGTCGTAACGGATCACCCGGAATGGACGGGAGCTTATTCCGCAGAAACGAAAGAGGGCGGATACTTTAGTACGGATCCCCTGGGTAATTTTACATATGCCAGGGACGAGGAAAGGGACGATTACATTGTATCTCTGGTGGAATCCGCATATTATAATGCCGGCAGTTGTTCTTTCCGGAAGGAAGAAATACAGGATTTGTCCTTTCTGAACGCAGAGGAAGCCGTTCAGATGGGAAAGGAAAAGGTGAAAGAACTGACAGGACAGGATTCGGAGGTTCTTGCTGCTTATGCCCTAAATCAAAAAGAACTAACGGAGTTGGATGAGAAGTACAGACAGACGCAGAACTACCAGGAAGATGCACAGAGAGGAAAAACAGCCACGGTCGATGACTGGTCGGACGCAGATGAGATGTACTATATGGAGTATGAACTGACGAAGGAAGGTCTGCCAATCTACAGCGGCATCAATGAGCCGGGCATATCCATGGCGGTGGAAACCTATTGGACGGCTGAAAGCCGGATTACGATGTTGCTTGATCAGGATGGGATTCGCTATATAGCCGTTAGGGGTGGATTTTTTGATGCCAGCCCGGAAGCAGAGGCGCAGACAATTATTTCAGCGGAGGCAGCGCTGGAAGCGGTAAAGGAAATTTATGAGAATACCATATTGGACTCGCAGGTTACAATCTCCCGGATATGGCTGGAGTATGTTGTTGTACCGGACTGGAAAGAGACGGAACAGTATAAGCTGGCGCCTTATTGGTGTGTGCAGATAGATTCGCCTTCGGGAAACAGCAGCGCCGAGCGAATCAATGCGATAACGGGAGGGAATCTGGCCTATGGAGAATAACAGGGTATTGCCCCGCCTGCTTGGTGCCGAATTTAAGAGAAGTCTGACAGTGAGATTTTTTCTTGTGCCGGTTGGTGTTGTGCTGTGTATCTGCCTGGACACCTGGAACCAAATACCATTTATGTGGACCTCCCCTGAGACTGTGGATGTATACTATTATTGGTGTAATTCTTTTATATTTGGCGGCTTTTATGGTATCTATGTGGTTCCAATGCTGGCGGCGCTTCCCTATGCAGTAAGTTTTTGTGAGGAATACAATACGAATATGCTGAGGATGCTGCTTATGAAAACAGGGAAGAAGAAATACTGCATGTCCAAGGTGCTTACAACGTTCCTCTCAGGAGCTCTTCCGGTATCGGCAGGTGGGATTGCCTTTATCCTTTTGGCAAATTCTTTTATTCAGTTGTTTCATCGAGCCAGATTGCCGGAGACAGAAGCTTTTCCTTTTTATGAATTTTTGTTGCAGGGTAATGTTGCCGGTTATTTTACAGCGGTTATCTTCCTTTTGTTCTTGACCGGAGGGTTATGGGCAACGGCAGCTTTGCTGGTATCGTCATATTTCCCTAATATCTATGTGACGGCGGCCTCTCCTTTGATTCTGTCCTTTTTGACAGGTCGGGCTTATTTTGTTTTGAAGATTCCTGTTGGACTCCGGTTGGATTTATGGCTGCAGGGCAGAAGCTCCGTCGGTACGGATCGGCTCACCATTTTGTGTTCTGCGTTGGTGGTGTTGGGACTGACTGTGGGATTTGGCGTCCTGTTTTACCGGAAGCTGAAAGGGAGGGTGAAGAATGAGTAAGGGAGTTCGGGTATTTTGCTTTCAGCTAAAGCAGGAATTAGTGCAAGTCAGGGTGCTGATTCTGTTCATGATTCTTGCTGTGTTTATCTATTCCTATCTGGAGCCGGTGGCTGATCTGGCGCAGGCGGCCTCAGAGAAAGTGAGTCCGTGGGCTTTTCCACATCTGATAAATGATTATATCTGCCAGATGGTTTTTCTGGTGAGTGCGGTTTTTCTGTTTAGCACAGCGCCCTTTGAAGGGAAGGCTCATTACTATATTATTCAACGTTCCGGGAGATTTTCATGGCAGTTGGGTAATGTACTGTATATTCTGGCATCTTCATTTTTGTTTGTGGGGGTTATATGGGTGTTTAGTGTTATCAGCCTGCTTTCACAAACCAGGTTTAGCGGCGACTGGGGAATCATCTGGGGGACGCTGGCAAGGACAAACGCGGGGAATCAGTATGGTGTACCGTTTACGGTGTTTGCTTATATTGTCGGTGTATTTTCGCCTGTGGAGGCGACTGCAATCAGCTTCCTGCTTGAGTGGGCGTGCGTTGCATGGATGGGGCTGGTGGTCTATTTGTTCAATTACATCACAAAAAAGATGACAGGGATATTGGTGGCATCTTTTTTTGTATTTCTGGATGTAATGATCTACAATTCATGGACACCAAAGGCGTACCTTTTCTCGCCGGTGACGTTGGCACAATTGAAGGTGATGTCAGGGAACAACCTGTCTTATGGCGTATCTTTGGAATATGCGGTGGTGTTCTTTGCAGTGACAATCACGCTTTTTATTGTGATTTGCCTGGGGTCGGGAACTAAAAAAATAAAGAAATGGGGACAGCAAAAATGAATGGCAGAAGGATTATCTTTAAAAATGTCTCTAAGACAATAGAGGAGCAGACGGTATTGAAGGACATTAATCTGGAGATACCAGAGCGGGGAATTTATGGGATTGTGGGAAGGAACGGTTCTGGGAAGACGGTGCTGATCAAGTGCCTCTGCGGGTTTATGTCTGTCACGGAAGGTGAGATATGGGTCGGAGAAAAACAGGTCGGGCGAGATGTGGAATTTGTCGAGGATATTGGCTTCATCATCGAGACACCAGGATTTTTGCCCAGAGAATCCGGATATCGGAATTTAAAATATCTTGCCTCCATCCGAAATGTGGCTGGAAAGGAGCGGATCAGGGAGTGCATCACCATGGTTGGTCTTGACCCTGACGATAAGAAATGGGTTGGGAAATATTCCCTGGGGATGCGCCAGCGGCTGGGTATTGCACAGGCTATCATGGAAAATCCCAGTCTGATTATCCTTGACGAGCCCATGAATGGACTGGATAATCACGGCGTGGAAGAGATACGAAAACTTCTGCTTGGGCTGAAAGAGGAGGGAAAGCTAATCCTCATCATCAGTCATAACTGGGAGGACATCAGGCTGCTCTGTGATAGGGTGTATGAGATGGATATGGGAGTGCTGACACAAATAAAGTAAAATATGATATAATTTTTTCTTGTGAGATTTTCGTAACATTTCAATGATACTATCCATGATAGAAGAATAGAACTGGAAGGATGTGAACGTATGCGGCTCTTAGTGGTGGAGGATGACCGGCTTTTGAACAATACACTGTGCTACAATCTTTCTGCGTCCGGCTATACTGTAGATTCCGCTGTGACAAGTGCGGAGGCGGTTCGTTTCTTTGAAGCGCAGGACTATGACCTGATTGTGCTGGATGTGAACCTGCCGGATGGAAACGGGTTTGATTTCTGCGAACAGATCAAGGAGCGCCGCCCTGATACTGCTGTGATTTTTCTGACGGCAAATGACATGGAAAGCGATATGCTGAAAGGGTTTGAGCTGGGCGCGGATGATTATGTAACAAAACCCTTTCCCATCAGTGTATTCCGTAAAAAGATATCGGCTCTGCTTGGCCGCATCCAAAAGCAGACAGGCGGCGACTGCTATGCGGACGGTACGCTGTCCATCAATTTCTCGGAGCTGACCGCAGAACTGTCCGGGGAGTCAATTACGTTTACGCCGCTAGAATATAGACTGCTGAAAGTGCTGGTGAGAAATCCCAAAATCGTTTTGACCCGTCAGATGCTTCTTGAAAAGCTGTGGGATGCGGACGAAAATTTTGTGGATGAACACACTCTGACGGTTACGATCAGCCGCATCCGGGGTAAAATTGAAGTGGACGGCCTGCAATATATCAAAACAGTTTACGGCATGGGCTATATGTGGATTGGAGGGCTGAAAAAGTGAAAGGGCTTTCTGTCAACCGGGCCTGTGCCATAGGGACTGCCTTTTTATGTGGCATTTCGCTGGCTGCCCTTGCTACGGTGTATCTGCTTACCGGGAACCTGATTCTTGTCTGGCTGGGCCTGCTGTTTACCATTCTGGTTTTTGCCTGCGTTGCTGTTTTTGTGGCGTTTCTCCGCCGCAAGCTGGTATTATTTTCGGACAGCCTTTGCCGGACGATGGATGATATGCTGGATGGGGCGGCCCCACCGCCGCAAATTCATGAGGAAGAAAATCTGTTTTACAAAATCAATCATCGGCTGCTGCGTCTGTATGAAGTCATGCGGGAGAATCGGGAGCGTGTGGCGAAGGACCGGGCTGATTTGCAGGAACTGATTTCCGACATATCCCATCAGGTGAAAACGCCGATTGCCAACCTCCAGATGGTAAACGCCACGTTGCTTGAACAGTCCGTGCCGGAGGAAAAACAGCGGGAGTTTTTACAGGCATCCAGCGGACAGCTTGATAAGCTGGATTTTCTTATGCAGGCTATGATAAAGACCTCCCGGCTGGAAACCGGCGTGATTTCTCTGGACAGAAAAATACAGCCGCTCTATGATACCCTTGCGGCGGCGCTGGGCGGTATCCTGCTTAACGCCGAAAAGAAAAATATTCATGTAAGTGTGGATTGCCCGCCTGATCTGGCGCTGGCCCATGACAGGAAATGGACCGGCGAGGCCCTGTTCAATATTCTGGATAATGCTGTAAAGTACACGCCGGAGGGCGGCACGATTCGCGTCACCGTCCAAAGCTGGGAGCTGTATGTGAAAATCGACATTGCGGACAGTGGGAAGGGAATTGCGGAAAACCGACAGGGCATGATCTTCAAACGCTTCTACCGGGAAGAGGAAGTACACGATGTGGACGGCATCGGCATCGGGCTGTATCTGGTTCGTGAGATCGTCACCATGCAGGGCGGCTATATCAAGGTATCTTCCGCTGTGGGATACGGCTCTGTATTTT
>CANOBT010000238.1 GCA_947564305.1 uncultured Lachnospiraceae bacterium | reverse complement strand
AAAACGATTACGGCTGAATATTTACGGAGGTCTTTGCAATAAATCGAGTGTTTTACCTGGCCGGAATCTAGTACAGCATTGCATAATTAACAGTGAATTCTGCGAGGTTGTACTAGATTCATTAACTGTATGGTTTTTGAATCTGGATTCTGACAGGGTGGAGCATTAGCAGTATATCAGGAGGGCGGTATGAACGAACAAATGGAGGCTGTTCAGAGGATGCAGGAATATATTGAGGGACATTTGGAAGAAGAACTTACATTAACTCAACTTTCGGAAGTTTCGCTCTATTCCCCATGGCATTCCTACCGGCTGTTTAAGAATTATCTGGGGGCAACTCCGGCGGAATATATTCGGAAGCTGCGTCTTACACGTTCCGCTATGCGGCTGAAGCAGGAGCAGTGTCTTGTTTCAGATGTAGCTTATGAGTGCGGCTTTGGCAGTGTGGACGGATATACACGAGCCTTTTACAAAGAATTTGGCTGTAATCCAGGAGACTATGTAAAGGACCCGGTTCCTATTGCGCTTTTTATCCCTTATGGCGTGAAATTCAAAGAATTAAGGAAGGATGTTGTTGATATGGAAAATTTGCAGAGTGTTTTTGTACAGGTAATCCGAAAGCCAGAGCGCAAGGCAATCATCAAGCGGGGTATTTGCGCAGAGGATTATTTTGATTACTGCAGCGAGGTAAACTGTGACATATGGGGAATTCTCACGAGTATGGATTCTCTCTGCGGGGAGCCCGTCTGCCTTTGGCTGCCTGAAAGATTTAAGACGCCGGGTACGTCTACTTATGTACAGGGGGTAGAAGTGGAGTCAGACTATGCAGGTGGGATCCCGGAAGGATTTGATATCATTTCCCTGCCTGCTTCGGAGTATCTGGTTTTTCAGGGTGAGCCGTTCAGGGAGGAAGATTATTCCCAGGCAATCCTTTCCGTACAGTATTCTATGAACCAATATGATCCGGCAGTGATTGGTTACGAATGGGATGACGATAGCCCACGTATCCAGCTGGAACCGCGGGGGGAACGGGGATATATAGAATTGCGTGCAATTAAGGCGCTTAATGTGCATTGTCAGAGCGATAGAATAAAGTAAATATCTAAGATTCTAATTATCATATAGGGCAACTATATTATGTACTTTATATTTTATTTTTTCACGGATATGTAAAGGTTCCAGACATTCGCACTTATCGCCAAAACTTAGAAGTATATCATAGTAGTAGTCTCTATCAATAAAGGGGAAGTCTACAATGTAATATTCATCGTCATCTGGCGTAAAGTGTTCATAAGCGCAGAAGTCAAGTACTCTGTCCATTATAGATTTATGGATACGGATTTTGATTTCTATTTGCAGTGTTTCCACAATTTCTGCGATGTCTAAAATAGGTTTTTGATAAGCCCGTGGAACAAAAGTATCTTTTTTCATTTGCAAATCTGTCATGCGAGACAATCGAAATAAGCGGTAATCATTTCTGCTATAACAGTATCCTTGAAAATACCAATGATTGCTTTTTAGTACAAGCTGATATGGTTCGACTGTTCGTGTTGTTTTATTTCCATGACGATCTATATAACTAAAGGAAATTGCCCTGTTTTCCTGCAAAGCAGTTTTTATAATTTCCAAATACGATTGAGTATTTCTGTTGCTTACCCACGGGCTCAGATCTATACATATTTGGTTCACTTTTAGCTCTATATCTTTCGCTCTGTCGGCAGGAATAAAACTTTTGACTTTTGCCAAAGCGTGTATCAATTCATCCCCCCGAACTATATTGTAAAGGTTGGAAAGGCCCATCAAAAGTGCTGAGAGGTCATCCGCCGAAAAAACTTTTTTATCAACCTTATAATCTGGCATAATTTCAAATCCTCCGCCTACTCCTGATGTAGAACGGATAGGAATACCTGCCATGCTAATTGTGTCTATATCGCGGTATATTGTGCGGGGCGAGACTTCAAACGTATCTGCTAACTTCTGTGCGCTTACCCTCTTTTTTTCAAGGAGTATCATAATAATACTAACAAGTCTATCTACTTTCATTCGAGAGCCGCCTTTCAAATTCTTTTATTATCACATAAATGCTGACATAATGATGTCAACAATTACATGATACAATAAGGGAGCAGACTAATCAACTATGAAGATGGAGGAGAGTTATGTTTACGATCTATGTCTATACTCTTGACACTATGGCAGACTGGGAAATAGGGTACGTTACCGCGGAATTAAATTCTGGTCGATTCTTCAAAAAGGATGCACCAGACGTATCGGTCAAAACGGTCGGTATTTCAAAAGAGCCCATAAAAACAATGGGCGGTCTTAACATTATTCCAGATTGTGTAATTGATAATATTGTGATGAATGATAAGAGTGTTCTACTGTTGCCAGGGGGAAACACCTGGGATGATCCGAAACATGGTGCTATTATCAAGAAAGCGACTGAGCTACTTTCTGTGGGTGCTACTGTGTGCGCTATCTGTGGCGCTACTGTTGCTCTGGCCCGCGCAGGACTGCTAGATCAGCGCCCGCACACAAGCAACGGAGCAGGGTTTCTTGAAATGTTTTGCCCCAACTATAAAGGGACAGATTGCTTTGTGGACAAGCTTTCTGTTGTGGGTGACAATCTCATTACCGCAAGTGCATCTGGAGCCTTGCTGTGGGCAAAGCAGATTATTGAGCACTTAGGCGTTTTTAGACCCGACACGCTGGAAGAATGGTATGCGTATTTTAATACTGGCGAGACACAACATTTCTTTGCGCTTATGCAAACACTACCAAAGGCTAATAAGTAACATCAATCTGCCCAGCGGCAGAAAAGAAATTTCCACCATAACTTATCTCATACAAGCTCCATCAGCTGAAAAGCGCGGCACCTCAAATATGCCAAAAAAAGTCGAGAAGATATTTCCGGGTAATGCTATACTGCAATCTGAAAACAGGAGTAAGAGAGGAGATAAAAATGAGAAAAGCGAAAGAAGCCATCAGAGTAAGCGGCCTTACAAAAATTTATAACGGGAAAAAGGTATTGGACGGCTTGAATCTTTCCGTTAAGAATGGCACAGTCTTTGGGCTGCTGGGAGCAAATGGAGCAGGGAAAAGTACAACGATTGAATGTATCTTAGGAACCAGGCGGGCCGAACAAGGGACAGCGCTTGTATTGGGACGTGACCCAGGAAAAGAACGCCGGGCACTGTTCCAAAAGGTAGGCGTCCAGTTTCAAGAAGGAGATTATCAGCCAGAGATTAAAGTTTCCGAAATATGCGAGGAAATAGCATGTTTATATGACAGCCCGTCAGACTGGAGGGAACTCTGTGAGCGGTTTGGAATTGGCGATAAGCTGAAAAATGCGGTAAAAAGTCTGTCAGGGGGTGAACGTCAGAGGTTGTTTATTGCCTTGGCGCTTATCCCGGCGCCGGAGCTGGTTTTCTTAGACGAGCTTACAACGGGGCTTGATGCGAAGGCAAGGAGGACAGTGTGGAAGATTCTGGAGGATTTAAAAGCGCAGGGGCTGACTATTTTTCTTACATCGCATTTTATGGATGAGGTGGAAGCGCTCTGTGATGAGGTCTGTATCCTGAAAAAAGGTAAGACGGTGTTTTATGGAACAATAGAGCAGGCAAAAGAGCAAAGCGGATGTGAAAAATTTGAGGATGCTTATTTAAAATTTTCAGATGAGGAGGCAGATGCATGAGGACTTTTACAAATCTTTTGAAAACAGAACTAAAATTGAATATCCGAAATATGAATATGGTTATTTTTGCGGTGATTATGCCGGTAGTAGTACTGGTTGTCCTTGGGATTATTTATCAGTCCAGGCCGGCATATCCCGGAGCAGAGTATACGTTTCTGGAGCAGTCTATGAGTGCGGTGTGTACCATATCTATTTGTGCCGGAGGCCTTATGGGTCTGCCGATTGTGGTATCGGAATATCGGGAACGTAAAATCCTGAAACGTTTTCAGGTGACTCCTGTGAGCCCGGTCATGCTTCTCGTTGTAGAATTTACGATTTATGTATTGTATGCCCTTGTTTCTATGGTTCTTCTCTTTCCGGCCGCTGCATGCTTCTGGGGAGTGGCGTTTCGTGGGAGTTGGCCTGCCTTTATTGGGAGCTGGTTTCTTACATTGATTTCTACCTTAAGTATCGGCATGATGGTAGGCGGGATTGCAAAAGATACGAAAATAGCCAGCGTTATAGCCAGTATCCTGTATTTCCCTATGTTGATATTTTCAGGAGCAACTGTACCGTTTGAGGTAATGCCAAAGATGCTGCAGAAGATTGTCGGATTGTTTCCTTTGACACAGGGGATACAGCTTATGAAAGCGGCATCACTGGGGCTGGCTGTTGATAACCTGTGGCTGCCGGTAGCGGTCATGGGGGCTGTTGCTATTGTTTGCACGGGAATTGCGGTGAAGTGCTTTCAGTGGGAATAAACATTAGCAAAATATAATCAGTGATTCTGACTATAGGGACTGCGGTGTATAAATGACAGCTATTTGAGGAAAAATAAAATATCTCTCAATGGAGGACAGAATTTATGCGTAATTTTTTTTATGGATGGTATTTTAAATGTCAGTCTGCGACTCAGACGCTGGCAGTTATACCGGCAGTCCACAAGTCAGAACAAAAGAAATTTTGTTCCATTCAGATCATTACAGAACATCATTCATGGAAAGTTGATTTCCCTGTTGCTGCATTTCATCGGACAGGAGAGGATATTCGGATAGGACAAAATCGCTTTGGAAAGAGAGGAATCCTTTTGGCAATACATACGCCAGAGTTAAATATAAATGGAAAATTGCATTTTGGACCGATTTTTCCTTTAAAATATGATATTATGGGGCCATTTTCCGTACTGCCTTTTCTAGAATGCCGGCATAGTGTGCAAAGCATGCGGCATTTTGTTCAAGGCAGGGTGTACGTTAATGGCCAGGAATATTTGTTTCAGGATGCATTCGGATATTGGGAGGGTGACCAGGGATGTTCATTTCCTAAAGAATATGTGTGGACACAGTGCGGTTTCCCGGACGGGTCGCTGATGTTATCTGTGGCCGATGTTCCCGTTGCAGGGTTTCATTTTCGCGGCGTCATAGGTGTTGTGTTATGGAAGGGCAGAGAATATCGGCTGGCAACTTATTTGGGGGCAAGAGCAGTACAGGCTCAGAATGGGAAACTTCGAATTGTTCAGGGAGATTTGGAGTTAGAAGCAAGATTGCTGGAGGGAGTCAAGCGCCCTCTTAAAGCTCCTGCTAATGGAGACATGACGAGGACGATTCACGAAAGCGCGGCTTGCCAGGCATTTTACAGATTTCGGAAGGGAGAACGTATTTTCTTTTCCTTTAAGACAGACAGGGCTTCTTTTGAATATGAATTATCGAAGTAAATGTTGGTTGCCAGCGGATTTTCCGTTGGCAATTTTGCTTTGGCTTTCAGATTAAGCATTCACCTTACATTTTTGTAAGAAAATATCCCATGAGAATAAAATTGCTCTTAGTATTTGTTGCCGTTTCCCATCGTCAATACGTTATATCAAAGCATTATATATCGTCTATGCTCGTATATTATTGACTGATTTACAAAAAAACGGTGTCAAAATTGGTGTAAATGGTGTCAGAAATTTAGCGGAAGAACTGCAAAAGAAGAGTCTGCAGATTAAAGAAAGGGTACTAGGAGAGGCCCATCCAAATGCACAAATTATTTTGGAAAATATGAAAATAGCGTTTTATAAGTGGAATCCAGAGGGAAATTTTGAGCAGTGGTTAGAAGAAAATAAGAAAGAACAGTAGAGAATGACAGAAAATTACATAGACGGAATGAAAGGCATATGCAGCGGAGCACATGCCTTTTCTTTTGGCTAAATATTCAGCAAACCGGCAATATCAGAGAAATTGATGTACAAATCATCATAGATATTAACCTTAATTGTAGAATCAAAGGAATATTGAACATTGAGCATATTTCCCTCAAAATAGTTAACCGTCACAGTCTTACGGCGCGGATCTACAATCCAATATTCACGGACTCCAGCATTTTTGTAGTAATAGAGTTTGCGGATATAATCATCTGACGGATTCCCTGGGGAAACAATCTCAATGATGAAGTCTGGGGCACCATTGCAGCGCTTACCATCTAGCTTGTCCTTATCACACACAATCATGATGTCAGGCTGGACAATGGTAAGCAGCTCCGTAGAAAGCTTCACATCGAATGGAGCCGGGAATACTTGGCATCCTCCGCCCTTCTTCCGTATATGATTGCGGATAGAGACAAGCAGTTCTGTGAGAATAGTCTGGTGATCTTGTGATGGACTGGCCATGTAATAAATCTGTCCGTCAAAGACTTCTGCTCTTGTATCCTCCGGGAGTGCTTCATATTCTTCCAGAGTGGTAATGATAGGTTGTGGTTGTAATGCTGACATGGCAACACTTCCTTTCCGAATTACTTTTTGCTTAATTCATCAGCGAGTACTCCACCGATATGCATAGCTTCAATCTTAGAGCTTGGATATACATTGCTTGATTGAAGTGCATGAAGATAATTCAAGGCGGTATTAATTTCTTCTTTTGGGACGGATTGCCTGTTATCAATTTTTACTGTTACGGTTTTAATAAAATCATATTCTGTCATTTGAAATATTTCTCCCCTTTCTGAACTAGTGTTAGGTACATGCTCCATGATATCACCAGGTTGGCAATTAAAAGCTGTACATATACGGTCTAAGACTTTAGGGGAAATGCCTTCCCCTTTACCCATTGCTGCTATTGTTGTAGGAGATGCTTTGATTAATATACGGAAATTTTCTTTAGTCATTTTTTTATCTATTAGTAATTTCCAGAGTTTGTCATAAGAAAAAGCCATTTGCTCACTTCCTTTCGGTGATTGTATTATAGCGGATGTTTCTATATAATACAATAATAAATCTACAAAAAAATATAGATAATCTATAAAAAGCATACATATTATATATAATGATGTAGAATAAAAGCATAAAGATAAAGAAAAACGTTGCATGAAAGGAGAACACACCATGACGGAGAGAATGATTGAGAACAGAGTTAAAAAGCTGCAGACTATTGAAGCGCAAATGAAAGAGCTGGAAGCCCAGGCGGAGAAAGTGAAAGCCGAGATTAAGGCAGATTTAGAGGGAAAAGGAGTCGATGAATTAAAAACTAAG
>CANOBT010000237.1 GCA_947564305.1 uncultured Lachnospiraceae bacterium | reverse complement strand
GTCCCAAGGTATTTTCCAAACTCCTCTGCTACTTCACATGCCAATGTGTCCCCGATCCTTTACAGCTACATGTCAAACACTGGCTTCTGCCTATTTCTCTGTATAAACAGATAATAGGCTGCTAAAATGTCAAAATGCTCTCTCTGTAAACCGGACTGACTGTGCCATATGGATGGCATCATCTCTGGTAAAATACTCCTGATTCAAAAACAGGACATAAAAAATCTCGCTATCTTCTTTTCCCAGAAAAACATACCAGTAATGAGAATTTAATGTATCCTCCTCCGTTTCCGGATGCTGTGACATATATACCTCCCAACCGGAAGCAGTGAACAGATCAAAAGAATACTCCACCAGAACCGCCTGAACTTCACAGCCTTCCAATATTTCGGATTCATGGTATTGTCCCGTATGGTTCATCATCAAAGTAACACTTGTGAGTGTCCCATTATCAAACTGCAAAATCTGGCATGCAGTCTCTCCTCTGCCGATACCACCGGGACAATACCATGCTTCTGTAATTCCTTCACCATGAGACGGTTGTTCCGTTTCCCCTTCCAGCGGCCAGCCCCCGCAAAATCCAATATCTTCCCTATACTCTCCCAATGTAAAATCACTTGGCAGGTCACAGGTCAGATATTTCTCCATTCCGTAATCCCGCTGTAAAAATCCCTGCAAATCCTTTGTAGGCGCAAATCTCTCATCCACCTCATAAAGCAGCACTGCATCCTTAGATTCTTTTTCCATCAGCCGGATATTATCAATCTCATTTTCGGCATATCCATATTCCTCAGCAGTCTCCGGACGCCAGTAAGAGAGTTGCAATTCATAATTTCTATCACTGGTTATCCCTTCCTCAGACGTATACTGATAAACAAGATCACATGTGTAAAGTCCTGTCAAAGAATCTGCCATCCCGGAAACCTGTTTCATATTCCCGTATGCAAGAAACCCCTCCAGACCTTCCTCTTCCACTTTCAATGCCAGGCCGCCGTTTTCATACAGTTCCACGAGAGCCTCCATTGTCAATTCTTTTACGATCTCACTTGAAATTGCTGAATCATCTATGTCCTCTGATGCCGCTTTTTCCTCTGCGTCTGTCTGTTCAGCATTTTCCTCCATTTGGCTATCAGCCCCAGCGGAATCTGCCGCACTGTTTGAAGCCCCACACCCCGTTATCAATAAAACACATACTGTTGCCATAATAAATACGATTCGTTTGCTCATGCTGTCTCCTTACATTCCGTTATCCTTCCAGCATAATTCCTGTTTCTTTTGTTTCCTCTATTTCCACTTCCAAAATCCTGACAGTTGGAATATATTATTTATCATTCCATACCCTCTATTTTTTCAAAGAACCAATTAATCTCTGTCTCATCTCCCTTGTGCTTATAATACTCTGCTGCTTCCGCTGATTCTTTCATATCTTCATATTCTTCCTCATAAGTTGAAAACTGACTTTCCTGAAACTCTTTAATTTTTCCATTCCAATCATAAGCCAGCGTAAATACACTGTTATCCTCCCGTACAAAAATGAAGCTTACACTCCCGTTCAAAACATCATTAACACTATAATAAGCACAATAAACATCCTTATAGTTCTGCTGCAACTGCTCTTTGGTAAAAAGAGCTGCGCTCTGTTTCAGTTCCGGCAGAAGCGCATCTGCTTCTGTAACAGCAAATGCTTCTTTCTCCACATTTCTTCCGGTTCTAGCTGTGTAGACTAAACTGCCATCCTTAGCAGCGATCCAGAAAGAATAGTTTTGCTGATTAGAGAAATCCCTCCAGTTTACATGATAAATTTCCCTTTTGCCCGCTACCGGAGCGTCATCGCTGAAATAATGATCAATCTCTAATCCTTCTTCGGTGACGCCATAAATCTTTATCAGCCATTCCTGTGCAATCTCCACTGACTCCTCTTCCGTTATGCCGCCGCTTTCTATGGCTTCCGCTTTCTTTTGTTCCTCGTTTTCTTTCTGTTTCGCAATCTCGTCGGCATGTTCTTCCCTGTACTGCTCTGCCAATGCATAATCCCTTTTCGCATAAAAATCTATGATCTGAAGCATTTCTTCTTCTGTCAGTTCCCTGTCCGGCAGGTAAAATGTACTGTCTGTCACCAGAAAACAAAATCCAATTTTTTTTGCTTCTTCCACACTTTCTGTCTGCACCAGCTCTCCTTCCGGAAAAACACCCTCCTGATATTTTTGGACAAGTTCTGCCATTTTCCTTTCTTCTTCCTCCGTATATGCTCTGGAAAAACTGTCCCCTCCTACTTTCTGTTCTTTCAAATCGTCTGTCAGCGCTGTCAATTCTTCTTCCGGTACTTGTTCCATCCGCTCCTGTATCAATGAATTGACAAACGCACGTACCGGAACGCTAAGCACTCCCGACAAGATGACAATAACGCCAGCTGCTACCGCCACATTGGAGAAACGAAATTTTTTTCTCTTTGTGGCGTTTTCTACCCTTTGAATAATTTCCTTTTGCATTGCTTCTGTGATATTGATGGAGTTTACCGCGTCCTGCATATTTTCCAGTTCTTTTTTCATACCAACGCTCCTTTTCTCTGTTTCATGTCAAACAACATGGGAATAAATTTATGCGCTATTCCAACATAGACCTCAGTTCTTCCCTGCCCCTTTGCATGCGCTTTTTCACTGCCTGTACGGATATTCCAAGCATTTGGGCAATTTCAGCGCTTTTATATCCTTCAATATAATGCAGATAAATAACAATCTTCAATTTATCCGGCAGTCTGACCAACGCCTCCAGCGCCTCGCTCTGCTCCGGCATTTCACAATACGCAGTAACTTCTTCCATGTCGGCGCGCGGATGCCTGATCTGCTGTCTGTGAATGTCACGGCATCGATTCGTCGCTACTTTAATAAGCCATGCCTTTTCATGCTCCTTGTCGCGGAAATCAATTGCTTTTTCCATGTAGCGGCAGAACGTATCCTGTAGTACATCCTGCGCGTCCTGCTCATTGCACAAAATAACCATACATATCTTAAAGAGCATATTGCTGTATTCCTTTACCAGATTTTCTACCGACATTTTCCCACCCCTTATATTTTAAACACGCAGAAAGAGAATAAAAGGTGACAAATTCATAATTACATCACTGTAAAATTTCCCGTCGCCGTGTTCAATTAGCTTAACTGTAACATACCCTCTCTAAATATTATCTACTTTATCCCCATGTACAGATTTATTCCCCGAAAGACAGATAAAAAGCTAGGGAAGGCACTTGACAAACCTTCCCCGGCTCTATACACAATCCTGTCAAATCGGCTCACAGCGTATGCCCCCGTTCTTCCCAGATCAGTTTCCCTGTGACCGCATCAATGCCAAGTATCTTCTGGCGCAGGAAATTTCTCTCATCTTCGTCCTCCCCAAGCAGAAATCTCCAGACAGGTGTGGCCAGTATCTCTCCGTCGTCAGATATGACCACCACATATTCCAAAGTAATCTCAGTGACTGCAACACTGCTTTCCTCCTCAAAGTCCAGAAAGGCCGCCTGCTCCTGTAGTTTCGCCACAGCTTCCTTAGGGGAAAGAATTATTCCGCCCAATCCGGTATCTTTTACAGAAAACAGGGAGCCGGACACCTTCTCAATGCCCTCATTGTCAAGCAGGAATGCCAGGTCATTATATGCCGTTACAGGCATACCGTCCAGCATACGCTTAAATACCAGCTTTAAGTAAGGGCGCCTCCCATTGTTTCCGTAAGCGTGGATAAAATCCACCGCATAATCCCCTGTGTCTGCTATGTCCACCACCACCTTCCTGCACACGCTCTCTGCCTCGCCCAAAGAGACATTTACCCCGCTGCCTGAAACCGACCTCAGCCGGTTATCCTCAAACGGGTACAGGTCATAATATCTGTTCTCAAACACCATAATCTGTTCACCGGGAATGGTTGCCCCACCGTTGGAATAGCTGATCTGGTACAGAAAATAATTCCTTATGGCAGGGTCAATATCCAGCGTCCAGACATCATTCAATTCATCGTATTCAGCCTGGTCCGCCGTTTCCGGAAATACTGACTGAAAAAGGTCTGCACGTCCTTCTTCGGTAATGTCCATCAGGACATATTCATACTGGCTGACTCTGGTTATTCCCTCCACGTTGACATCCGCACTGATAAGAAGCGATCTCCCACCTGCAACCGGAACCGTCTGTTCAATTTTTGTGTCTGTACAGGCAGAAAGGATTTCTGAAACCTCCCTGTCGAAAGAATAACCGGGAGATTCTGCGGAATCCTTTTCAGCAGAACTGCTGCCTGAATCATGCTCATCATCCGAAGCAGTCTTGACATCATCTGACAGGCTCCCTGCTTCATTTTCATTCGTCCGGCTCTCCTGATACCCATTATCTTCAGCAGCGCCCCCGACAACGCCTCCTTCACTGTCCGTTTTCCGTGTGCAGGCTGTCATAAAGCAGACAGCCATCACAACTGCAATTATCAAACGTTTTTTATACATATCTGTCTCCGTTCCGCTTCCAGCCGATATAAACCGTCAGAAGCTGCCTTTTCTTTTGACAGGAAATTGTCCCTACCCCACAAATGGGTTGACTTCCTCCCCATTGATGCTTACTGCAAACAGCAGGTTAGGGCCTGTAGCCATTCCGGTCTGCCCCAGTGTTGCGATGACCTGTCCCTGCTTTACTTCCTCGCCTTCAGACACCTCTATTTCTTTCAGATGCCCATATTTCACTGTGACGCCATCCCCTAAGTCCACTGTGATGAAGTTCCCGGAGAAACTTTCAAATGCTGCCTCTGTTACCACCCCATCCGCAACTGCATAGATTTCATCCCCGGCTGTTCCGGCAATATTCACATGACCCGAATAAGTTCCGTTTTCCCGTATGCCATAAAGTCCTGATACATCCCGGCTGACCGTCGGCCAGCTCCAATCCGGAAAAGCCAGTTCACCTGTAGCATACTGCTTTTCTTCTTCCTTGCGCCTTTCCGCCCTTTGCTCCATAAAATCATCCGACCTGTCCATGACCTCATCTGTCTGCTCGATCTCAAAATCAAAAGAACACATCCAGTCCTGCCCAAAAGCAAAGTTGTTATTTGTCAGGACAAAATAATACCAATCCCCTTCCGGCAGATTTTCTTCCATTGCTTCCACATCATAGCCTTCTGATAGATCAATGGAAATGACCCCCTGAGAATGGGGCGCTATTGCCTGCCCGGACATCCTGATCTTTCCACTGTCCCCTTCTATTTCTTTACCGGTTGACCACTGCATAACCTTTACATCATCCTGCAGCTCCAATTCCTTGTCGGAATCATTTGTAATGACAATCTCAAACCTGCCATCACCCTGATAGGCTGACGCAAACCCCGCCACATCTCCGTTCAGGTCTGAAAACTTTGCATATGCAAATGCACTTAACGATACCAGACATAACAAACAGCCAGCCAAAAGCGCCATCTGCCTGATTTTATGTCCGTCCGGCTTTCTGTTCGGAACAATAGCTGCCCCTGTTTTCTCCTGCACAATGGCCTGTACCGCCTTAAGATTTTTCCTGCTGTATTTCTTTACGGAATACTTTTCTTTCCTGAGATTACTCTTTTCCATTATGGCCGGTCTCCTTCCTGCTTCTCCATCATTTTCCTCAGCTTCTGTCTCACATAATATAATCTGTTTTCCACCTGCTTCTTTGGTATATCCAGTGCAACCGCAATCTCTGCCGGTTTCTGCTCATAGTAATACCTCCTTATGATCAGTTCTTTTTCCTTTTCATTCAATCCTTCAATACATAACTGTAATTTCTCCCTGGAATACCTTTCCTCTATTTCATCATCTGCTGCTATTTCAGCAAATCCCAGACTTTCCACCACGATTTCTTCCATAGATATTTCCCTCTTTCTGATAATCCGGCGGTAGCTGTCAACAGCCTTCGACCTTGCGATTACGGAAAGCCATGAAGATAACTTTGCTTTGTCAGGATCGTACTTTTCAGGATATTGCCACAGATAAATAAACACGTCCGCTACACATTCCTCCACATCCTGGACAGAAGCCGCATTGATCAAAACAGATGCGGCAATCTTCCAGAGAAGTTTGGAGTATTTCTTTACTACAAATGCCAGCATCCGCTCATCCCGGGCTGTGATTGCTGAGATTATTTTTTTATCATTCAATGTAAGTACCTCTTTCTCAAATAGTACATTTAACTGGCCAGTTATATATAATACGAATAAAAATTTAAAAACACTTACTTTAAAAAAATAAAATCAAAAAATTTATTTTTTATCAATTTTGAATTTAAGACAGATAAAAAGCCGGGAAAGGCACTTGACAAACCTTCCCCGACCTTATTTGTTTTGCTAATCATGCTTCTACTTTTAACCTTGCTTCATATCGCAGTCTGTTATAGTCATTTCTCTCAATACATCGTACCTGAATACTGTTTAGCAAAATGTCATACTCTATTAGGCCACAGGAATATACAAAATAAATAACATCATATTTATCTCTATACTCATTTAAGACCTCATCAAAACAGTTTTTTAATTCTTCAAGACGTATAGGTATTGGTAGTTCATCATAAAAAACAAATAATCCTACTTTCTCAAAACCCTGCCGCCTATACGATGCTAACTTTTCCATTTTCTTTCTTACGGCATCCTGAAAAATCAACTTTTCACTGTCACCATTTTTCACTGGATATGTTAAACCCAGCTCATCAACCTTTGCACCATTATTTTCGATTAGCTGTTTTCTGCGCTCTTTCTCTTCTAATCTGCCTTCCAAACGATATTTTACAAATTCGCCCTTTATCTGCGCCTCTTCCTTTGTAACCGCCTCTGTAACCTCTATTCCTACCAATCTATTCTCGTCACTAATATCCGGCGCATCATACACATCAAATCCAGCATATGTATCGCCATAACAATATTGTAAAACACTTAATGCAAAAAACTCCACATATTTTTTTCTATACCGGGACGTCAGCGGCTTTTTAAATGGAAACATCTCTTTAAGCAAATCTTCGCTATTTATTTCAACTTTTCCCAAAGTCTCTTTATCACTAATCATCACAATCCTCCATATACGGCGACATCCCCATTTCCTCCCAGGTAACCCCATAAGGCGCACCCCCGGATGTATAACCCGCTATATAATAAAATGTGCCATCCTGTTCTGTATAATCTGCTATATCACTTTTTTGCATCTTGCGTTGTTCACGAAGTCTTTTCCTT
>CANOBT010000236.1 GCA_947564305.1 uncultured Lachnospiraceae bacterium | reverse complement strand
TCCCACCCAAAAAAACGGTTATCAGACTGCGGGTTAATTATTTTACCATAATCCTAATGCGTCAGTAAAAAATTCAAACAGGACTTTTATTATGTGTGATGAGTACAGGTTCATCAAAGATATAATTTCAAAAGATGTGCGGACTTGGAACAGAGTGTTGCCCGCATATTATCATGAGCTGTTTCGTAGCTATTTTGTGACATATGAGCGTCTTGCACAACAGCTAAAACCAGATTTTGTAGCTCGGTTTTATATGGAAATGAAAGAAGGATATGAGAAGGGGCAAATATGCAGGGGATTATTTGACAGCTATGAGCTAGAATACATGGACATATTGATAGAATCTAAACAGAAGTTTATGGACAGATTGGCTTGGCAAAAGCAGAATATAAGGCAAAAGCGAAAGCAATTGTATGAACGGATAAAAGATAATGCGCAGTGTGTTATTTTTTCTGCCGGAAGCCATGGGAGCAACCTTCAGATTATGTTGAAACAGTATTTTGGTAAGAATGTAGCGGCATTTTGTGACAACAGCTTTGAGAAAATAGGTAAGTTTATAAATGGGGTCAGGGTTCTTGAACTTAGCGAAACGATTGAAAAGTATCCTAGTGCGGTTTATTTGATTGCGAATAAAAAATATGGAATAGAAATACAAAAACAGTTGTTCGATAGTGGTATAGAAGAAACTCGCATTATTTCTTGTAAGGTAGAGGAACTGATTGACGGATTTCTATAGCAAATTATGATTATGTTCAAATTTACAGAATGAGAAAGGAGTATGGTTGATGAATGAAATTAGCGGTTTTAGGAGGCGGTCTTGCCGCCATTAGTCTTGCATATTTTCTGCAGGACAGTAAGCAGATAGAGGAAATTACGATATTGGAAAAAGAAGAAGCAATAGGCGGGCTGTGCCGAAGTATCCATAAGGAGGGGTATACCTATGATATTGGTCCGCATATTCTTTTTTCAAAGGATAAGGAAATGTTGGATCTGATGCTCGAGGTGACACCGGAAACAAATCAGTTGAGGCGTTCTAATCAGATTATCCATAAAGGAAGGTATGTGCAGTATCCGTTTGAGAATGATCTTTCTAAATTATCGGCTGAGGATTTAAATTATGCGGTCATGGCGTTTCAAAACAATCCTTATGAGAATTATGAGGCGCAGAATATGCTGCAGTTTTTCTTAAAGACGTTTGGGGAAGGTATAACGAATCTTTACTTAAGGCTGTATAATGAAAAAATCTGGAAACATGATCCATCCTTTATGGATACACAGATGGTGGAGCGGATTCCAAAGCCGACGGATGAGGAAATCATGCGGAGTGCTGCGGGAGAAACCGTGGATGGCTATGTACACCAGCTTTATTTTTACTTTCCTAAAGAAGGCGGCATCGAGACAGTACTCAGAGGATTTTCAGACAGGTTAGGGGAAAACTGTAAGATAATGCTGAATCAGGAACTGCGAAAAATTGACAGGGTAAACGAGGGATATCAGATAAAAACTGCAGAAACCGAGTATTTGTATGACAAGATAGTATCTACAATCCCTATACAGGAATTGACAAATATCTATGGAAATGCCACACATGAAATTGGCGGATATGTAAAAGACTTAAAATACAATTCGATTATCATTGCTTTTGTAAAAACAAAGAAGGATTTAAGCGGAGCAAATTTTGCTTTTATGATTGCTGATAAAAATGTGCTTTTTCACAGGATATCCAAGATGGATTTTCTGGGCGATGCCTATAAAAGCGATGGAGCTACATATATGATAGAGGTAACGTTCCGCCAAATGGACTGGATAGACCAGCTCTCAGAAATGGAATTGAAGCAAAAGATTGCAGAAGGTCTTAAAGTAGTCGGGTTTATAGAAAGTCCGGAGGAAGTGGAATTTATTAATATTACAAAGCATCAATATGCCTATGTAATTTATGATTTGAATCATAAGAAAAATATGGAGGTTGTCAGGGATTACTATAGCTCACGGGGAGTGTATCTAAATGGACGTTTTGGAAACTTTGAATACTGGAATATGGATAAGGTATTGCGGGAGAGTAAAAATCTTGCAGCTATGATATTAGAGGGAAGTAATAGGATATGATCATAACAAAAACCCCTTTCCGTATCAGCTTTGCCGGAGGCGGAAGCGATATGGCGGACTTTTACAGGGAACATGGCGGCTGTGTGCTTAGTACAAGTATCAATAGATACATGTACCTGAGCCTGCACCCGTACTTTGACAGCAGAAAAACAGCACTGAAATATTCGCAGACAGAGATTGTAAATGATTTGAATGAGATAGACCACACAATTTTTCGATGTGTGTTGAATGATCTGGGGATTGAGGGTGTGGAAATCAGCAGTACGGCTGATGTACCAAGCGGAACGGGACTTGGATCTTCAAGCTCTTTCACGGTTGGATTGCTCCACACATTATACTGCTATAAGGGCAAATATATAGCAAAGGCAAAGCTCGCAGAGGAAGCCTGTAAGGTTGAAATTGAAAAGATTGGCAGTCCAATTGGTAAGCAGGATCAGTATGCAGCAGCGTATGGCGGATTAAATTTTATCACATTTCACCAGGATGATACTGTATCGGTAGAACCAATCATATCGAAAGCAGAAACTATCCATGGCCTGCAGGACAACCTCGTGATGTTTTATACAGGCATCACACATAATGCAAATGAAATACTTGCGGAGCAGAAAAAGAACATTTCACAGGAAGATAAGACGAAGAACCTGATACAGATGTGCCGACTTGCGCGGGATATGAAGCATTCCCTCGAAAATAATGAGCTTTCTGATTTTGGGGTGATTTTAAATGAAGGATGGCATCGCAAACGGGAACTTGCAGGCGGCATATCCAGTCCGAAGATTGATGAATTGTATGAAACAGCCATGAAATACGGGGCAGAAGGCGGAAAACTGCTTGGAGCGGGCGGCGGCGGATTTTTACTTTTTTATTGTCCGAAAGAAAAGCAGGAATGTCTGAAAAACAGGCTGCGTTTAAAGGCGTTTTCATTCTCGTTTGAGCATGACGGAAGTTCTGTGGTATATATTGGCGACAAATACTGGGATTAGAGGCGGAGGTTCAGATATGGAGGCAATGGTAATTGGCGGTGCAGGTTTCATTGGAAGCCATCTATGTGATGCACTGCTTGAGGGCGGGCATAAAGTCATTTGTGTTGATGATTTCTCGCTTGGGACCAAGGAAAATATCGCACATTTACAGGGAAATGATAAATTTACTTTATATAAAGCGGATGCGGCAGATAAGGAGGCGTTGGACGGAATTTTCGAAAAAACGGATCCGGAAATTGTATACCATCTGGCAGCAAATTCTGATATACAGGCAAGTGCGGTTAATCCGGATGTCGAGTACAGAAATACATATACAACTACTTATAACGTACTTTACTGTATGAAAAAAAATGGTATAAAGCGGTTGTTTTTCGCTTCAACTTCTGCGGTCTATGGGGACAAGCGGGATGTACTTCTGGACGAAAATACGCCAAATCTTTCACCGATTTCTTATTATGGGGCGGCGAAATTGGGAAGTGAAGCATTGATCAGTGCATTTACCTATATGAATGACTTGCGTTCCCTTGTATTCCGTTTTCCGAATGTGATCGGTCCAAGGCTGACGCACGGCGTGATATTTGATTTTATAAGGAAGCTGCAAAAGGACAGTTCGCAGCTTGAAATATTGGGTGACGGCAGACAGACGAAACCATATATTTATGTGGCTGATTTGGTAAATGCCATTATCCGTTTTACTTTATCTGATAGTGAAAAAACGGCAGCTATATCACTTTATAATCTCGGCGTTGACGGGGAAACCAGCGTGACGCACATTGCGGACATTCTCTGCGAGGAAATGGGGCTGCAGGATGTACAGTATCATTATACAGGCGGTGAGGGCGGTTGGAAAGGAGATGTGCCAAGATTTAGATATTGTTTAGACAGAATCCATGAAGCCGGCTGGAAAGCAGAGTATTGTTCTGATGAGGCTGTAAGAAAAACAGTGCAGGAAGTACTCAGAGAGAAAAACAGATAGGCGTTATAAGGGGAGAAACAGATTATGGCAGATTATAGGGAACAAATCGGAGAATACTTGGAACTTGAAAAGAGGATTCTGGACAAATTATCTATAGAAGATATTGACCAGGTTATGAACGTTCTGGAAAATGCAAGATTATCAGGAAAGCGGATTTATACCTGCGGCAATGGGGGGAGTGCGTCCACAGCATCCCATATGCGGTGCGATTTTAATAAGGGTATCAGTTATAACCAGGATATCAAATATGATATGGAATGCCTAAGTGACAGTGTGCCTATGATAATGGCGATAGCAAATGATCTGAGTTATGATGATATTTTTGTAGTTCCATTGAGGAATAAGATAAAACCCGGAGATATATTAATTGGAATTTCCGGGAGTGGAAATTCTGAAAATGTAATACGTGCTTTTACATATGCGAATGAAGTTGGAGCGCAGACGATTGCGTTTACTGGATATAGCGGTGGAAAATTGAAAGAGATGGCGAAATATAATATTCACGTAGATGTGGATAATATGCAGATTACGGAAGATATCCATTTAGTGTTGAATCATATGATGATGTTTATTTTGGCGAATACAGGGAGTTCATTTAACCAATAGAAGAAAGCTTGATATGCCAGAAAAAGAGAGGATAAAGGAATAAGGTACCGCAATGAATAAATATATAGCAGTCATCCAGGCCGGCGGCAAAGGCACCCGCCTGTCTTCCCTGACCCATAATGCGATTCCAAAACCGATGCTGCCATTAAACGGCAAACCTATGCTGCAATGGCAGATTGAGAACTTGAGCCGATATGGTTTTAAAGAGATTGTAATCATCATTGGCCATCTGGGGCACAAGATTCAGGAATATTTTAAGGACGGTTCTGGTTTAGGAGTCCACATTACATACATTGAAGAAAAAGAGCCTATGGGTTCAGCAGGCTCTCTTTATTACTTGAAAAACAGGATAGGAAACCAACATTTCATCCTGATATTCGGAGATGTCATGTTTGATTTGGCGTGGGACCGGATGATTGCGTTCCATGAAAAGAATCATTCGACTGCAACACTTTTAGTCCACCCTAATTCCCATCCATATGATTCGGATTTGATTGTCATGGATGATAAGAACCGTATCCTTGGAATGGATTCGAAAACAAACCTCAGAAATGACTGGTATGATAATTGTGTTAATGCAGGCATCTATATTTTATCTGGTACGATTCTACGGGATTTGGATGCACCCAGGAGGTTGGATTTAGAGAAGGATGTTCTGTTACCAATGATGGGAAAAGGGCATATATACGGGTATATGACCCCGGAGTATGTCCGTGATGCGGGCACTGTAGACAGGTTCTATGCAGCCCAGAAAGCACAGCAGGATGGTGTATGGAGTAAAAAGAATCTGTCCAATGTGCAAAGGTGTATTTTTCTTGATAGGGACGGAACGATTAATATCCATAAAGGCTTGATAAGCACAGAAGAAGACTTCGAATTAGAGCCAAGTGCGGCCGAGGCAGTCCGCCTGATCAATGAGTCCGGTTATCTGGCTGTTGTCACCACGAACCAGTCCGTTGTGGCACGGGGGATGTGTGATATTGAGGATGTCCGGAGGATCCACAGAAAACTGGCTGTTCTTTTAGGAGAGCAGGGGGCGTATCTGGACGATATTGTATTTTGTCCTCACCATCCGGACAAGGGATATCCCGAGGAGAATCCGGCATACAAGATTAAGTGTAATTGCAGAAAGCCTTCAACAGGCATGATAGAGGATATGGTCAGTAAATATCACATTGACTGCTCCCATTCTTATATCATTGGTGACAGTACGATAGATATCCAAACAGGGATCAATGCAGGGCTTCATACAGTGCTGGTACATACAGGTGTGGCAGGAAAAGACGGGAAGTATGATGTGAAAGCAGAGATGGAAGCAGAAGATATACTGGAGGCAGTAAAGAGAATCAATGACATTTCATGAAGGGAACTATCTGATTACAGGCATTACAGGTTTTTTAGGCAGTATGGCAGCCAAAAAACTTATGTGCTTGGAAGAGTTTAAGAAAGGTACAATTAAAATTACAGGAATCACCAGAGATGTACGCAGAGCCGGTCAGATTTTTCCAAACACAGAGGATTCCCGTTTTTTATTGTTAGAATCAGACATTCGGGATAAAGAACGTTTCATTTCATCAATAGACAGGCCTATAGATTATATTATTCATTGTGCGGCAGTTACGCAATCTGCAGAGATGGTGCGGCATCCGGCGGAAACAGCAGATTCTATTCTTATGGGAACGTGTAATATGCTTGAACTGGCCAGAAAACAGCCGGTTCAAGGCATGGTCTATCTTTCGTCTATGGAAGTATATGGGATGGTGGATGATATAGGAAGGCGGCGTAATGAAAAAGAACTGGGGGATGTCAATTTGTTTTCTGCCCGCAGTTGTTATCCGCTTGGTAAACGTATGGCAGAGCATTACTGTTATCTTTATCAGCAGGAGTATGGGATTCCTGTTAAAATAGCCAGACTGGCCCAGACTTTTGGCAGAGGAATCCACCCCGATGATAACCGGGTCTATATGCAGTTTGCGCGTGCCGCATATGAAAACAGGGATATCGTATTAAAAACAAAAGGGAATTCTATGGGAAATTATTGCGCTTCGGAGGATGCGGTGAATGCAATCTTTACTATATTATATAGAGGGAAAGATGGAGAAGCCTATAATGTGGTAAATGAGGAAAATACGATGAGCATTCGTGACATGGCTGAATTGGTTGCTTCTCAGATAGCCGGAGGACAGATAAAGGTAATAACGGAATTAGAAGATTCCGGCATCACAGGATATGCTCCGGATACAGGACTGAAACTTTCCGGAAAAAAATTAAGCCAGTTAGGCTGGTGTCCGGAAAAAGGACTGACCGAGATGTATCAGGATGTTATTCAGGAACTAAAAAGTGATTTTAGAGTAGATACGCCAGTTATGTGAAAGGTTTCCATAACCGGCGTAAAATTATGGATTTCATTTGCCGTGTGATATCTTCTGTGATAAACTGAAAGCAAGTGGTGCAAACAGAAAATATTTTATCAATAATGGATTTTATTTACTTGAGGTTTGTATTGTAACTAATGGACAATATATTCCAGTTGGAAGTTTGACGGTCGT
>CANOBT010000235.1 GCA_947564305.1 uncultured Lachnospiraceae bacterium | reverse complement strand
TTGTCCTTAAATCATATAAATAGCATTTTTCCAGATACATATAGATTTCATCATAGGAATATACATTACAGTTTTCCTGAATATGACGTATCATTGCCTCCTGAAGCCTTTTCTCCGCATTATTATCCTGGATGATTTCCTCAAAATAATCCTCCAGAAAGAAATCCAATGATGCAAAAGGATAACACAAAATCGCCAAATACCTGTTAATCGTATCATTCATAACAATGCCTCCACGTATTACAGTAACCCTCTATTTCTTAACTCAGAATAATAATTCAAATTCTTTCTCTGGTATATCAATTTTCTTGCTGATAATCTGATATACCTCATTTTGAATCCTTTCGTCGGCTTTGATTTCGCTATCTAGCATATATTGCGCAAGTTTGACAATGTCTTCTGCACGGGCGCCGGCTTTTTTCGCCTCACTCTCATTCGCCTGAAGATACCTTAAATAGCTTTGAAAAATAAATATCTCCACTTTTTCTTGAAGTTTCGCTTCGAAATCCTTCCAATCTCTTACCGCTTTCCCTTCCTCCAATTCTTTTTTCTTCCTTATTATCTGAGCCTTCTGTACCAGGTGTTTTATATACATTTCGTTATTTTCTCCGGTTTTACCCATACATTCTTTTATATATTTCTCCATGACTGCCTTTTCCTGATTTTGCTCATAATACTTTTCCCGTATTGACTCTATTTCCCTATTTCCGCTCTCTTCATATTTTTCAGCATCCATATCCCTTAGGTAGTGTGAATCTCCTTCAAAAAAAGCGTCTTCTCTCTTTTTCAATTCTGTATTTATTTCATCCCATTCAGATGTATGAAGCACTAACGGCAATTCTTTCACTTCCATTAAAAGTTTTCTTACTTCTTTTTTTCCATACACAACCCTCTTATGAAGATGCAAAAATTCTTCTAATATACATTGTATGATAAGCACCTGCTCAAGACTCAGATAAAACTGCCCATTAGGGAATTCCATTTGTTCTGCCATGTCATCCTTTACTGACAGGGACATCACCCGTCTCACCTTAGATTCTATACCATATACAAGCGCTGTGCCTGACTTACCTTTATCGCAATTTTTTAGTTCAGAATATGCCCCTGCCCCATCTGATTCAAAAAAATGGGTTGCATTAAAAATCATTCTTCCAGAGCACATGCCATGAATAATATCATGTTTCTTTCTTTCCAGATATGGTTTGATTTTTTCTTTTGCATAAGTTGTACCCCACAGCTCTTGCTCATCAATTTCCTCCAAAACGGGTTTTCTCTTCTTCCATTTCCAATCCTTTTCCGCTAAGAAACTGTTATAATCAACTGATTTTAATGACTTTACTTCATACTTATCTACAGCATTTAGTTTTTTCATCCACTCCATGATTGCTTTTATTAATCCTGTCAGAACATTTTCTTTGGAGTCAAAACTAAACTGCATTTCTATATCAGGTCTTTCCCTTAATTTTCGCTCATAGTAAATCCAGTAACGTTCTTTTTCATTCTCATATTCCGCCCATAATAAATATTTCCAACGCGCTTCTGGCACATATCCTTCACCCATATAATTCTCTACATTCATAAAGTTCCTTTCTGCCAGGTTCTGTTCATCGTTCATATGCCGCATGCCGTCTTCTATATAGGCATCATTTACAAGCTGTCTTCCATAAACAATCCATGGATCTAATGACAGCCTATTAAGTAAATTCGACATCACTTCCTGCATCTGAATATATAAATCTGCCAGATAATCCTGGATTCCATCCTCAGATTCATTAACAGCCCGAATCGCTCTTGAGAATGCATATGCTATCTTATAGGCAGCTTCTTTACCCGAATAACTATTTTTTTGTCCCAATATAGCGTATATCTCTGCCCTCCCAAGGCATCGAATAATATGCAAAACAAAAACGAAATCACACTGTGACAAAATATTTATCAAAATCAGACTATCCGGATTGTTCTTCTTTATCGCGTTCTCTATCCTGGAAAATTCAAGCAGTTCCCACTCTACCGGAATCCTGCCGTCTACCTCTTCGCTCTGAAGATATTCCTGTATGATCCTGTTTTTTAATTCCCCATATTTACTCTTGCCTTCATTATTATAGGTTTTCTTAGAAAATAATCTCGCCGCAAAATCTATCAGATAGTAGATAGCAAATCGCTCCACACTCTTCATAGGTTCCATATTTTCCGTTTCTATCTTCTCTATTTCTCTATATAACAACTGATAGGCATTTGCAAAATCAACCCTTATCCTTCCCTGTCCGAGCACAATGACATGTTTGAGTAAATCTGATTTGTATTTTGCATATAATGGCTTGGAGTCGATCATCGTCTCTATCAAACGCCAGTGGAGAAGCTCTTTTTCCGCTTCTGTTATATTTTCTTTTTTCTTCTGTAAATCATATATTTCCTGCAATACGTTATAAACATTGTTCAATCCCCGGGAGGTATCGTCAAACATATGGAAGGCAAGTCTCATATTTTCCGTTTTATCATTTTCTTTGTATACAAAATACATTTCTCCCAACTTCTCTTTTGTTACTTCCGTCAATAATTTTACAAGGCTTTTCTGTTCATCGCCCTCATTTCCAGTAATTTTATAATTCCCTCTCTCATCTAAATCCCAATACTGAATCGCTCTGCGGTATGCCGGAGGTATGATCTTCTTTAGATATTCATAAGCAAGCTGCTTTTTTCTTTCCAATAAAGTACTTTCCAAAGTATTATTGACTGAATAATAAATCTCTCGAAATGCATCTTCTCTTAGTGCGTCTTCCTGCCGTAAAAATTCCAACGTCAGTTCCTCTTCAAAGGTTTGAATATCTCCTGAAATAAACGTTACAATTCTCGGATTCGACAAATAAACAAGAAGTGTCCTAACAATGTCCATACATTTGTTTGTACTCAAATCAACATCATCAATAAATAAAAACATCATGGAATTTTCATTCTTCTTACCCTGCAATAATTTCGCCACAAACTGATTAAACATGGTAATAAACTCGGAATCAGAACTGAAAACTTTCTTCGTTTTGTCCACATAATTCTGCTCTGTAGTAAACTGCTGAATCAGAATATCCCGATAGTCCTTCTTGATATAACAGTACTGCTTCACAAGCTCGTTATACAGCCCTTCCAATGAATCTTTTCCGGAATAAATACAGTCTCCTAAATATTTTTTCTCTTTTTCTTCTTTCATTTTCTCTTCTACTATGGATTTCAGGCGTCCTAAAATTGTATCCATTAACGTAGTCCCGGAAGACATATTCTCTGGAACAATAATTGGCAAAATAATATCCCCGTCTTTCTTATCATCTTCAGCATTTTTGTTTTTCAGCTTATGATAGAATGTTTTTAAAACCGAAGTTTTACCAGCGCCTCTGCGGCCTATAATCCCGATATTATTTGTTTTCTGCTCTGTTTCAAACTGTTTATTGCCTTGTTCTCCGCTCTCGCATGGTATGCTCTCTCGGAACACCCCAATCTGTTCATCAATGGATTCCGCATTTGGAAGAATTGCATTCAGTTCTTCTTTTGATAAAATTCTCGCTCCTAATTTTGTCTTTTGTTTTTCCATAATATACTTTTCCTTTACATTTGTGTATAACGAATTTACATAATAACTACATTTTTCCCAACCTATGCCTTTTGTCTGTCTGAAAGAGCCTTTTTAAAATCTTCTCTATGATGTTCAAGCATTCGCGCATATTTCTCTTCACATCCACGTTTCCACCAGGCCACTATTGTAATCAATGGCTTACAGGCATAATAACCATTATAATCAACAGTTTCTGTCAACGGTGTTTTAAAGTAATCTGGGAACGCCCATTTCTGCGAGAGCATCTCACATGCCCTCTCGCCCAAGAACGCTGCTGTTTTCAAAAGTCTCTCTTTTACATCCTCATACTCCTTGTCCTTAACAGATATGACTGCATCCTTTATCACCGCAAAGCACTTATCTACATCTTCTTCGGTTTCTATCCCTGCACTGACTCCGAACTCTTCCTGAAAGCTCTTATCCAGGGATTCATGGTTGGCATACAGATTGTCCGCCATTTCTTTTGTTGGGATAACGGGGTCTTCTACACTCAATTCTCTAAGATAGCCCAGCCCATATTTTTCAAAAATATCTGCCAGCTTATATAATGCCTCCCTGTAACTGACTTCATCGGAATAGCTGAGCCATCCTCCTGTAAGTTCTGGATACTCTTTTACTAATTTACGCCAATCCAAATCATGGAACACCTCTTTTCCATACACATCAGTACAAAACCGTATCACAATCTCTTTAGCAAAACGGCTCTCCTGAATCATGACATGCTGCCTTACCTTATGGTCTGAAGGGTCATAAAATCTTGTAAAACCCTCAATTTCCCTCATAAAGCAGACTCCCGCACTTTCTGTTCTTTCAAATTCAAAGCCATACTCTTTCAATCTTGTACCTACGATTTCTTTGATTATTTTTGATTTCTTCATAACCGGACCTCTTTGTCTCCTGTACTCCAGTATTTTTCCCACAAAATATTTCTTTTCTCGGCATCCTCAATGATATGTATTTTCTCCGCACAAATATCATATTTTTTAAACAGCTCAGTCGTTTCTTCTCATCTTCAATTATTGGGGATGTAACATTTGTTCCACCCTATCAATAAAGTTTTACTTTAACTTATCGTATTTAATAAGTGTATCGCGCAATTTATCATAATTGATGCACAGCCTGTCCACTATAACCATCTTTTTCCCCTTATAAAATACTGTCAGCTCGCCCCTGCTGCCCGTCTCTGCCTTTTCTATTTCAGATATTTGGATAGTAAACGGTCTTTTTAACAGCTGCTTTATCTCTATTTTCTCACCCGAGACTTCAATCCCCCACTTACTTGCAAGTAAAGCGACTGCCATCCCAATAAACGCAAGCACAAGACCAAGCATCAGATGTCCTTCCGTCACCCCGCCCAGTTTTTTCAGGTAAAGTATCGAGAAAATCCCGTACAGTACCATGCCCGCGACAAACACCAGCAAATAAACATGTTTCAGCATTACTGGCACAGTTATAGTGTAATTGTCCGCTGTACTTTTTGTAGACCTGGCATGTTTTTTATCATAACGGTATACCAGTATGAAAGCCCCCCAGCATCCCTGCCGCACAAAGCAGACATTCCCACCCGTTTATCACCGTCTTATCCTTCGGAACCGGCAACGCGACAGCTGATACGCTGCTGTCTCCGCTCGTCCGGATTCCAAACTTAGAATGCGGCAGGTACGCTACCGTCAGCTTTTCCCCCTCATTCACATAACCGTCAAAAAAACTTACTTGAATCTTATCTCCATTTCCTGAAACAATCCAGACTGAACGTTTTTCCTCCTCATCTCTGCCGCCATGATCCTGATTTTCTGCCCAACCTTCCGCAATCATGTATTCCTTCCGCATGATATAAGGAATATCTCTCATATATGGAATGATGTTTCCTTCCATGAAGAGAATAATCGCCCCAATCATACCGCATATAATGATTTTATTAATCCTGCTTTCATGCTCCTTCATCCACTGCTTTTTTGAATCCGACGCATCCTCCCATTTTATAATGCGCTTTTTTACAAATGCAAAATATATGCAGACACAAACAACTATGGTTGAAAATAGAAAATCAAAAAATAAATATGTCAAATCCCCTTTGTTCATTTTCTATGTTTCACCTCCCATACAAGGCTCATTATTCATCGAATTTAATTTTTCTACTTCAGAAATTATCCATTTAGAAATACTGTTATAAGTATCTGCACACCATTGAATAACTTTGTCTTTCTGTTCTATTATTTCACTGGCAAATGGAAAAAGCACATTGGACAATGCGCCCGTCCGACTCCGCCTACTATCCCGCCAACACCTGCTGCAATCAAATCATCTATTATTCCTGATATCCTATCTTCTCCTTCAACCCTTCCGATTTCTGCAAAATACGTCCCCGCCACGCATCATACTGGTACTGGCGCAGCAGCTCCCCATTCCGGCTCACTTCCGAAAGCCTGCCCAGCGGGTCATAGCCATATCTGTAGTTTCCATTTTCCTCAGGAAGTCCTCTCCGCTCTTTCATGACCTCAACTTTATTTCCTGCCAGATCATATCCGTAACTGTATTGGTCCAGAATCCCCTCTTTGTCCTTATGGACCAGTCTCTCTAATTTCCCCCAATTATTGTAATAATAGGAGGATTTCATTCCATTCGGGAATGTCTTTTCTGTCAGTCTTCCTTTCCCATCATATCCATACCGGATGACCGCATCCCCCCTCTTTCAGTTCTGACAGCCTCACCTCTTCATAACCGTAAGATACCGTCCTTCCGTCGGAATAGGTAAGGCTCCTCCTGCCTCTGTATGTCCATGACTGTTTCTATTAATCTTAATTTCTTATTTCATGTTTTTATACTTCATAATACCTCTTTGAAATAATTTTGTTTCTACATAATTAGGAATAATTACAATTTCTACTACTAATATTGCATATAATATCCATTGATTTTTTATAATGTTCTTTACAAGGCAAAGCGAAAATACAATTACAATCAAGCTGACTAAAAAGTATATTAAAAATCCAATATTTACTCTAATATCAAAAGAGGTCCCACATTTTTCACATTTTCTTGGAACTCTTAACTTTTTGCACTTTACTTTCATGCCGCATGAAACGCAATACTTATTTTTTTTACCCATTATTATCACAACTTTCCATTCTTCGTCTGAGCCCATCTAAAATAGCCGCCCATTCATCTTCACCCAATATTTCCTTTAACTTTTTAATATTTCCTAACTTTCCTGCAATGATTGCAATAATTGCTGCTATAAGAACTTCTTTTTTGATTTTATCTGACGAAAACTTTTGTATCCCTCCTATCATCTCAATAGCTTGTACTGCCCCTGCCCCAATTGTAACTCCTAATAAATTTTCTAATCTGGTTGGGTTAGTTAAATATTTTGCCATCAATGTTGTAGATAACGCAGCACCTGCATACGATTCTAAGGACGACATTTCTCCTGCAATAATATCCGAACCCCCTTTAACAAGCATTCCTAAAGACGATGCCCTAGGTGCTATTCTAAATGAATTATACAACATGGTTCCACTTGCTGCTGAAGTTAAGTATCTATTAGGTCCAGATATCTTCATTTCCTTATTCTTGATGCTAGTGTACTGTATCATTGATATTTAACATATCTGCCACCTCTATTATGAAGTGA
>CANOBT010000234.1 GCA_947564305.1 uncultured Lachnospiraceae bacterium | reverse complement strand
CCGGCTCAACGGCGTCAACAGGAAGCGGCAGCGCCCACAGCAACTTACAGCCGTATATCGTCTGTTATATGTGGAAACGGACGGCTTAGTGAAATAAAGGGAACAGCGCGGGCTTTTTCGGAAGTCTTTTTTTTGTATCGCAATGCGGTGGAAAGGAGCGGGGAATGACAGATGAACAGAAAAACAAAATAAAGGAATTGAGGATGAAAGGGATTGGATACCGGAATATTTCGTCTGAAACAGGCATCCCCCGTGACACAATAAGGAGTTTTTGCAGAAGGAATGGCCCAGATGGATATGCCTCTGCTATTCATGCAGAAAAACCAGAAACGGCTCAGAAAAACGGGAAGGAGGAACAGTGCCGGTACTGTGGTAAGAAACTGGAGCAATCTCATACGGGAAGGAAGAAAAAGTTCTGTAATGAGGACTGCAGGAGGAAATGGTGGAAACTTCATCCTGAAAAAATTAATCGGAAACAGGATGCTTTCTATAAGGGAACCTGTGCGTATTGCAGAAGGGAATTCTTTTCTTATGGGAACAAGGGGCGCAGGTATTGCTCCCACGCCTGTTATATCCATGACCGCTTCTGGCGGGAGGAAGAAGGCCGGGAGGCATACACTGGCCCCAACACGCAGGCTGGATGATAGATAATTCCATATGAGATGCAAATAGGAAAATAGCGGCGGTCTGTATGGCAGCTGCTTTTTTCATATTAAAAAAATCAAAGAAAGAGAGGAAAAGAAGATGAAGAATTTTATTGAAGCAGCACAGTATGCATTTGCAGCACTTGGAGGGGCGGTCGGGGCCGTCATGGGAGGTTTTGACGGTTTCCTGTATGCCCTGATTGTGTTCGTGGTGGTGGATTACCTGACAGGAGTTATGGTGGCGGTCCTGAATAAGAATCTGTCCAGTGAGGTGGGGTTTCACGGGATTTTTAAGAAGGTGGTTATCTTTGCGCTGGTGGCGGTGGGGCATATCGTGGACACTTATGTGATCCAGAATGGCAGTGTCATCCGCACGGCGGTAATCTTCTTCTATTTGTCTAATGAGGGGATCAGCATTCTGGAGAACGCATCGGTCCTTGGATTGCCCGTACCGCAGAAGTTAAAGGATGTATTGGAACAGTTGAAAGATGGGAAAGAGGGAGAGTAAGCATCGGGTTTCCGGTGCTTTTTTCTTTGGAAAGCGAGGATATGATTATGAAGTTGGTACAGAGTATTTTAACAAAGAATCCCTGCTATACGGCAGGGAGAAAGATTATAGTCAAGGGGCTGATGCTCCATTCCGTGGGCTGCCCGCAGCCGAAGGCATCGGTGTTTATTAATTCATGGAACAACCCGTCTTATAACAATGCCTGTGTGCATGGTTTCATTGACGGCAACGACGGCACGGTATACCAGACTTTGCCGTGGAACCATAGAGGGTGGCACTGCGGTTCCGGCAGTAAAGGAAGCGGTAACAATAGCCATATCGGAGTGGAGATGTGCGAACCGGCGTGCATCAAGTACACATCGGGCAGTAACTTTACCTGCTCGGATAAAGCAACCGCAAGGGCAGTGACAAAAAGGACCTACGAGGCAGCGGTAGAATTGTTTGCTATGCTGTGTAAGCAGTACAACTTAAACCCGACCACTGATGGCGTGATTATCAGCCACAGGGAGGGATACAGCAGGGGCATTGCCAGCAACCACGGGGACCCGGAGCATCTGTGGAATGGACTCGGTATGGGTTACACCATGGATGGATTTCGCAAGGCGGTAAAGGCTGCCATGAACGGTTCTGGCAGTCCGGCTGATACAGGAAGTTCCGACCTGCAGGCAGCTTCTCTAAAAAATCTCTCTGAGGCAGATGTGATCGCCAAGGTAGGGCCGCTGTTTACCGCGGACCAGAAAGCAAGCGGTATCCTTGCTTCGGTATCTATGGCACAGTTCATCCTGGAATCTGGTTATGGTAAATCTGAACTGGCACAGAACGCCAACAACTGCTTTGGGATGAAGAAATCCCTTTCCGGGAATACCTGGGGCGGTTCCGCCTGGAACGGCACTTCCATCTACACCAAGAAAACGCAGGAATACGAGAATGGTGCCTATGTGACCGTGATGGCTGACTTCCGTAAATATCCGTCCGTGGAGAAATCCATTGCAGACCATTCCGCATATCTTTTGGGAGCGAAGAATGGCACGAAACTGCGTTATGATGGCTTGAAAGGCTGCACGGACTACAAGAAAGCGGCGCAGATCATCAAGGATGGCGGGTATGCAACCTCCCCGACCTATGTGGAGAACCTTTGCTCCATCATTGAGAAGTGGAAGCTGACACAGTATGATGCGGCAAATGCCGGAACTGCGGAAGTCTGGTACCGTGTGCGTAAGACCTGGGCGGATGCAGTATCACAGAAGGGCGCATTCCACAGTCTGGAGAATGCGAAGAAGTGTGCGGATGAGAATGCAGGGTATTCCGTGTTCGATGAATCCGGTAAAAATATCTACACCGGGAAACAGACTGCTTTTCAGCCGTATCTGGTGAAGGTGTCTATTTCGGATCTGCGTATCCGCAAAGGGCCGGGTACGGATAAAGCTAAGACAGGGAAGTACACGGGAAAAGGTGTCTTTACGATTGTAGAGGAAGCGGACGGCCCCGGCACATCCAAGTGGGGGCTTTTGAAAGCGTACCAGAAGAACCGTGATGGCTGGATTTCGCTCGACTACGCAGTGAAGTGTTAAGGGACTGGTCAGGCGGGATTTTTCCCGTCTGGCCTTCTTTTTTTCTGTCTGGACAAGTTTGGACAGAGTGAAAAAAGATGCGGTGGAAACAGCAGAATTGCTTGACTTTTGGGGACTTTAGAGTGATAGATAGACTACCAAAAAAAGAAAGGGGTACTTATTAAATGGTGATTGCAGGAAAGATAAACCGGGTGGCTTTTTACTGCCGTGTGAACCACCGTGACAGGGATTATGAAAAGTATCTGGACGATGTAATGAAACGGCTGGAAGAAAAGTATGGTAAACAGAAATGGGATTTGCAGATATTCTTTGAAGAGGCATCAGGAGCAGATCCGGACAGAAAAGAATTCAACCGTCTGAAAATGGAGATTGCTGCAAAGAAGATTGATGTGGTTGTTACTATGAAGGCTGCCACGATTGCCCGTGACTGGGGACAGTTTATAGAATTCATGGCGATTTGCAGCAAAAATAACGTGGAAGTGCTGTGTATTGATGAGATAGAGGATGCACAGGCCATTTTCCAAAGGATTCAGGAGTTTAAGAAAATGTTTTTTGAAAGAAGTGGTGTACCGTGCGAGTAGAAGCGATTAACAAATGTCCAGTTTCAGTCTTACAAAAGAAAAGGGTATGTGCTTATGCCAGAGTCTCCACAGACAGCCGGAGGCAGGAAGATTCACTGGAAAATCAGACAGCAACCTATGAGAGGCTGATCAAAGGAAATCCGGAATATGAATTTGCCGGTGTATATGCAGACCAGGGTATCTCCGGCTATTGTGAAAACCGTCCGCAGTTTCAGAAAATGCTGGAGCGGGCGAGGGCAGGAGAGCTTGATCTTATCATTACAAAATCCATATCAAGGTTTGCAAGAAATACCGTCACCGTTCTGAAGTTCGCAAGGGAACTGAAAGAACTGGGTGTCGGTATTTTTTTTGAAGAACAGAAAATAAACACTCTTTCAGGGGACGGCGAGATGATGCTTGCCGTCCTCGCTTCTTTCGCACAGGAAGAAAGCAGGAGCATGAGTGAGAACAATAAATGGTCTATAAAAAAGAAATTTGAGCGTGGCGAAGTGATGATCAACACCACACGCTTTTGCGGATATGACAAAGACGAATACGGTGATCTGGTAGTAAACCGGAAGGAGGCGGAAATCGTCAGGCTTCTGTTTGATCTTTACCTGATGAATGTTGGGTGCAGCAGGCTTTCCGATCTGTTGAATTATCTCGGTGTCAAAACCATGACGGGTAGCCAGTGGGAGAGCGGGACGGTTGGCGGGATGCTTTCCAATGAGAAATATAAAGGCGATTTCCATTTGCAGAAATATTACACGCCTCCTACACGGCGAAATGTGACCCGGAGGAACCGGGGAGAGGTACAGAGCTATTACATTTCTGAAAACCATGAGCCGATTGTTCCGCCGGAAATATGGGAGCGGGTACAGCAGAGGAAGGAACAGACCAAACGGGAAAGGAACATCGGGCAGGATGGCACAAAGAAATTTCAGAACCGTTATCCGTTAAGCGGGCTGCTGATCTGTCCATATTGCGGCAGGACACTCAGAAGGAGGCAGGTTTACAAGAAAAAAATCCAATGGCTGTGCAGTACCTACATTGAAAAGGGGAAGAAAGCATGCAGAGGCATCCGTGTGGATGACGAGGCACTTACAGGATTGAATATCACGGAGCAGACAGTAATTGAGGAGGTAATACAAAATGGCAAGAAGCATTACTGTTATACCCGCAAAGCAGATTTCGACCGCGGAATCAGGAACCGCGCAGGCTGTACGGAAACTCAGGATGGCAGCGTACTGCCGGGTATCAACCGACCAAGAAGAACAGTTATTAAGTTATGAGAATCAGGTCAATTATTACACAAACTATATCAGCGAAAATCCGTTGTATGAATATGCAGGGACCTATGCGGACGAAGGCATCTCCGGTACTAACACCAAAAAGAGGGATGAATTCAACCGCATGATTGCTGACTGCAGGGCGGGGAAAATTGACATGATCATTACCAAGTCCATTTCCAGGTTCGCAAGGAATACACTGGACTGCCTGAACTATGTGAGGGAACTAAAGGATTTAGGGATTGGAATTATCTTTGAAAAGGAAAATATCAATACCCTTGATGCGAAAGGCGAAGTGCTGCTGACCATCCTTTCCTCACTGGCGCAGGATGAGAGCCGCTCCATTTCAGAGAACTGTACATGGGGGATTCGCAGAAGGTTTGAAGCAGGAAAGCATAAAATGAGTACCAAGCGCTTCCTCGGTTACGATACGGACGAGAGCGGTAAGCTGGTTATTAATAGAAAACAGGAACCGATTGTAGTGCGGCTGTATCAGGAATTTCTGGATGGAAAAACAGCGGACTATATCAAGCGGATCTTTGAAAGGGAAGGGATCAAAAACTGGAATGGCGGTACTAAGTGGCAGGCTACTACGCTGACCAATATGCTTCAAAATGAAAAGTATAAAGGGGATGCCCTGCTACAGAAAAGCTATACGGTGGACTTTTTGACTAAAAAGCGGGCACAGAATAAAGGTGAAATTCAGATGTTTTATGTAGGGGATGACCACGAAGCGATTATTCCAAAGCGGATTTGGGAGTGCGTACAGCTTGAAATAGAACGCCGGAGAAAATATCTGGAGGAGCACGGGACAAACTCCTATTCCCACCGGCCGGAAAGTAACCCGTTTGCTTCAAAAATAATCTGCGGAACTTGCAATAAGGTTTTCGCAAGGAAGGGATGGCGCAGCAGCACTGGGTTTGACCGCAAAATATGGCAGTGCAGCGAACGGTATAAAGTCAAAGGTGTTATGGGATGTTCCAACCGCCATGTGGAGGAAGAAACGCTGATAAAGGCTTATCTGATGGCATGGAATGCTCTGGTTGAGAACCGGGAGGCTTTTATGGAGCGTTGGAAGGAACAGATGCAGAGTGAAAATCTGCTGGAAGGTTACCGGGCGGAGAAGTTCATAGAATACACGGATGGGGCGCAGCCTTTGAAGAAGATGGATACGGACTTCATGCTGAAAACGCTGGACCACATCAAGGTCTTTGAGGATGGCACGTTGCTGGTGGTGTTCTTGGACGGAACTGAGATTGAATGTAAAAATGAAGAGGAGTAAGAAAAACGGCCGATTGGGAGTTTGATTCCTGATCGGCTTTTTTTCTTGCTCTTTTTCAGATAGTAAAAACTGATGTATTATGATAATATTTAAGAGGTAACGTGTAAAGGGGAATATAACTTTGACATCACAAGCCCGGAGGGACATGAAAATTTGGCTTTAAAAGGCGGCTGAGAGAAAAGCCGGTAGCTTTGTTTACCAAGACAGATGAAAGATGGTTTGAAATAGTTATTTATACGAAGTGAACAGGAGCTTTGTCTTAATGGAAAATGATATAAAGTTACTTGGAGGAAGAATATGATATTAAATAATAATGTGAAGATACTGAACGATGAAGCCCTTGTTGCTGCTATAGAGAAATATGTTGATGAATATTTATATGATTATGCAGTCATGATAGATGGGACATGGGGATGTGGGAAAACTTACTTTGTCACAAATGTTTTGAAGTCAAAATTGAAAGATCATGAAGAAAACAAAGAGAAGAACATTAAAGGCTATAAGAAACGCAGCGTGATTTATGTTTCTTTGTATGGGATTAAATCAATTGGAGATATTTCTAAACAACTATACATGGAGGCATACTTTGGGAAAGATAATGAGGTTGGAAAACTGTTGAAAAAGGGAGCAAGTATAATCTCATCCATGCTACCTCTTGCGTTTGATATTGCGAAGCCTTTTATTAAGGATGTGGAAGTAGATGAGAACAATGTTACAAATGTGATATCGGAATTTTTGTCTATAAAGAACAGCATTTTAATTTTTGACGATTTAGAGCGTTGCGAATGTCCAATAAATGAAATTTTAGGATATATTAACTCATTCGTAGAACATGAGAAAATGAAAGTGATTTTGATTGCAAATCAGTCTGAAATTGGTAGAAATATCGATCAAAGAAAAGAGTTGCAATATTTAGTTGCAGCCGGAGGAAATGATATTGATTTTCAGGGCGATCAAAATTCTCAAAGGAATCAAATACTAAAGTTATATGGAAACTCAAGTGAAACAGAAGAGAAAACAAGAGAAAAAATTTCTATCGAACAATTAGAAACACGAACTGATATATTATTTGGGAAAAATACAGAGTATGAAAGAATCAGAGAAAAACTGGTGGGAATTACATTGTATTATTTGCCAGACTTAGAGAAAGTTTTAAAAGAATTGCTTCGTAAAGCTTCAATTGGTATAGATTTAAAGAGAGCACTGGAAGAGAATATAGATTATTTTGTTCAATATATGGAGAATCAAAATCATCGAAATTTAAGAACATTCCAGTTTTATTTGTCAAAAATAGAAGATTTGTATAATGCTATAATAGTAATAGAGAATCAAGTGCAAACAGCCTTTATCAATTATATAATTAAATACTGTTTTGAAATATGTGTTAATTATAAAGCCGGTACCTTAATTTATGAA
>CANOBT010000233.1 GCA_947564305.1 uncultured Lachnospiraceae bacterium | reverse complement strand
AGCTGACAAGAAAAGAAAAGGAAGCGAAGAAAAAGCAGAAAATTGTTGAAGTCAAGGAAGTGCGTCTGTCACCGAACATTGATACGAATGACCTGAATACGAAGGTAAACAATGCCAAGAAGTTCCTTGCGAAAGGAAATAAGGTAAAGGTAACCTTGCGTTTTCGAGGAAGAGAGATGGCACACGTCCAGCAGAGCAAGCATATTTTAGATGACTTCTTAAAACTGGTGGGAGATATTGCAGTTGTTGAAAAGCCGGCAAAGTTGGAAGGCCGGAATATGAGTATGGTTTTAACCGTAAAACGTTAAAAATAAATCCGCTGGTAATCTTGCTGTGTGTATTGGGTTCTTTTTGTCACGAGGAAATGTTTCAAGACATGACCAAAGCATCCGCAGCAGTTATCCGGCAAGACAAGCACAATAAAGGAGGAAGATTATTATGCCAAAAATTAAAACAAATAGAGCGGCAGCAAAGCGCTTCAAAAAGACAGGTACAGGAAAGCTGAAAAGAAATAAAGCTTACAAGAGCCATATCTTAACCAAAAAGACGACCAAGAGAAAAAGAAATCTCAGGAAGTCTACTATTACAGATGCTACAAATGTAAAGAATATGAAGAAAGTATTACCATATCTGTAAGATTTGGATTAAGAGAAGGAGGAATAAGAAATGGCAAGAATTAAAGGCGGAATGAACGCAAGAAAGAAGCATAATAGAGTATTAAAGCTGGCAAAAGGATACAGGGGAGCACGTTCCAAGCAGTATAGAGTAGCAAAGCAGTCTGTTATGAGAGCATTGACATCTTCTTATGCCGGAAGAAAGCAGCGCAAGCGTCAGATGCGTCAGCTTTGGATTGCACGTATTAATGCGGCAGCAAGGATGAATGGTCTGTCTTACAGCAAGTTCATGCATGGTCTGAAGCTGGCTAATGTAGATATGAACAGAAAGATGTTGGCTGAATTGGCGGTAAGCGATAAGGAAGGATTTGCAACTTTGGCAAATCTGGCAAAGGAAAAAATCGCATAAAGAGTATAATGTGAATTGAAGGGCGGCTGAGTGATTCGGCCGCCTTTTTGGCTGGAATTATGTAAAATATATTATTGTATAAATTTGTTGATTGTGATAAAATTTTGATGTGGCGGTAAATCCAGAGGTACAGGTGATAGATTCCTGAACGGGAATTTATCGCTTTTTTTGTTGTGGAGAATAATATAGATGTTTCTATCTATCTTATTCAAAAATAGGAAGAAAGGAGGGTAGTTTTTCAGCTCAATTTCAAATAACATATTTTACAAAGGAGGCCTCATGTATGAAAAAATCCAGAGGAAAATTATTAGGAATTTTGCTGACAGCGTCCATAATAGCAACAGCGGTATTTCCAATGCAGAGCATGGCGGTAGAGGAAATTGACTATGGAATGGAGCAGGGAGCACAGGAGGAAACGGGAAACGAGATACCGGAGGAAACGACAGAAACCACGATTTCAGCCGATATACCGCAGACGGAGGAAATGGATGAATCCTCGATTATGCCGTTGTCCTACGATATTAACCAACCGGTTATTGAAAGCTTTGAACTGGTGGAAAATGGGAAGACACTGTCAAAAAGTGACACCCTTCATTTTAACATGTCAGCCTATGACGCAGACCGCGATATCAAATCCATTACGGTCAAGATCAGGAACAGCAATAATTATACTACATGGAATGTGCTGTTTCAAAAATCTGGGGATGCTGAAAACCTGTATACAGGAACCTTTGACTGCAGCAGATTAACTGGCTATGAAGGTGATTACTATGTTTCACAAATCCGACTGGAAGATGAGACAAACAATTATGTAGAGTGGCCTGTCAAGGCAGATGGGAAATATTGCTATACATTTACAATCCAAAATACCAGAAAGATATCTGTTTCGGATTATCAAATCCAAAGAAATACTTCGAATGCGGATGGAAAGCTGAGGGTAGGGGATACGGTGACATATTCAGCGCATGTAGAGTGTGAAGGAATAGAACCGGGAACTACATATTTGTATTTAAAAACGGTGGATAGCGGTACTTCATTTTCGGATAATATAAAGATGCGCTATGATTCGGAAACTCAGTCTTTGATAGGTACTTATACCATTAAAGACAGTACTCATCCGTCAGAATGGATGATAAATTATCTTGACATATATGTACTAAATACATACAAGCGTTTTAATCCGGAGCAGGATGAACCAGATAAAAACTTAAGGTTTACAGTTGTCAATGATAATTATGATAGGGAAAAACCTGTCATCAAAAGTATTACCATAGACAAAAATGAGCAAATGGTGAAAGCAGGGGAAAGTGTTTCTATTAAGGTAAAGGTAGATGAAGCAAACCCTAAAAGTTCAATGAGTATAAGATTCAGCCCTCAGGCTCCGGGAATTTCATATTTAGGTAAAACCCTATATTTAAATAAGAGCACCATGGAATATATAGGAAGTTTCTCTATTACACGGGATTCTTATCCTACGAAGTGGGAGCTTACCTACTTGAGCGTATCCGATGTGAACGGAAATACTGCCTCACTGTCGGACTTCCGGGAGGACTGGAATACAACCCGCCCATGGTATTACACTGTAGACCCGGAAGGGTATCTGGATGATACGAAAGCGCCTGTGATCGAGAGCGTTACGATTGATAAAAACGGACAGTGGGCATATCCGGGAGATACGGTTACATTAACTGTGAAAGTAGATGAAGAAAATCCTTCCAGTACGGCATATGCTGATTTCTATCCGCAGGTATCCTATGTTTCCAGTTACCAGAGAATGGATTTGCATTACAATACCGATACAAAGGAATACAGCGGCACGCTCCATATTACGAACGATACATATCCGTGCGAATGGATGTTGACTAATGTGACCATATCTGATGTCCAAGGATATACTACTTATCTGTCTGATTTTAAACCGGACTGGCAGAATACCTGCCCGTGGTATTTTAGAGTAGAAACTGACGAAACTTATAGAGAGGACGTAAAGGATGCCGTTTTTTCCGTTTATGGATTGATTCGTCAGGAAAACGGCAGTTATACTTACGGTCCTTTTGTTGAGAACAAGACGATGAAAGTAGGGAGGAGGGATTCTCTGGAAGGACTTGGAATTTGTCCTCCGCTGCCTGCAGAAGGGGTGAATGTGACATTCCGGGAAGAAGGCTCTGGTAGGGAAGTAAACGCGGATACAGAGTTGTTTTTTGGAAATGCATCCAACCCTTCCTATGATTTTCGTGCAGTTTATGACAAAAGCTGTGTGAATGTGGTACTTACATATGTAAGTAAAGACAAGGGGATGATGATGGCAATCGTACCGCAGTTCGTCGATAAGGATGCGACGTATGGGGATATGCTGGCTTCCTTTGTGCCGCCGGCAGATGCTGACTTAGAACTCCTTTCCGGATATCAATTGGATGGCTCACAGGATGAATCGGCGCAGGTTGTGGATATGGGGTATGTTGGTGTAGAAGCCAAGTATGATAACTGTCTGGTAGCATGGAATACGAAGTATCTTGATGAAAATGGAAATGAAATATCCAAAATCATTTCCAAAACATATGAAAAAAATACGACAATCAATGCTGCTCTGGCCGCTTTAGAAGAACCAAACGCACCGGCCGGAATGGAGTTTGAGAAATGGGCCATTCCAGGGATTGACGTGAACGAAGGGTTGTCCCATGAGATGACAAATCTGGATGTGACAGCCATTTACAAGGGAAAGACTACAGCGGAGGTATCTTATACTTATCGAGGAGAAGACGGAAAGCTTGTCTCCGGCAGCAAGTTGATGGCTCTGGATGGAGAAAATCTTTCGTATCAGGCTGCCTTTGAAGAAGTCAAAAAGGCTTTGAGTGAATTAAACCATCTAAAAGGTCTTGTATTCTCAGATTGGGCCAGTATAGCGAAGGGTACAGATATTCCAAGATATAAAAAAATGAATATACAGGCGCAGTACGCTAACTGCGTAGTTATTTTAAAATATCCGAAAGGCGTCTATCAATATGTAGTTGTGGAGAAAGGCTCCAGTTTTACGCTGCCTGTTGAAAACGAAACGTATAGGGATATCTTATGGGAAGGATACGCTAAGGGACAAACTGTGACAATTACCGGGGACAAGGAATTTCTTGTGGCAGATGCAGAACCGAAAAACGGCTCTACACAGGGGTCATCAGGTACAAAGCCTTCAGTGGAAAAAATTGATAAAATTATAGACGCTATTAATCAGAGTCAAAGCGGGGAAACGATACATGTTGATATGGGAAAATCTACCGTGGTGCCGAAGGAGGTTTTGGAAGCCATTAAAGGAAAAGAGGTCAGCATTGTCCTTGACATGGGAACTTATAGTTGGTCTATCAGCGGAAACGAAGTGGTTGCAGCTAATTTGAAAGATATTGATTTGGAAGTGATCGTTGATACGGATGGTATTCCTCCGGCTATTGTGGATTCCATTGCGAATGGAAAACCTGCGACTCAGATTACCCTGGCTCACGATGGCGAGTTTGGATTTCGGGCAGATCTTACCGTAAATCTCGGCGTTGAACATAATGGCAGCACCGGAAAGTTATATTATTATGATAGTTCTGGGAAGCTGATTTATATGGATGCCGGAGAGGTCGGGGCGGATGGAAATATCAGTTTGTCTTTCTCACATGCATCCGAGTATGTGGTTGTTTTTGAAAAAGTGTCATTGAATAGCGGCAATGACACAAATTCCGGCACAAAAGTGGAGGATACGATTTCTTCTAACTCTGGTGAGAAAAAAGATAGTGATTCCAGTATACGGAAAAGTCCAAAAACGGGAGAATAAAAAAATGAAAACCTTGAGAAATCAAGGTTTTCATTTTTTGAAATAAACTGCGGAAGATGGGACTTTATGCTATCCATAATAGATATGCGTATTGGCTGAAAAGCCTTATATTTCAAGGCTTTTCAGATGTGTAGTTTTTGCGGTATATGCTTATTTTATTCAAAAGTTTGCCCCTCATTTGCCCCTTATTTTTGAAGAGGAGTTGTCCAAGATTCTGCGATTAAATAATTTTGATATCCTTAATCAGCTCATTATCTTTTTCTTTCAGCTTTTCAGTAACGTGAAGATATATCTCACGTGTGACCTGGCTATTTTCATGGCCGAGCCTTCTGGAAATCACATCAATGGGTACTCCATTCTCCAATAGCAATGATGCGTGTGTGTGCCGGAGTGTATGCGCTGTGATTTCCCTGTCAAGCAATTTTAAAGCATTTTCTTTCAAATATTTGTTATATGTATAATACTCCATGTGTTCTCCGGATTCATCAGCAAATAATATCTGGTTGTCCGGATGCCCATATAAAATATTCTGCTGCAGGGCGGCGAGTTTGATTTGCTTGCATAGTGTTTTCAAATCGTCCTGCATATATACGTCCCGGACGGAGCAGAGGGTTTTAGGTGTGGTTACCACCAGATTTACCGGATCATAGGTTTTGGTTACATGGATTACCCGTTCTTTTAAATCAATGTCGGACAGCAGGAGCGCGGCAGCTTCTCCAAATCTCAGCCCAGACAAAGCGAAAAACTTAGTCAGCATCTTCCATTTCTGAATTTTCATTCCGGCCAAGAGTTTTTTCAATTCTTCCGATTCCAGATATTTGTCTTGGATTTTTACTCTGTGCGGTGTGTCCTTAAATGGTTCCAGTTTATCCAGATAAGAAATATCAGATATCAGGTCATTGTGATATCCCCATCGGATCAGTGCCTTGAAACGGGTCATATGTTCATTCAAGGTTCCTGGGGCTTTCCCGGTGGCCAGAAATTTGTCACGCACGTATTTGGCGGACAGACGGTTTACCAGGGTGCGTTCTCCGAGGATGGTCATAAGTGTTTTACAGGCGAAATAATTCCGTTTGTAGGTGGACATTTTTACAGTTACTTTCTGGTCTTTCCGATATTCGTCTACCAGTTCAGCAAATGTCAATTTATTTTCTTCTTTTTTGCCGGTGTATGCCTGTTGGATTTTCTCCTGTAGGGCGATTTGAGCCACTTTTCGGGCCTGGGCGGTGTTTTTCTCCATTGTGACAGAAACACGCTTCGTTTTGCCTGTGAGATAGTCTGTGTAGCGTTCTACGGCTTTGTACTTTCCATTTCTGGTTTCTTCAATCCACATGATCATCTTCCTTTCTTGAAAATGAGTATAAAAATAACAGCCAGGGAACCTTTGTTCTCTTGCTTTAGTTGCCCGAAGATGATACAATAAATTCGGCTAGAATTTGATTGTACATCTTTTGGGGATGTGCTACATGAAGACCGTTCCTGTTGGCAGCAGGGGCGGTTTTTCAATATAATGATTAATTGTTTAGTAAGTCGTCTATTTTAATGACCAAATTATCAAAAATATGAACTGGTATAGAATCCTCAAAAGCATATTGATGCGAATCCTCTTCACCTTCAAAAGAGTACGTTTGTACGGTTTTGGTCATAGGGTTTACAATCCAGTATTCTCGGACCTTAGCAGTACGATATTTAAAAAGTTTAATTCCATAATCCATTCTCTGACTGCTTGGAGAAACAATTTCAATAACCCAGTCGGGGGCGCCTTTACATTCTCTGGCCGTAATTTTGCTTTTATCACACACAACACTGATATCCGGTTCAACCCAGGTTTTATCGTCTGTATGAAGATTGACAGCAAGAGGAGCAGGATATACTTTACAGTCCCCTTTATTATTTTTAATATGCTGCCGGATGGTTGCCGAAAGCTCCATAATCAATTCCTGATGAAATGGGCTAGGCGGCGCCATATCATAAAGCTGTCCGTCAATTAGCTCTGCGCGTTGTCCATCCGGCAGGTTCCAGTAATCTTCCGATGTGTAAATTCGTTCCTGTGGTAATGCCATTATGCGGTCACATCCTTTCTGCTATTGATAAGTATGATAATATTAATAAAATGTCGAGTCTAAATTATTCTCCAACGGGAACTAGCTGTACTGACGTACCAGAAATTGTAAGAACATTTCCATCCTCGAATTTTGCATTATTATATTGTGTTATACTGAGGCCATCATTGGAAGTTCCCATAATTTCATTTAATCCACCACTATACATGTTATCAGAGCTGACATTTCCACTTCCGCCCGTTGCTACAATATTGTATGTTCCGGGAGAAAAATCATTTCCACAAGTATAATTTCCAGCACCGAAATCTACAGGAACACCATCTGTGGCAGAACGTGCAGTCAGTCCGCCTACATTAGCATTTTCAGAAGTTAGGTGTAGAGTTACAGTACCTCCAAGTGTTAGAATAACTCCATCAT
>CANOBT010000232.1 GCA_947564305.1 uncultured Lachnospiraceae bacterium | reverse complement strand
CGCATCTGTGCTGGCTGCCTCCATGTTCCGGCCGTGGCTTATCCAGACCACGGCCGTTTCACATTGATAGAGTATATATTACATACAGATTGGAGATGCCATGAATATAAAAGAATTTGCGGACAGAATGAAAGCTGTCATTTCAGATACCTTGAAAAAGGAAGTGCAAATTGTGAACCCATTAAAACTTAACAATGTCCGTCATTACGGACTTGTCATTATGGAACCAGATTCCAATACCAGTCCCACAATTTATCTGGAACCGTTTTTTGAAAGGTTTCTGGATACGGATAACTGGGCAGGGATTGTGAAAGATATTCTTGCGTTTTATTTCAATAACAGGCCGGGGGATTCCTTTGATGTAAAATGGTTCCGTGATTTCAACCAGATACGGAAGAATCTGGTTTACCGGCTTGTAAATTACGAAGCAAACCAGGAACTGCTTTCCATGGTTCCCCACACCAGATTTCTGGATCTCGCCAAAATATATTATGCAGACTGCCAGATCGGGGAAACATCTGGAAGCATCCTAATATACCACACACATGTAAAGGAATGGAAAATTACGGAAGACGAACTGATGGCAGCGGCTGAAGAAAATACCCCCAGACTTTATCCGGCAAAACTCCAGCCTTTATCCAGTGCCCTGAAAACGGAAAATGACACCGGACCGGTTCCCATGTTTGTCCTTTCAAACACTGGAAACCAGAATGGGGCTGCCGCCGTCTGTTACAAGGATGTTCTGGAGTCCTTTTCCCAAAAAACAGAAGATGACCTGGTGATTCTTCCCAGTTCTGTCCATGAAACAATACTCCTGCCGTTACAAAAGAGTAATAACATGGATTCTTTAAGAGAAATGGTTTGTGACATTAACCGCACCGTATTGGACCGGTCAGAATTTCTTTCAGATAATGTGTACATTTACAGCAGGCAGAACAGGAATATTTTAATTGCTTGAAACTCTGGCAGGGCGGCTTGAAAATGCTGCCCTGCCTCTATTGAACATCATTACCCCGCAACATTCATCAAATGCCCGTGCTGCCACGGTGCCTGGCCCATTGTTTGCGGGAATCAAAGGAGGTAATTATGGATCTACTTGCAAAATTTGAAAGTGTTGAAATAAAAGCAGATACCCGCATCTCAGATAAAGACCGTATTTTTTGTGAGGCTCACCAGGCAGCTTATGACAGCGCCCGAAACGCTTTGCTGGAACTGGAATTCTTCTGGGACGATATGCAGGAACAACAGAAAAAATTCCTGACTCCCATAAAGATATCTCCCAACACCTATCTTACCCAAAGTGAAGGGTTAAAGCTTTCTAACAATGATATCCTGCTGCAAATCCACTCTTTGCATCCTACCTTTATACACCAGTTAATTTCTTATTTCAGCGGCACTTACCATTTTTTCATAGACGTGAATGATGTAATTAAGCATCTCATCCCCCAAGAGCCAGCCAATAAGCAGGCTGAAGATTATAAGATACAGGCGAAAAAATATAGACAGGATTTCCAAAACCTGACGCTGAATTACAGAGACATTCTTGAACAGATATTTTTTCAGATAGAAGGACATGCTCTTTCCGAACAGGCCATTTATGAGCTAAAAGGGAAATGTCACCGGGCAGTTTGGCATTCCACTGACGGACACCCCATGTTTGAGTGCAAAAAGAGTGTAATACAACTTACATTTTATGCATGCAGCTTCGTAAGCGGCCGTACACAGGATACCTGGAAACTGATGGATAAGACAAAGGATATTCTGATGGGGATTTCGCATTTTGAAGCAGGGGGCTTTGACTCTGCTCCTAAAAGCTTGTCTGAAATTAGTAAGCGCGGGGAATGTATTTCTAATGTTTATGAATTCTATGACTGCGAGAAAATTCAGTCTCTGCGGATGTTCAAGAACGGCCGGGCAGATTTGAAGTTTACCAGTGAAGCCTATGCTTCTCAGTTTATCGAGGATTATATGAAAACTATATGTTAGCGAGGTGATACGAATGAAATATACTTATCAGGAGGAATCCATCCCCCAGGATAAACGAAAAGCACTGAATGAAAAAGTCCTGTACCTGATCGACAGTGGCCGCTGTGGAGAATGTTCCATCAGCCCGGAGGATATTTATAATGCCTATACCGGCGATGGCGGCCTTCATGGTCTGGAACGGTCGGACTACGAGAATTACCATGCATACAGCGAGGCAAAAAAAGAAATTGAAAACGGCCAGTTCTTTACACCTCCCCACTTGTGCGAATTTATAACGGCCTGCCTGAAATTGTCTGAACATAACCTGGTGGCAGATCTTACCTGCGGCATGGGGAGCTTTTTTAATTTTATCCCCACAGAAGCGAACATTTACGGATGTGAACTGGATGTAAAAGCCGTAAAGGTGGCAAGATTCCTTTATCCGGAAGCCACGATTGAGTGCTGGGATATCCGCACCTGCCAGCCGGAAACACGGTTTGATTATGTCGTTGGAAACCCACCTTTTCATTTAAAGTGGTGGACCAAGAACAACAAGGAATTATCCTCCCAGATGTATTACTGCTTGAAAGCAGCCAAGGTATTGAAGCCACTGGGAATCCTCGCTCTGATTACGCCACAATCTTTTTTAGCAGATACTTTTACTGATAAAAAACAAATTCGAGAGATGGAAAAGCAGTTCAGCTTTTTGGGACAGATACTGTTCCCGGATAACGCCTTTTCCTATCTGGGCGTAAGCAGTTTCCCTACAAAGCTGCAATTCTGGCAGAAAAAGACAACTGACCAGGGATGGAAACCCCGCCCATACCAGACAGAAGCAGACCACATCCTGCCAAAAGATTTTGATATCCAGGAGGAGGCAGAATATACTCATCAGAAAATACTGGCCTTTGCAAAAGCAGCGCTTGAAAACAACCAGGCAAAAATTCTGCTGGAACTGGCAAAGTTGCGCCATACATCCAATGATTTCAGATACCAAACACAAAAACTTTTATATCACATCAAGCCCCATCCGCTTACCAGTCCATTGTACGCCAAATGCTGTGAATACCTGCACCGCTTTTATACCCAATGTAAGCCGACTGATATGAGCTATGAACAATGGTGTCGGGTTCAGATTACGGAGAAAAAGGTACTTGTCTATCTCCGGCAGGTATTGAAGAAGCAGAATCCCGTACCTGAAACAGACTGTATCCGCCTAGTCAAAAGGAAAGGCGAATTTGCCTATAAAGGATACAGTGCAGCCGCCCGCAGGCAGATCAAAGACAGTAAGCAACTGCCTGTGCCCATCTACCAGGCAGTCCTTGAAAACTCCCCGGAATCCTATCCGGGTTATGAACGTCTGCTTTGCAGGAAACGGGCAGAATATGAAGTCCAGAACATGCCTTATGCAGAAATGGATGAAGACCCGGCTATCGCCAGATGGCTGGATGATTTCTCCTTGTGGGATTCCTCTCTCTTTAAGGAAATCCGGCTGAATGAGATCCAGAAACATGACATCAACCTTACCCTCCAGAAACACTATGCGCTGCTGCAGTGGGAACAGGGAAGCGGAAAGACGCTGGCCGGCATTGCAACGGGACTGTACCGGATGCAGAAACAGAACATACACAGCACATGGGTAGTTTCTTCTGCCATCTCCATCCGCAACAACTGGGACGTGGTGCTGGCAAACTATGACCTGCCCTGTGTATTCATCAAGCGTCTGGCAGACCTGGAACACGTCCGCTCTGGGGATTTTGTATTGCTGACCCTGAACAAAGTAAGTGCGTATAAAAAGCATTTACGCAGGCACATGAAGCGTCTGCACCAAAATATCCAGTTCATATTGGATGAGAGCGATGAAATCTCCAACCCCGGCAGCGCCAGGAGCCAGGCTGTGCTCTCCTGTTTCCGCCGCTGCCGGATGAAGCTGCTCACCACAGGAACCAGCACCAGGAACAACATTTCAGAATTTGCCCCACAACTGGAACTGCTCTACAACAATTCCATCAACATGATCTCATGGAACCGCTATATTTACCACCATAACAAAAGCAGCGAAATGGATACCGAACCGGATTATGACATCAATCCTTATTTCGGCCAGCCAATCCCTGCCTACAAAAAAGGATATTCTTTGTTCGCATCCTCCCATCTGCCGGAAAAGATTACCGTATTCGGCATGGAGAAGCGCATTCAGGATATCTACAACGCAGATATTCTCAGTGATATTTTAGGAAAAACCGTTATCACGAGGACCTTTGAAGAGGTTTCCTGCAAGGATATCAAGCATATCCACCAGGTACTGATCCAGTTCCCTCCGGAAGAAAAGGAAGTCTACCAGAAAGTGATAAAAGAATTTTATGCCATGCGGGATAACTATTTTTCTTCCACTGGCAATTCCAGAAAGGATTCCATGATGCGCCTGGTCCAGCAGATCGTGCTTCTCCTTCGCATCGGCGCCGCCCCGGATACGGTACAGGAATATACGGGGGATACCCCGGTGAAGGTCATGGCCGCTGTTGAGATGGCCGCCGAGTGGGAGAATGAGATCGTTGCCATCGGAGTACGGCATATTACCGTACTGGAATCTTATGAAAAAGCGCTGCGGGAATACCTGCCGGATCGCCCCCTGTTTGTAGTGACCGGCGCCAACACCAGCTTTGCCAAAAGGCGGGCACTTCGCCAGACACTGCAGGACAGCGGAAACGGAATACTTCTCTGCACCCAGCAGAGCCTCCCCTCCAGCGTGAATTTTGATTATGTCAACAAAGTCATCATACCGGAACTGCATTACAACAACTCCGGCATGAGCCAGTTCTATTTCCGGTTCATCCGGTATACCTCAACGGAGCACAAGGACATTTATTTCCTCACCTATGCCGGAAGTATTGAATCCAACCTGATGCAGATGGTACTGGCAAAAGAAAAACTGAACCTGTTTATGAAGGGCCAGGATGTAGACCTGGACGAGATTTATGACCGGTTCAGTGTGGATTATGACCTTCTCTCCCTCCTGATGCGTCAGGAGCGGGATGAAAACGGGGCGCTCCAAATCCGTTGGGGCGAACAGAAAATCGCATAAAATACCACAAAACGCCATTACGTCCCAGTCATACGGGCGAACAACGAAAGGAGGAACACAGATGAATTTTCACGAAACAAAGATGGGTAATGTCTTCTTCAATCACCAGATGCCGGAGCTGATAGGAGCGCTCCGGCAGATCGCCGCCGCCCTGTCAAAACCTGCCCCTGCCGTCATTCATCTGGCAGAAACAGGCGAACCCGATTTCTTACATAACCTGTTTTATGGGAAGTATGAGCCTGACATTTACGGATGCGTTACGGTTCCCTCCAGGCTGGATCAGAATGTAAAAGAGGCAGAAAAAGCACTGCTGCCTGCCCTGGGCCAGTCCCAAAGGCTTTTTGAACAGTACCAGACGGCAGTTTCCGAAAGAGACAGCGCCATAGCGGAACAATCCTACTGCTGTGGATACCGCACCGCCGTCCAGATGATCGTCAGCGGACTTATCGCTCTGCCACCGCAGGCAGGAGGTGGACCGGATGAACAATGAGAGCACTGCATCCGCAAACATACCGGAACTTCCCAGGGAGATCTATGAGCCGGTGCTGGCACACCACATAGAGATAGAGGAATATCTGAAACAGGAACTTACCCTCTCCTATGTGGATCTGGATGGCTCCCACGAGCTGAAAACCTGCTACGGTGACATCCTGAAAACGATCAACGCACTTATGGATTATACCCGCATGCTGGATCTGGTGTGCGAACAGTGGAACCTGACCGGTTTCCACAGGGCCGCCTATGAGTACCAGGCCGGAAAGTTAAGGGAGATCGCGGAGAAATTCCAGGCAGCCATTGGCTATGATTATGCTGCCGCTGTGGAAAAGTGCCGTAAAAAACAGGCAAAGAAGCAGCGTGTGGACGATGTGGGGGAAGACACCCTGACGCTTACCGCCCGCAGACAACAAAATACAGCAGGGAAAAAAGCCGAAGATCAAAAAACAGAACACCCCGCCCCCACGGAGACAGCAGGCAGGTCCCCATCTCTGGCAGAAGAAACCCTGCCGCCCTGGGAGGATGATTTTTAGAGCAGACTGAATATTAAACGATTGGAGGAATTATATGGAAAGCACTGAATTGCGAAAAGCACTGGAAGAATACCTTGACCTTTTGAAAAGGAACCTTGCCGTGGCATCTCTGGAAACATTAAAAACCAAATATAAAAAACCTTTTGATGAACTGCGGCATAATATCAGCTCCACCGCTACAGCCTATGTAAAACAGATCGCATTTGAAAATATCCGTATCCGTGCTGATTTTATGGATGAAGCACAGCCACTGATCCAGTCAACTGTTGACCAGTCCGGCATCCTGAAACAGATATCTTCAGCCGCTTTTAAACGCCAGGATATTGCAGAGATCGACCAGCTTGCCCTGGCATTGAAAGAGCAGATCCATCAGGCACTGATCCCCTTTTATGACAGGCATATCTGTCTGTACCTGGATGATGAATGTTTTGGGAATCCACCCAAAGCGCCTAAGTTTTACAATGTTGCAAGCGGCTGTATGTGGAAAGACGATACATGGGCGCCTGCGGAGGTGGAGAAAGGAGTGATCCTTCTTCCGGCGCAGGACATGCCAAAAACAGCAGCATAATACAGACACACAGAAAGGAAACAATATGAAAACATTTAATTTGGAGAAATATGGAACCACCTATAAGATTGAGCTGAAAATCACTTCTTATATGGAAGGGAACCTTGCCGTCACTATGACTTCCTGGGAGAACGGGGAACCGGAACCCTGGAATGTCCTGACCGTCAATCTGGATTCCGTCCGGCCTCAAAACTGCGCCTTTATCGACACCAACAATAACGGCGAAGAAATCCTGGCGTGGATCATACGGCATGGGCTGGCAGTTCCCACCGGTACATATGCCCGGAGTGGATACTGCCAGTACCCGGAATACCGGTTCCGTCCAGAGAGATTACAGGAAATCGATCCGGATGGATATTCTGCATACCTTCATGACTGGAAAAAAAGATACGGTTCATAAAAGCCACTGTAGGAACAATCGATATATCCATTATCATATGAAAGAACAGGAGACAGAATATGAGTGAACATAATAAAGAAAATATGCTTTTTGTCTGTGAAGAATATAAAATCTTTTATTATAAAAGCCTCAAAAGAGTAAGGCAAGTAGACGTTTATCATAACGCTCTCTGCTACTGCCTTGGAATCAGCAGTGATACCAGACGCAACATTGACCGTATTTTTGACCGCTGGGCAAAACTCAAGCAATATGGAAGCATGGACAAAACACGAAACCA
>CANOBT010000231.1 GCA_947564305.1 uncultured Lachnospiraceae bacterium | reverse complement strand
GAATTGCCCGCATTAAAAATCTGCTTCGCAGATGGCGGGCAAGTAGGCAATCAATCTGCAGAGCAGATTGGTTACAATAGAAAGGGGACGAAAGATGAATTTTCTAGAAGAGCGGATTTTGAAAGACGGTGTTGTAAAAGAGGGGAATGTATTAAAAGTGGACAGCTTTTTGAATCATCAGATGGATATTGAACTGTTTGATGAGATGGGAGCGGAATTTAAGCGCCGCTTTGCAGATAAACCGATCAATAAGATTCTGACTATAGAAGCTTCGGGGATAGGAATCGCATGTATAGCTGCAAGACATTTCCAGGTTCCTGTTATCTTTGCAAAGAAGACACAGAGTATCAATTTGGACGGAGACATGTATGTGGCTGAGGTAGAATCATTTACACATAAGTGCAAAAATAATGTAATCGTGTCAAAGAAATTTTTGAATGAGCAGGATCAAGTGCTGATTATAGACGATTTCCTGGCAAACGGATGTGCGCTTCAGGGAATGATTCAGATTACACAGATGGCAGGTGCGACGGTGGCAGGCATTGGGATTGCGATTGAGAAGGGATTCCAGTCAGGAGGGCGTAGTATTCGTAACTTGGGATTCCAGTTGGAATCACTCGCGATTGTGGAAAGTATGGATGCGAAGAGCGGCGCTATAAAATTTCGTGAACAAGTATAATATTTTACAGTGATTCTGTTGGGATGCAATAAAACTGTGCATAAAATGGTGAGGTGAAGAGTAATGGCAAAAAATGCAGAGATGATTCAACAGTTAAAGAATGTAAAAAGTATTTTGGTTTCTAAAGAATTTCGGGGAGATGACTGGGAGGAGATGCAGGCAGCGGTCGGGAAACTGGAAGAGGTGGTTTCTTATATTAATGACTGCAGTGGAAAAGGGATTGAATTTTGATGGGCCGCCGCAATTTAAACTTGCGGCGGTCATTTTTCAGGGGAAATTACTGTGTGGATTCATAAACAGCGATGATTCTCACCAGTTATTCACGGCATGTTCGGCAAATGAAATGATATGATCGATATGCAGTAAAGTTCCGTCATCTAGTATAGCGGTCCCGGTGAAGTTTCCGAACATTTGGTGGCAATGGTTGTCTACCCAAAGTAGTTTTACCTTTGTCTCGCGGTCATAGACAGGGGTCAGGGTAAGATTTAGCCTTCCCTCTCGGTCTGTCAAATGCCAGGGGTCCATAGGAGTTTCCCCAAGTTTAAAATCTACTTTCCCAAGTTTATGGGATTTTCCCTTGTAAAACAGCATGTTTTCACTGGCGATATCTGTATTTCCAAATCCACAGCCCAGATTAAATCCAAACATTTCTCCGTCAAGCCATCCGCTGCCGTTGCTCCAGTACCATTCATTGTGGAATGGCCAGACGCCCCGGCCCCAATCCAGGATGCCGAAAGAATCGTGCTTGTCAAATTTCCATTCCCGGCTGCCCTTGCGTACCACTCCTTCGGCGGTCATGCAGTTGATTTTATGATTGTAATAAAAAGCATGCTTGTATTCATCAAAAGGCAGGTTCACGACCAGAGAATCCGGGTTCATGCGTTCGAGACAAATGATGGCTTCTAAGTCTCTCCATCGACAGGTCAAAGTGCGTACACCGGAATGGACATCAAAACACATATAAATCCCATCCTTCCCTGAAGAGATAAGAGTCTGCTTGCCTGCATGTTTCCTGTCAAAATGCGGCGGATAGATTAATGTATGGTCCAGTTCTGCATTTTCCGGCATATGTAGAGAGCCAAAGGGCAGAGGGAATGTGCGGCAGAGCTGCAGGTATTTCTTTCCGCGTTGAAAATCAAACAGCATCAGACTTGCCTGCCCTGCATAGGCTGCATGACCTATGGTGAGCTGCAGGCAGAGATGATTGTTGGAAATCTGATAGAAATCCCACTCCTTAATCCGCCATGGCGGCGCTTTGATGGCGCTTCTGTCATAAACCAAGGTGCTTTTTCTGGAAAAGCCGGGAATCGGTCTGCCTTTTTTATCTAATACGGGTCCTTTTTTTGTCAACTCTCGTTCCATGTATGTTTTCTCCTTTTTCTGTTTTGCTTTTCAGCGGCGATCAGTGGAAATAGCGTCAACGAAGTCAGTATAGCAGAAATCAGAAACAGACTTGGCGCCGGAACCATTCCCAGCGTGCCGTTTACCTCTTTTTCAATTCCCAGATGATTGATAACCTGCGTTGCGATAGCAGGCCCTATAATCATAGGAATACAGACAAAGAAGATTTGTTTAATCCCCTCGAACTGTCCGCGTTGTTCCTCTGGGTACAGATTTTTCATCCATGCAGTCAATGATTGCAGCACCAGGATATAACCGATACCAGCGCCGAACACCCCGATAAGAAGAATGACAAGATGTTGGGAAAGGCTTACAAGTATCAAGCCTGCCGTATTGCAGAGCAATGCAGCAAAGATAACGTTTGCCATTTTTCCGCGGTCTATGAATCTGGCAGCCGGGATTGTCAAAACGGATGCTGCCAGAAGTCCGACTCCCTGGATAATGCCGGTCATGCCGTAATCATATCCCAGATAGTTTACAAAATAAATTGTGATATAAGGGAAATAAACGTTAAAACCGATAAAATAAACAGCGATGACTCCAAATACCCAGAATAACTCTTGATTTCCTTTGATTGTATTCCAATTGAAGACGGATAGAAACTGGTGCCAAAATCCTTTTTCATCGCGTTTAGGTGTCAGTGTTGGGGAGTCCTGCAAGGTCAGAAGGGCTAATATTCCCATAGATGCTACAATTGCACCCATTAGACCGAAAAATGCGAAGAAGTCTAATTTTTCAATTAAAATACCAGAAACGACAGCACCGAAGATGGTGGCAAATACGGGCATCACAGCCAGTGCGCCGCCCAATGTTCCACGATTTTTCTCATTGGAAATATCTGTTGTCCATGGAGAAAAGCCGCCGTCATTTCCGAGAGAACCAAAGAAACTCATGACTGCATCTGCCAGTACGACACAGGCCGCAGCGATAAAAAGCGGATTTTTAGGAATCATTTCGGTTGCTCCAAACAGGAATGTAAAAAGCCCCCAGAAAATATAACCGATGCAAATGAAAGGCTTTCGCTTTCCAAGTCTGTCGCCCCAGGTTCCGACCAGGAATGTGCAGAAGGTGGATATGGCGGCGCTGACTCCGACCATCCAGGATACAATCGCTGGCTCCGGTGCAATCTTATCGTATACAAAGTTATTAAACCAGGAATTTTCGATATTCCAGCAGATTTGGCCTGTCATTCCCAGTATCCAGATTAAAATCCAGTTTTTTCGGCTGATATTTTTCATGGGCAGCCCTCCTTTTCGTTGTGATTACTTGCAGCACAAGTGATTGCCTGCATTTTTTATATGATACGTTTTCTTAATCATAACATAGAAAAAGGAAGAAAGGGGGGATGCGGTTAAGAATAAAAGTGTTTCCCGGCATATGTGGGACAAGATAAGATGTTTTAGATTCTTACATACAAAAAACATAGCCTGAGATTGTTAAGACCGGACTATGTTTCTGCAATGCTATTATATGTAGAAAGACTGATTACGACAAGATTTCTATAAATGGAGTATACGGGATTCGAACCCGTGGCCTCAACAATGCGAATGTTGCGCGCTCCCAACTGCGCTAATACCCCGATTCAAACGGTGCTCTGACCGCTACGTGACATAGTATAGCATATCTTGTAGAAAAATGAAAGAAAGTATTGTAAATTTTTAGCAGTAAACTTGAAAAAAATCCCTTGACTTTCTCAAAAAAACGTAATAAACTAATCTAGCGTGCATGGAAATGCATTATATTTTTGTGCGCTGATATTTGGATAATTACGATTATCCGCAACCCACTCCGTTTGACATATGATATGGGGTCATATACGGAGGAAACGAAAGAATCGTAGGAGGTGAAAAAAGAATGCCAACATTTAACCAGTTAGTTAGAAAAGGACGTCAGACTTCTGAGAAGAAATCTACAGCACCGGCACTTCAGAAAGGATACAATTCCTTAAAGAAGCGTGCGACGGATGCATCCGCACCACAGAAGAGAGGTGTGTGCACAGCAGTGAAGACAGCTACGCCGAAGAAGCCGAATTCCGCTCTGAGAAAGATTGCCAGAGTACGTCTGTCTAATGGAATTGAGGTAACAAGCTATATTCCAGGAGAAGGACACAACCTGCAGGAGCATAGTGTAGTTATGATCCGTGGAGGAAGAGTAAAGGACCTGCCAGGTACAAGATACCACATCATCAGAGGTACGCTTGATACAGCAGGAGTTGCCAAGAGAAGACAGGCACGTTCCAAGTATGGCGCTAAGAGACCAAAAGACGCTAAAAAGTAATATGTAACTACACAGTTAAATCGTATCACAAACAGAACTATGATTAATCGTAGGTTGCGGATTAAACAGGGTGCCTGACGAGAGTAAAAAGCCGGGCATAGATAGGTCCTCCGCGCCACGAGCACATGCAACGCGATTTCCATAGAGAGACACATGTGAGTACCGATGATTTAATCTCCGGTTATCCCGGAAAACCATGATTAAGGAGGGAAGGACCGTGCCACGTAAAGGACATACTCAAAAGAGAGATGTATTAGCGGACCCAATATACAACAATAAAGTTGTTACCAAGCTTATCAACAACATCATGTTGGATGGTAAGAAAGGCGTAGCACAGAAGATCGTATACGGAGCCTTTGAAAGAGTAGAGGCAAAAGCAGACAAACCGGCTATTGATGTATTTGAAGAAGCAATGAATAACATCATGCCGGTACTGGAAGTAAAGGCAAGACGTATCGGCGGTGCCACTTATCAGGTGCCGATTGAAGTGAGAGCTGACAGAAGACAGGCTCTGGCTCTTCGCTGGCTGACCATGTTTTCACGTAAAAGAGGCGAGAAGACAATGGAGGAAAGACTTGCGAATGAGATATTAGATGCATCCAATAATACAGGGGCATCTGTAAAAAGAAAAGAAGATATGCACAAGATGGCAGAGGCGAACAAAGCATTTGCACATTATAGATTTTAATGTTGCAGTAGTTTAGGAGGAAAAGATTTTGGCTGGAAGAGAATACCCATTAGAGAGAACCAGGAACATCGGTATCATGGCTCATATTGATGCGGGTAAGACAACACTGACAGAGCGCATCCTTTACTATACCGGTGTAAACTATAAGATTGGTGATACTCACGAAGGTACTGCTACCATGGACTGGATGGAACAGGAACAGGAGAGGGGTATCACGATTACTTCGGCTGCTACGACCTGCCACTGGACCTTAGAGGAAAAGACAAAACCAAAACAAGGCGCTTTGGAACATCGTATCAACATCATTGATACTCCGGGACACGTGGACTTTACCGTAGAGGTAGAGCGTTCACTTCGTGTTTTGGACGGCGCTGTCGGTGTGTTTTGTGCAAAGGGCGGTGTAGAACCGCAGTCGGAAAATGTATGGCGTCAGGCTGACACGTACAATGTACCAAGAATGGCGTTCATTAACAAGATGGATATTCTGGGAGCAGATTTCTATAATGCAGTGGATCAGATCAGAACCAGACTTGGCAAGAACGCAATCTGTCTTCAGCTGCCAATCGGCAAGGAAGACGACTTCAAAGGAATCATTGACTTGATGGAGATGCAGGCTTACATCTATAATGATGAAAAAGGCGAAGATATCTCTGTTGTTGAGATTCCGGAAGAGATGCAGGACGAAGCAGAATTGTATCGTTCTGAGTTAGTAGAAAAAATTTGCGATTTGGACGACGACCTCATGATGGAATATTTAGAGGGAAATGAGCCGTCAGTCGAAGATTTGAAGAGAGTGCTTCGTAAAGCAACATGCGAATGCACCGCAGTACCGGTATGCTGTGGTACTGCATATAGAAACAAAGGTGTTCAGAAGCTTTTGGATGCAATCCTTGAATTCATGCCGGCACCGACGGATATCCCGCCAATTCAGGGCGTGGACGCAGATGGTAATGAGGTTGTAAGACATTCATCTGATGACGAACCATTTTCCGCACTGGCATTTAAGATCATGACAGACCCGTTTGTAGGTAAACTTGCTTACTTCCGGGTATATTCAGGAACTATGAACTCCGGTTCTTATGTACTGAATGCAACAAAAGGCAAAAAAGAACGTGTTGGCCGTATCCTGCAGATGCATGCCAACAAGAGACAGGAATTGGATAAGGTGTACTCCGGAGATATTGCGGCAGCAATCGGATTCAAGCTTACCACCACAGGTGATACAATCTGTGATGACCAGCATCCGGTTATTTTGGAGTCTATGGAATTCCCAGAGCCGGTTATTGAGCTCGCGATCGAGCCGAAGACAAAGGCTTCTCAGGGAAAGCTTGGAGAATCTCTTGCAAAACTTGCAGAAGAGGACCCAACATTCCGTGCACACACCAACCCAGAGACAGGGCAGACCATTATCGCCGGTATGGGAGAACTCCATCTGGAGATTATCGTAGACAGGCTTCTGCGTGAATTTAAGGTAGAGGCGAATGTAGGTGCACCGCAGGTTGCTTACAAGGAATCTATCACAAAGCCGGTAGAAGTAGACAGCAAGTATGCGAAGCAGTCCGGCGGACGTGGACAGTATGGACATTGTAAGGTTAAATTTGAACCTATGGATGTCAATGGTGAAGAGACATATAAGTTCGAGTCTTCTGTAGTCGGAGGAGCGATTCCGAAGGAATATATCCCGGCAGTAGGAGAAGGTATCGAGGAGGCTATGAAGTCCGGTATCCTTGGAGGATTCCCGGTAGTTGGTATCCATGCGAACGTATATGATGGTTCTTACCATGAAGTCGATTCCAGTGAGATGGCATTCCACATCGCAGGTTCTCTCGCATTTAAGGATGCGATGAAGAAAGGCTCACCAATCCTTTTAGAGCCAATCATGAAAGTGGAAGTTACGATGCCGGAAGAGTATATGGGAGATATTATTGGTGATATCAATTCCCGTCGTGGACGTATTGAAGGTATGGATGATCTGGGCGGTGGAAAGATTGTGCGTGCATTTGTTCCATTGTCTGAGATGTTCGGATATTCCACAGATTTGCGTTCCAGAACACAGGGACGTGGTAACTATTCTATGTTCTTCGAGAGCTATGAACCGGTTCCAAAGTCTGTTATGGAAAAAGTATTATCGAATAAAAACGATTAAATATAAGAAAAGGCTTGAAAAACCTATGACTTTGAAATATAATCAAGGATAGCCGAGTAAAAAAATCGAAACAATTTAAAAATGCCTGAAAAACAGGTGCTATTATTAAGGAGGATATTCAAAATGGCTAAAGCTAAATTTGAAAGAACAAAACCACATGCTAATATTGGT
>CANOBT010000230.1 GCA_947564305.1 uncultured Lachnospiraceae bacterium | reverse complement strand
TATAAACTGATGCTTGTGGAAGTTGTCGGAGGAAAAGAATCAGGAAAACGGATGGTGGCGGCAGACGTGGTCGGCGCCGGAGTCGGCGACAGGGTACTGGTAACTACAGGAGGTTCTGCGCGTAAAATGTTAGGAGATGATAATATTCCGGTTGACGCGGCAATTGTCGGTATTATTGACGAGGATTGCTGTTTTGAAGAATAGAAGCGGGGTGAAAAAAGGATGAAGAAGCTGATTGATGTAGCAGCTGTGAATATAATGAAAGCAGAAGGGAAAACGGTTGTTCATGTGGACGGGAATACCTTGATCACACCTGCGGCGCGGGATGAAATCAGTAAGAATGATATGATAATTCAGGAGGGAGAAGAGCGATTAGAAAGCAGGGAGTCTTTTCCTGAGACAAGATTGCCTGATTCAGACGTTCCAGAGACTGAGAAGGAGAGGGTTACCGAGTCATCAGAAGATGAGGTAAGCGTGGCACAGATCTTCAAGGTATTATCTTATTTACATAAGACCGGCTTATTGCAGAGACCGGAACTGTTGGAAAAAATGTTCGACTCCTATATAGAAAAACTCCGTGATGAAGGTACGAATCAGAATTAAGGAGGAGGAATATGCAGGCTTTAGGATTCATTGAGACGAAAGGGTTGGTTGCTGCGCTTGAAGGCGCTGATGCGATGCTTAAGGCTGCAGATGTATGTTTGGTAGAAAGGACATATGTAAAAAGCGGTATTGTTGCAATTACGATTACGGGAGATGTGGCTGCGTGTAAGGCATCCATAGATGCAGCGGCTGCCGCCATCGAAAAGATGGGAGGAACACTTCTGTCCAAGCATGTTATTCCGCGTCCGCACGAGAGTCTTGAAGGTCTGATGGTTGGCGCTGCAGCTTCGAATGGAAGGACTTCTGGCATGATTTCGCAGCAAAGGCCAAGTGAAGAACAGAACGATGAGCCGGAAAAGACTGAGGTTAACCGGATATTTGTAGAAGAGATGATCAGATCCAATGGAATTGACAGGGCGTTTTCACGTCTGAAGCGCGTCAGGTTAAGCGAGATTAAAGGGTTAATCTGTCATGAATATCCGGAATTGGGAATGAACGAAAAAGCAGCGGAAAGTTTAACAAAAAAAGAGTTGTTAGAAAGATTGAATGAGTTTTACATGGGAGCAGAGTTAGGTGACTCTCGAAAAAAATTGAACGAATAAAAACAAGAATTATGAAATTAGGAGGAAATACAAATGGCAAAACAGGATGCATTAGGAATGATTGAAACAAAGGGACTTGTGGGCGCTATAGAAGCTGCGGATGCTATGGTAAAGGCGGCGAATGTTTACTTAGTCGGTAAAGAGTTTGTAGGCGGTGGGTTGGTAACCGTTATGGTGCGGGGAGATGTCGGCGCAGTTAAGGCCGCTACAGATGCAGGCGCCGCTGCCGCGCAGAGAGTAGGGGAGCTTGTGTCAGTACATGTAATCCCGCGTCCACATCAGGATGTAGAAGCTATTCTTCCTACTGTTGATAAATAAAGTTGATCGGATTTTCAGGATGGGGTTACGCTGGAGGAGAAAGATGCATAAAGATGATCATATGACGCCTGCGGAACGTCTGGGGAATTTTTGGGCAGGGAGAGATATGGATCGTATTTTGGCGATGCCATTGATCTGTTCTATGTCCGGAAAAGTGACAGGTATGACGCATAAGCAGAAAAGGTCCACGGCTATAACAGAGGCCTATTGCCAGATAGAAGCATATAAACGATTTGGAAATGATCTGCTGATTGCAGATTATGGGCTTCATTCGATTGGAAGTGCTTTGGGAAGTGTGATGGGAGATCCGGAAGATGCTGTGCCGGCAGTGGAGCGTCATGTATTACAGGAATTGAAAGATATCGGACAGCTGGATTTTGATAGATGCAGGTTAAAAAATGACCCTAAGTTCCAAAAACATGTGGATTGTGCTAAGATCCTCATTAATGAGTTGGGTAAGGAAGTACCGACGGCTGCTCTGATTGCAGGACCATTTACATCCGTTTCCAGTATATATCCGATAGACAAGCTTTTGAAGGCAACAGTTAGAGATCCCAAGGCCGTGCATAGATTGATGCGTTTATGCACGGATACTTTACTTGAAGTTCATAATGAATTTATGAAAGCCGGCGCTATGATTTTAGTCTGCGAACCGGTTGCAACGGGGAGTATGATCAGTGTCAGCGCATATAAAGAATTCGTAAAACCATATACAATTGAGCTGATGAATAATATTCATGCAAAAGGCGGTATAGTCTGCTATCACATTTGCGGAGACGCTAAGACTATTCTTACGGAGATGGTTGAGACAAGACCTGACATGATTAGTATTGATAATCGGGTGAGGATAAGTTTTGCCAAAAGTATAGTAGGTCCACAGATACCGTTAGCAGGCAATATTGATCCTGTAGACATAATGATTCTTGGCAGTACAAAGGACGTTGACGAGGCATGCCGGCAATGTATTCAGGATGCGTATGACAGCGCTCATGGTTATGTATTGTGTACAGGGTGTGATTTAAACGGCGATGTTCCGTTAGAGAACATTGATGCATTTATGACAGCAGCGAGGAAATACGGCAAATATCCGTTGACTCCAGGGAATTGGATGAATTAGAAAGAGAGTGGATTATGAAAAAAGTAGTATTTGTATGTGATAAATGTGGAAAAATTATACAAAGGGATCCGATTAGTATTGTTCCGGTGATTTTGAAAGAGGACGGAAATATGCCTTCGCAAAGTCAGCCGAATAAATATAGTAAATTGAGCGAAATGCAGTTTTGTTCAGAATGTGCAGATAAGTTTGTTGAATTTCTCACGGGGGATGCAGTGAAGGAGGCAGACTCGGTTAGTCAAAATATTGATACGGGAAATCATGAATCTGTTGCTTCACATTTTCCAGGGCTTGATGCGCTGATGGAAAAGTACGCGGAAAAAATCAATGGTTGTTCTGTCCGGAATAAAGCGGAAGAGCCTGCGTTGCCTGTGTCCGGGAAGGATGAAAAGCGGAAGGCAGAGCTGATTTCCAGATTATCGGAATGTGTTGTGGAGATGGAGGAAGAGGAGATTGCCGAAGTTGCGCGCACATATATAGAAGAAGGTTTTTCTGCTTTTGACGGTATTTATGAAGGTCTGTTAGACGGTATGAACAAGGCCAGCGCTCTTTTTGATGCGGAGGAATATTTTGTGACAGATATATTGCTTTGTTCGGACGCAATGTATGCAGGATTGGATGTTCTGCGTCCTTATCTGCCTATTACAAGTATAAACGAGAAAGGTTATAAGGTAGTGATCGGTGTAGTAGAAGGCGATACGCATGACATCGGAAAAAATCTGGTTAAGATCATGTTGGAAACAGCAGGTTTTGAGGTGATCGATTTGGGGCGGGACGTGCCGTTGGATCATTTCGTTGATAAGGCGATGGAGACAGGGGCTTCTATTATTTGCATGTCTACATTGATGACGACAACAATGGGCGGTATGAAGACAGTAATCGATAAACTTGTGGAGAAGGGTGTCCGTGACCGTTTTAAGATTATGATAGGCGGCAGTCCTATCTCGAAGAAATATGCGGATGAGATCGGTGCGGACGGCTATACGGCGAATGCGGTGGAAGCAGTAAAGCTGGCAAAAAAATTTGTAGGAATGAAAGAAACGGATGTCGTTTTAGGAATGTGATTTTTTTAGGAAGGAAAAGAGATGATTACACAACTTCTATTTGATAAAAAACTTAGATACACGAAGAAGGGTATTACGATAGGCGCTATAGCAGGAATGCTTTGGGGATTAGGCGGGGTAGTTATGGCCATCGCGTTTGGCTATGAACCATTTGCCAGCTATGCAGATGTGAGTCTCTATATTGTACCGTTAGTCGGGGCATGTTTGGGGGATCTTTTTGCGGGTTTGGTGACCTTTTGTATTAATTGTAAAAAAGGAAAAGGAAAAGAATATTTTAGAATCTTAAAAACAAAACCAGGTTTGATAATTTGTTTGGGAGCAATATTTGGCGGTCCTATTGCGATGAGTGGGTATTATTGTGGATTGTACCTGGCAGGACCGTTTTACACGATGGCAATTACAGCGATTTACCCTGCCATTGGCGCTGTTTTATGCAGAATTTTTCTGAAAGAAAAGATTTCAAAAAATGGATGGATCGGTATTCTTCTATGCGTGGTCGGTGCGATTGTAGTCACTTATGTAGCGCCTAGCGGCGAGGTATATCCCAATTTCATTGTAGGCATTATTGCTTGCATTTTAGCGACGATTGGATGGGGAATGGAAGGAGTAGTATGTGCTTATGGAATGGATTTGGTGGATCCCGATCTTGCAATCGGTATTAGATGGTTTGTATCATTTATAGCATATTTTATCTGCGTACTTCCATTTGTGGCCGGATTTGGAGCGGCCGGATATAAGCTTTTTGCGGCTGCGTTTACATCTCCATGGACGTTAATCCTGGTTGCTGCGGCGTTTGTTAATGGTATTTCTTATTTCTGGTATTATAATGCTATTAATATGACGGGAGCATCCAGAGCGATGGCGTTGATGATTACATATTCCCTGTGGGGAGTAATTTTTGGCTGGATCTTTTATGGTTCTGTAAGTATCACCTGGAACATTGTCGTTGGAGCAGTTATGATATTTATAGGGGCAGTTTTTGTTGCCGGTAAACCAAGCGAAATTTTGAACGTAAGGGATAATTAGGAGGTGTACTGTGAAAACATTACCATTAAGATTTACTTTATTAAAAGTTCTTGAAGAAAGAGGAACTGCATTGGAGCCGGCTGAATTATATGAAGCTGTAAAAGGACAGTATCCAAATGAAAAGCAGTGCACGCCTTCGGCAATCGACGAGCATATGATGTCTATGCGCGGAGTTGGTCTTGTAGATGTAAAAGATTGTTATGAAAGTGCGGATAAACAGTTAATCTGTAAATATGAGCTGACAGGATATGGAAAAGAAAAAGTAAAACAGCATATCCATTAGCCCTATGGAGGCAAAGATGCAAATTAGAAGGTTTTTAAATGACAGGCTAATATCTGAATTACATGATAAAGTTTCGGAAGTGCTGCAAAAAGTGGGAATTCGTTTTGAAAATGAAGAAGCGCTGGAATTATTTCGTGCACATGGAATGAAAGTAGACGGTCAGTATGTATATTTCACAGATCACCAGATTGAAGAAGCGTTAGCTTGTTTCTCGTCTTTTGAGATTGGGGAAATAACGGAGAGAAGCGTAACAAGCCAGTTGTTTTATGGGGTACCGTATATTCTGGATGAAAATACAAATATCTGCAGGAATGCTACGGTTGCTGATGTGGTGAAAATGTATAAATTAGGCGAAACATCCGACCTATATGGAGGCTGTGGCATTGCGGTTGTCGATCCATGTGATAATGATGCTGAAGATAAGTATCTGGCTCAGATTGCAATGATGCTGAAGTACAGTGACAAGTATTTTACAAATGGTTTTAGGGCAAGCAGCTATAATACGAAAGATAAAGAAGTATACGCAAGCGCGTGTAAGGCGATTGAGCTGATAAAAGAGTTCAGGAGTACAGAGGAAGACGATAATTATATGAACCAATGTGTATGTCCTATGTCGCCGTTGGCATATGACGACGAATGTATTTTGAATATAAAAGCGGCGGTAGTGAACGGACAAAGTGTTACGATTTGTCCATGTTCCATCGGATATTTGACGGGACCTGTTACGATATTCGGACTGAATGTCCATGATATGGCGATTGCGCTGGCGGGTACTGTGTATATTCAGTTATTAAGGCCCGGGACGGAAGTTTATTATTCTGTATGCAGTACACAGTCGGATTTGCGTACGATGCAGCCGACATATGGTTCGGTCGAGGAAATATTTGTTTCTGTAGCATTCTATGAATTATGCCTTTCCTACAAATTGTGCAGCTCCATCTGCGCTGCGTTGACGGATGCGATAAGACCTGATTATCAAAGCGGTGTAGAATCTGCGCTGACTACTTTAATGCCCTTTGAACTAACGCAGTTAGACGTTGTATATGCATATCCCGGTCTGATGTCGGGATTTTCATGCGGCAGCTTTGAAAAGGCGATTTATGACGAGGAATTGGTCAGAGTTTCCAATCGTTATCTGAAGGGAATTAGTTTGAGTCTGGATGACGGCATTATTGAGGATATGTATAAGGCGAAGACTACGGATACTTTTCTTTATACGAAATCTTCGCAAAGATTTAGAGAAGATTTCTTTATGGCGAAAGGGTTTTATAAAGGAGGAATTGCGCCGCATGAGTGTCCGGGTAAGGATGAGCTGAAACATAATGCGCTGAATGAGATTGCAAGAAGAATAGATAATTATGTGCTGCCCCAGAGAACATCAGAACAAAAGAGAATTTTAAACAGGTATTTGCCGTCACAGTGTAAATATTAAACAATAATGAGAAATGAGAAAAGTTGCTGTATCCCGTAAGATATCGGGATATAGCAATTTTATATTCAATAACAGACGGAGGCATGGGAAGTAATTTATGGTAATTATGAATGCAAAAGAGAGGTTGAGAAGGGCTATGCATCAGGAAACAACGGATAGGCCGCCATGTATTTGTCCTGGTGGAATGATGAATATGATTACAACCGATCTGATGGACAGGAAAGGAATCAGTTGGCCCGAAGCTCATCAGAAAGCTGAGATGATGGCAGATTTAGCAATTGCAAATTATGAAAATGGCTGTTTTGAGAATGTCGGGGTCCCGTTTTGCATGACAGTTGAGGCAGAGGCAATGGGGGCTCAGGTAACAATGGGAAACAAAGTCAATGAACCGCATGTGAGCGGATATGCGATCAATTCGGTGTCCGAATGGAAGAGTATCTCACCTATATGTATGAATAAAGGAAGAGTCAGGGTTGTACTGGACGCAATCCGAATTCTAAAGTCGAAGAATCTGGACGCGCCCATTATTGGAAACATTACAGGACCGATAAGCACCGCATGCTCTGTGGTGGAACCTACAGTGTTTTATAGAGAGATCCGCAAAAAAAGGGAGGACGCACATTGGTATATGCAGGTTGTGACTAACGAGATTATTAAGTTTGCAAGGGCGCAAATCGAAGCCGGCGCGGATGTTATTGCGGTATCTGATCCAAGCGGGACAGGTGAGATTCTTGGACCGAAACTTTTCGAGGATTATACGGTAAAATATAATAACCAGATTTTTGATAGTCTTCAGGGTGATAAGTTGGGTACGATTATGCATATCTGCGGACAGATGAGGAACGTATATCCACAGGCAGAACAAATCCATTCGGATGTATTAAGCTTTGATTCCTGTGTCGCTATGGGCGAGGCAAGAAAAAATCTTATGAAACATGCGTTGATGGGAAATGTCAGCA
>CANOBT010000229.1 GCA_947564305.1 uncultured Lachnospiraceae bacterium | reverse complement strand
TCAGAGAAGGCATCGGTGGGAGCCCCAAAGAAAATCAAAATTGATAGAATCATTTATTATCAATGTTCCAATTCCCCCTGTGTTTTTGTACGAAACAACATATTCTAAATATGAGGTTATGGATGGATTGCAGAGGATAACTGCGATATATGAATTTTACAATGATAAATTTGCATTAGATGGATTAGAAGAGTGGTCTGAATTGAATGGCTATAAGTATAGTGAACTTCCAGAAGTTATAAGACTTGGTATTGACAGAAGATATTTATCTTCTATTATTTTGTTGCAGGAAACTGCTAAAAATGAATTGGAAGCATTGAATATGAAACAGTTAGTTTTTGAAAGATTGAATAGTGGAGGTGTCGAACTATCAGATCAGGAGACAAGAAATGCTTTGTATGATGGTAAGTTGAATCAAGTGTGTTTAGAATTATCTAAAAATGCAAAGTTTCGGAAGTTATTTAGTATACCTACAAATGTTGACAGAAAAGAAGGAATAACAGGAAATGTATTATATGATAAAATGGAAGATGTTGAACTGGTACTGAGATTTTTCGCTTTTAGGCAGATTGAAAAGTGGGTGAGTAGGTATATTAAAAAGTTTTTATCGGAATATTTAATATTGGGAAATGATTTTTCAGAGGAAACACTGGATAATTTAAAAAGGAGTTTTAATGAAACCATAGATATTATTTATAATGTTATGGGAGAATCTGCTTTTAGGTTATGGAAAGTTTCTCGCGGTGATAAGGAATTAAAGCAGGTAACAAAGCCAACAAAAGTTTTATATGATCCACTTATGTTAGCTTTTTGTCAATATATAGACCAAAAAGACAAGATATTTGAAAATAAGAGTGAAATATATGCTGAAATTAAAAAAGTATTTGCGGAATGTCCAACATTGTTTATTAGCAGATTTAATAAAAGTGATATAATTAAGCGTCGAGATGCAATTAAGAATGCTATAGATAAAGCAGTAGGTGAATAATATGTTACCATCTTATGTTACGTTTAAGGATGAAATAGAACAAATCGAAAATTGTATGCAAAGTATAGATTGTTATAATCAAATTTTGAAATTAGATGTTTCAAAATCGGAAGATGTTTATAGAGATAAAATAAGTGACTTACAAAACATTAGTAATGGGTTTAATAAAAGAAAATATGATTATGCAGTAGTTATAGTAAGCTTATATGGTTGTTTTGAACAATTTGTGGAAAACTTTATTAAAGATTATTTGATGATTTTAGTGGATGAATGTAAAGAATATTCAAAACTTCCTGCCATAATAATAGATAATCATATAAATTTATCTGTTGCTCTAATGGGGAAAATAGAACAATCTAAATATTGTGATTTTCTATCTAAGGAGCAGGTTATTAGAAACCTTAGTGATTGTATTCAATATAATAGGTGTGCAATTAATTATGAAGCGTTTTGCCAGCATACAGCAAATTTCAGGGTTCAGATAATCGGGGAAGTATTGAAAAACATTGGTTTGGCAGATGTGATTAATGGTGTAAAACGAAACGAAGAATTAAAAGAACTATATATACAGCAGAATGGAGAATGTAATTATGAAGGCTTAAAATTGGACAATATATTTTCTTTTCTAAATGAATTGGCTGATAGAAGAAATCAAATTGCACATGGCTCTATTACTGATATTTTGTCATTTGATTTGCAATTACAAATGATTAAAAAAGTTAAAATTTTTGGACAAGAAATGGATAAAATCGGATTTGAAAGGATTTTGCCTTATGTAATAAATAAATGCTATAAAATTAATAAAATTTATTATCCTGATAAATTGACAAAGTTGCTTTGCTTCAAAATGAATGGAATCAAAATTAGCATTGGAGATATTATTATAAAAAAGCATTGTGATAGATTTACATATTGTATAATTGAGAGTATAGAAGTTGAGCATATTAAATACAATCAATATGAAGCAAAAGAAGAAGTAGATATTGGGGTAATGCTTGACAAATCAAGAAAAATTGATGAGGAATATTGGATATATCCTGTTATTGGTGATTAAAATTTTGGCTCTATTTTGGCTCTAAGAATTTTGACTGGAACAAAAACGAGAGCGATTTTTAAAGAATATGGATAATAAATCCATTGAAAATCAGAGAAAAGTAGCCAGTTCAAACTATCCGCCGAGGAGTTCGAATAGTCGGAGGTGAGCCGTAAAGCCAGTAAAATCAAGGGTTTGCGGCTTTTTTCCTCTTTTTATTGCATTACGATTGCATTTTTTATTTCACTTCTTTGTGATAAGCTGCGGTGTGCTGGTTGCTCGTATAGTCTGCAACGCTTTGGGTGGCGGGCGTATACTGCAGTACCCCGGTCAGCTTATTGGCAACTTCAAGATTGGTGTTAGGATACAGATGACCATAGGTTCCCAAGGTCGTCTGTATTTTTTCGTGCCCCAGGCGCTCTTTGATCAACAGGGGATTTTCGCCCATACTGATGAGCAGGGAAGCGTGGGAATGCCTCAGTGCATGGATTTTGATACGGTGTACGCCGGCAAGCTCGGCAAGTTTTTCCAATGCCCGTGGCAGGGTATGCTTGCTGGTGGGTATGCCGTTGTAGCTTAACACATAGTCACAGTTTTTCAGAACTTTTTTCTGGACTTCCTGCCATGCCTTCAGTTCCCTTATGGTATCCTTGTCAATGTAAATGGTGCGGACGCTCGCCTGCGTTTTCGGCTCAACAGGTTTGAAATCATCCATCGACTTATAGTACATGGTCTTGGTTATGCTTAACAGTCCTGTATCAAAATCAATATCCGACCACAGCAGTGCCGCAGCTTCACCAATCCGCATTCCTGTCATAAACAGCAGCCAGAAGGAGATAAAGAGATAATGTTCATAATAATCACCCTTGTAGAGCAGGGAGATTACTTTCTGAAATTCCTCCAGCGTCCAGAAATCCACCTGTGTCTTTTTGGACTTGATGTTCCCGATCATCCTTGACGGATTCTTCTTGGCTATCCCCAGTACAATCGCCCGGTCAAAGGCAAGGGAGAGCAGCCCCTGCACCACATGGATATAGTTCGGACTGAACTGCTTTGCCAGTTCCAACTGCCAGCTCTGGACATGAATGGGTTCGATCTCATCCGTCGCCATTTTGTAGAAGTATGCAAAATGCTTCTGAATGGTGGAATAGCGGTTCAGGTAGGTGCTTTCCTTTACCTGTGTTTTGTACCACGGGAGATAAGTCTCCTCAATAAATTTCTGAAAAGAAATGGTTTTCTTTTTCTCATCCAGTTCTTGGGTAGAAGATAGGATCAGTTTGGAATATTCTTCCCTTGCTTCCTTTTTGGTAGCAAAGCCGCTGCGGTATTTCTGGATCTGCTTTCCGGTAACGGGATGGTAGCCTAAATTTGCACGGAAGTAATAGGTTCCGTTGCCTGCTTTTTTAATTGGATCTTTTGCCATGATTTCACTCCTCACATAGATGTGCAAGAAGTACAATCAATTCTGTTTGTCGGGAATCGTGATTCCCAGTAATTCTTCCACAGCTTCTCTGGGAACCCTGTCCAGTTTTCGTGACTGGTAGTATGTATGTCCCCTTGATACCATAAGCTTTTTCGTTTCTCTTATGATGTCTGCCGCAAAAGATGGTCCATATCCCAGCGCTATTAAATCGCCCTTCGTTACTGTAACCATACGCCTCCTTTCCTAGCCAGGATATGAGAAAACACAATATCTGGCTATAAGTATAACATATCTGAAAATATTGGTGATTAGCTTCTTGCAAAAATTATAGAAAATTTTTGATGGTTACACATACCTTCCACCACCGTTTCCTGCGCCCTTCCCGGCCGCGTTGACTGGCTGCACTGTGTGCGATTTCATCCGGGCCGGGCATAATCCATGCAGAAAGCCGGCCATCGGAACCCATATACATGATGGCGTATGCTCTTCAGTTTTCAAGGAGCAGCAAACCTTATCCGGAGGTCCGGAGAAGGTTTTATACAGAAATATCCCCCGGCCGGTAAATACTTGAAAAAAATTTTAAACAGGGCAAAATAATAGATATGGTATAATAAAGTTGACATGATACAAGATATTGTGCTAAGATAAATTCGTAATTGATTTTTATGCGAGACCTGTCATGGGAAACGGAAACCGGCAGGACATACCAGATGTGTCTGCCTGTTTACTGTAAGCCGCAGGTTCCGGCTCTGTCATATAGCGGCAGAAGCCGACTGCATACGCTGTTTATGATTGTATTTAGTGTCAGGAGCTGTCCGGGCATCAGGAAGAACAAAGGATTTTTCCGATGCGGCATGGCAGTCTTTTGGCACTTTTTTATTTTCCGGCAGACGGCTCTGCAGGAGATGGGATTTGTGGAAAGCCACACGCAGTAAGGAATGGAACCCCGTATGGGACCATTCCTTTTTTTGTACCATAAACATACCAGAAATGCCTCAAAAGGCTTAATCCGCATAAGCGGCTGGATAAAAAACTAAAAATCCTCCGGAAAACGGAGGGAAAAGAAAGGTGGAAAAAAACATGAATGGAACAAAAGTTTTTGAAGACAGCTATTGCGGCGTCTTCGCAAAACAGGATGAATTTCTGGAGTGCCTTGAGAGCATCGGAAGGAATTCCTTCTGGGAACGGAAAAAGTCCAAAAATCTGCGCCTGGTGCCAATTACAGATGACAGCAGGGTGGCAGAGGAACTTCGGGAGAAGTATGCAGAGGAAGGCCTGGATGAAGGAATCATCACAGATACCATCCTGAATACGGGGCTTCTTCTGAAAGTGAGAAACCAGTATTATCCGGTGCGGTGCTGCGCAATCAAAAGCATCCTTGACCGGGCAGGCATTTCAGGAGCCGGACTCCGCAGAGTGGAGAAAAACGTCTATGCCCGTATCCTGAACGACTGCCTGAAGGTGGCGAAGGGAGAAGCACTCCTGCGCATTTCGGAAGGAAAGGTGAGCGCCGTGCTGGGCGGAGACTGTCATGACTATGCAGTGCTGAACATGGAACAGATCTTCATGCATTCCGTGGAGTATTTTAATTCGGAATTTAAAGGCTGCACCTGGCTGGGTGGATTTTATGAGCATGACATGGCATCTGCCTTATGGGAGCTGTCCGGAGAAGATAAGCTTCTGGAGGCATACCAAAAAGAACTCTGTCTGCACGGAAAAGAGCCGGAGGAAATGAAGCCTGCGGTACGGATCACGACTTCTGATACCGGATCGGGCGGAGCGAATATTTATCCCATGCTCCTCTCCGGGAACGGGAACACAACCATCAACCTGGGCAGCCCGCTCCGCCTTGGACACAGGAACGGGACGCGGATCAGCGATTTTGATGAACAGCTGAAGATGCTTTACGGAAAGTACCAGCTGGCAGCCGGGAACCTGGTAAAGCTGCTCTCCGTCGAGATTCTGAATCCGGTCAACTGCATGAAAGGTGTCATGGACCGACTGGGGATAGCAAGAAAATATGAAGCGGAAGCTGTAGAACTGTTCAAAGCCCAGTATGGGGAAGATCCCTGTACAGCCCATGAGATTTATTTCGGCATCTCAGAGATACTGTATATGCTGGCCTGCGAAGGAGAGGAAGGCAGTAAGATTGCCAGGATGGAGGAGAACATTGCAAGGGCTTTATCCATTCACTGGACAGACTATGACATTCCGGGGGATTACAAATGGTGAGAGAGACAGTGGAAATTACGGGAGAAGTGATTCAGGATGAGGCTGCCGGGGTTCCGGTACGCTATTATCATCTGGAGAGAAATAAGTTTGACTGTGTGCAGAGCTGTCAGGGAGACCTGATTGTTATCTGCAATGCGCTGGCAGACTATGCCGGCCTTCTGTCAGAATATCTGGAGGAGGAAGGTGAGCACATGAATGCCTGCGGCCGGATACAGTATGAGCTCCATATCAGGCGCTGCCTGAAGATTGAGAAGCTCATATCGGAGCAGATCGGATATGACCGGGAAGCGGCGATTGAAAAGTGCAGGAAGAAAAACCACAGGAAAGAGGAAGATGTGGGAGAGGATGCCGTAGTCCTGGCAGCCAGGCGGAAACAGAACACTTCTGCCAGAAAGACGGCACAGGAACAGACGGATAAGAAAAATTAAATACAGCCGGCAGATGGAGAAGGGCCTGTCCTTCTCTTTTTTCTGCCGTGAAAGGAGAAAATATGAGTCTGAACTTAAATTATGAGGCGGCGGTACTGGTAGACACGGAAAACTTATGCCGTGAGGACTGGCTTTCCTGGCGCCGCAGGGGAATCGGCGGGAGCGATGCTGCCGCAGTCATGGGAATGTCCCCTTTCTGTACGAAAAGGGATCTTTACTATGACAAACGGGGCATCCAGCCGGTCATGGATGAGGAAGAGGACAACTGGGTGGCAAAGGAAGTCGGCCATCGTCTGGAGGATCTGGTAGCTGAAATCTTCGCCCGGAAGACCGGATTTAAGGTCTACGCCATCCGGAAGATGTTTCAGCATCCGCTGTATCCGTTCATGCTGGCAGATGTGGATTATTTCATTGATTTTGCTGACGGAACCACAGGCATTCTGGAATGTAAGACCACTAATTACAACTGCCAGAACAAATGGAGCAATGATTCCGTTCCGGTTAATTATGAGTATCAGGGACGGCACTATATGGCGGTTCTGAATCTGGATAAAGTCTATTTCGCCTGCCTGTACGGGAACAATGAGTCTGAGTTTATCATCCGCTGTGTGGAGCGGGACCTGGATATTGAGGAGGACCTGATCGCAGAGGAGGAATATTTCTGGAAGGAGTATGTGGAAAAAGGCGTCGAACCTCCCTACACAGAGAAACCGGATCTGGTGCTGGAAAGCATCCGCAGGCACTGCGGCCCTGCAGAAAAGGATGCGGATCAGGTGAATCTGGACCGGAAACATGTGGTGGAGCTGGAGAGATACCTGCAGCTGAAGGAAGAGAAAGCACGGCATGAGAGCGAAGTAAAAAAGCTGGATGGCCTGATGAAGGAAGCCTATGCGGGGATCGTGGAGGATATGGGTGTAAGCTGTACCGGCGTCTTAAAGGACGGGCAGGTAGAGTATCTTGTCTCCTATAATCCCGCCTACCGCACGGGCATAGACAAAAAGGGACTGGAGCGCTTAAAGATACAGTTTCCGGATGTCTATGATGACTATGTGAACACGACGGAAAGCAGGCGCTTTTCTGTAAAGAAGAAAGGAGCAGCATGATAAAGAAGAATGAACTGGTATATATCTGTTCCCCGCTGTCTGCGCCCACAGAGCAGCAGATCAGGGAGAACATGAAGAAAGCATCCGATTATGCGGAGCTTGTGGTCCGGCAGTTCCATTGCCGGGCCATTGCGCCCCACAGTTTCCTGCCGGCCTATCCGTATCGATGACCTTCTTCTCCATCTGCGCCCCCAGTGTCAGTGCGTCGGTC
>CANOBT010000228.1 GCA_947564305.1 uncultured Lachnospiraceae bacterium | reverse complement strand
GACATTTTGCAGGGGACTCCTTTCTGAAATCTTTCGGTTTGCTGTTTTCATTATACTGAATCTGAATATTCTTCACAAGACGGTTTCTACGATTCATTTGTCAAAATAGAGTTCGCAACTTTTTTGAAATGATGTTCTGGAAGTTTTTTCATATAATAGGTTCATCAGCTATAGGGTAACAACAAAAGGAAAGGATGAGGATGATATGTTTGTACTATATAATGAAAACACAAGATTTCCGGTAAAGATTTGGTTGGAGCAGGAAGGAAAGTTGGAGAAAAATTGTCTGGAACAGGCCTATCATCTGTCACAGCTTCCGTTTCTACATAAATGGGTCTGCCTGATGCCCGATACTCACGCAGGAAAGGGAATGCCCATAGGCGGAGTGATCGCAGCGAAGAATGTGCTCATTCCAAATGCGGTTGGAGTGGATATCGGATGCGGCATGGACTTTATCCCGACGAATATCCATGTGGATGATATACGGGAGGTTCAGACAGGAAATGGAACGATGATTCAGGCAATGATCGGCAATATCATGAGAACTATCCCGCTAAATACAGAGCGTTACAAGGTTCCGCAGGAATCCCGGGTACTTGACCGGGCAAAGCAGGAAATGGAGAAATATGAGAAAAACAAAGAGCTGCTGCCTTTGATTGACGACGGATATTTCCAGGCAGGAAGCCTTGGAGGAGGCAACCATTTTATCGAGCTTCAGGAGGATGAGGAAGGATATCTTTGCGTCATGATTCATTCCGGAAGCCGTCATCTGGGAAAGGCCGTCTGTGATTATTTCCACAAAACGGCAAGAGAACTGAACCGGAGATGGTACAGTGAGGTGAAGGAAGAGTATCAACTGGCATTCCTGCCTACTGATACAGAAGAAGGGCAGCAGTATATCAACTGGATGCACCTGGCCATGGAATATGCGTTTGAAAACCGTGCCCGTATGCTTCAAAAGACTTGTTCCATTGTGAAAGAAATAGTGGAGAAGTACACGGAACAGACCGTGGAATTTGGAGAAGAAATCAACTGCCATCACAATTATGCGGCTTTGGAAAATCACTATGACGCCAATGTCTGGGTGCACCGAAAAGGCGCCACCAGAGTGCGTAAGGGTGAAATGGCTGTGATACCCGGGGCGATGGGCTCCTACAGCTACGTGGTGGAAGGGAAAGGGAATCAGGAATCCTTTTGTACATCTTCACACGGCGCAGGCAGAAACTATTCCCGAACCGGGGCAATGCAGGCGTTTTCTACGGAGAAGGTGATGGTGGATCTCAAGGAACAGGGTGTTGTGCTTGGAAAACGTAAGAAAAATGATGTGGCTGAGGAATGCCGGTTTGCTTATAAGGATATCGAGCAGGTCATGGCACAGCAGTTGGATTTGGTTACACCCGTCAGAAAATTGAAAACAGTCGGTGTGGTCAAAGGATAATGGAAATAAGTTATTGTGCACGGGTATGGGAAGATACTTCCTGCCCGGCGGTGCCTGCAGTGTGCTGCAAGGTATGTCATAAATTATTTCACCAATCTTAACATGGGGTTAAGAAAAGCTTGTGGTGTCGAGGGTTCGACTCCCTCCCGTGTAAACGGTAGCTCAGTGGGTAGAGTACACAATATTTGGCAGGACTATCTAAGTCTGCGGTTCGAATCCGCTCTATGAGAATGCTTTTATCCCGATTTCCGGCACAGTCTGCATTCAGCAGGAGGATTTTAAAAGTGCTGTTGATGGATGCAGAGTGAGAATGCAGTTCGGTCCGCTGCCAGCAGTCGGGGGATACCGGAGATGGAAAGGATGAACAACAGTCTGCAAGATACGGCAGCAGACATGTCCTTCATCCGGACTGTCTGCTGAACCAGACTTCCGCATCGGGCTGATGAAAGCGGGATAAAAGTTTTCAAAAAAGGTGAAAGAAAAATCAGTGCACAGAAAACTTTTTAATAAATTTGGAGGATGAAAATTATGAGGTATATGATTCAGGACAATCAGGCAGGATTTGTATTAAAAAATGGTATATTTAAGAAAATGATCACATCCGGGGTTTATCATTTTTCGCAAATGGCGGGCTATAGGGTAGAGGTTGAGGAGATGACAGGAGAGTTGGATTATATGGAAGTTCCCTATCAGATTCTTTCGAAAGATCCTGTATTTCAGGAGTCCGTGGTACATATGGAAATACCGGATGGCTGTGTGGGATTTATCTATAGAAACGGGAAACTGGCATCTTATGCAAACAGGAAGGAATATACATTCTGGAATGTATTTGATAAATACGAAATCAAGATTGTGTCCATGGCTGATGCGGTAATCGGGCCGGAGGTCACCAGGCAGATGCTGTCGCTGCTTCCGGGAAAATTTTATACGGAGGTACGGGTCGGAGAAGGCGAAACAGGACTTGTATATTTTGACAATGTGATGCAGGAGCCGCTTTCTAAGGGGGTATATCGCTTCTGGAATGATACTCACAGCATTTCCTATCGGGTGTTTGATATGAAACAGAAAGAACTGGATATTGTGGGGCAGGAAATTCTGACCAAGGATAAAATCGGGATTCGGATGAATGTTGCCTGCATGTATAAAATCAGGGACGCCGTACAATTTGCCGCGACAATCTCGGATTTGAAGGGGCAGCTCTATTCTGCCGTACAGTTGGCTATCCGTGAAATCGTGGGGAATTACAAGTTGGATGAGATTTTGGAATTGAAAGAACAGATTTCCAAGGAAATCTATGTGGTGCTGAAAGAGCGGGAGAATATGTTCTGTGTGACGTTTCTGAGTGCAGGAATCAAGGATATCATCCTGCCGGGTGAGATCAGAGCCATTATGAACTCCGTACTTGTGGCAGAAAAGACCGCCCAGGCAAATGTGATTTCCAGAAGGGAAGAGGTGGCATCTACCCGGTCGCTGCTCAATACGGCGAAGCTGATGGATGAGAACCACACGCTTTATAAGCTGAAGGAGCTGGAGTATTTGGAGCGGATCTGTGAAAAGGTGGGTGAGATATCCGTTAATGGAAATGCAGGGATTGTGGAACAGTTGGGAAAGCTGATGGGGGCTGAGCAGGCGGGGTGATAATTATTTTTATAATCTGCATATGCAGAGAAAAAGGCTGGATGCCTGAAGCCGCCGCTTTATCGGCCGGAGGCTGTGCAGCGTGGTGCACAGCCCCGTGAACAGTTACGGGTGATTCCCCGGAGGCCTTTCAAATTGTGAGATTAAAATAGATTGTAATGATGTTATGTGTTATGATAAAAAGGGTTTGAATCAGCCGTTAAAAATAGGATTAGTAAGTAGAATTTAAAAAGGATGGATAAAAAATAAATGAGTCTTTATGCAATTGGCGATTTCCATTTGTCTTTTTTAGTGGACAAACCGATGGATGTTTTTGGCCGGATTTGGAAAAATCATGAAAAGAAAATCTGGAAACAGTGGAAGAAACGAATTGCAGAACAAGATACGGTTGTGATTACCGGGGACCATTCATGGGGAAGAAATCTGCAGCAGTGTGAGGAAGATTTGAATTTTATTGAAAAGCTGCCGGGAAGAAAAATATTGCTCCGAGGAAATCACGATATGTTTTGGGATGCAAAAAAAACGTCAAAATTAAATGAGATATTTGCAGGAAGGCTCGAATTTCTGCAAAATAATTATTATACCTACGAGGACTATGCCCTGGTTGGTACAAAGGGATACTGCTATGAGGGATTGGATGAGTATGATCATTTTGAGAAAATCAGAGACAGGGAATTGAAACGTCTGGAAATATCTTTTGAGACTGCTCGACAAGCGGGTTACAGAAAATATATGATGTTCTTACATTATCCTCCGACCAGTATTGGGGAGATGTCAAGCCCGTTTACACAGATGGCAGAAGCGTATGGGGTGTCAAAAGTGGTGTACTCCCATTGTCATGGGAAGGAGAGGTTCGATGACAGTTTCAAGGGAATTGTAAATGGGATTGAGTATAAACTTGTGTCCGCGGATTACTTGAATTTTAAGCCGGAGCTGATTTTGGAGGGATGAGTTAGGGAACTGTGCAATAAATTCCGTTGCTGTATTCTGTCGGCAGCGTGATAATTTTTTTATAAAAAAATCTTGACCTTCACGGAACGTCATAGATTACAGTAGTTTTATCAAAGACAGGAGGCCAAAACAAAATGATGACAGTAAAGGAAATCGCACAAATCACAGGTATCAGCGCGCGTACGCTTCACTATTACGATGAAATCGGGCTGTTGGCGCCGACAGCCAAAAGTGAGGCGGGATACCGGCTTTATGACGATAAGGCCCTGCAAAGGTTACACCAGATTTTGTTTTTCCGTGAATTTGATATTCCTCTAAAAGAAATCAAAACTGTTATGGAAAATCCTGTCTTTGACAGAAACCAGATTCTGCAGATGCAGAGAAAAATGCTGGTGGCAAAGAAGGAACGCATGGAGCGTTTGATTGCCAGTATTGATGACATTCTGAAAGGAGAAGACAAGATGGACTTTACAGTATTTGATGAAACAGAAATCCAGACGTTATATGACAGTATGGCTGAAAATATGAATGAGGAACAAAAAGCAGTATTCATAGAGCGTTATGGGAGTATGGAAGCATTTAAAAAGAGTTTTTTTCAGAACGCTTCCTCCGAAAAGGCGCAAAAGAATTTTGCAAAACTTGTGGAGTGGTATGGGGATAAAGACGCTGTGCTGGAATCCGCAAAAGGGCACAAGAGTTCAGAGATATTTGCCTCTTATCAGAAACGGATGGAAGAGATTCAAAAGAGGATTGCGAGCAAACGTGGTACGGATGTGAATTCCTTTGAGGTTCGGGAATTGATAGGGGAATATGATTTTGTTGCAAAGCAGCTATACCAGATGAAAGATGTGAAGAAATTGATGCTGGAACTGGCGAAGGAATACAGGGAAAACCCGGAAATCCAGTCAGGTATGGATTCTCTGTATGGAGATGGTTCGACGGCTTATATCGGGGAAGCAATTGAGGCGTTTTATAGAAGATGAGAGGGGGATGAAGGCCTCCGGACGGCTGTCCGGGGGTTTTCTTTTTATGGTTACAAACAGCAGGAAACAGTACGATTTTTTTGAGGGAGCGGCGTTATAGGATAGGTATTTTTTTACGGAATCGTTAAATTTGAAAAACGGCGAGATTAAAATAGATTGTAATGGTGTTATGTGATATGATAAATATAGTTTGAATCAGGCACTTAACAGGGGGAACGAATCGTATGATAACAGGTGAATTAAAAAATAAAATTGACAGTTTGTGGGAAATATTCTGGACAGGCGGATTGACAAATCCGTTAGATGTAATTGAGCAGATGACTTATTTGATGTTCATCAGGGATTTGGACGATGCCGATAATTTACATATCAAAGAAAGTGCAATGCTTGGGCTGTCTTATCAGAGCATCTTCGCAGAGGAAGTCATGGTTGGAGAACGTACCATCGCAGGAAATCAGTTGAAATGGAGTGTATTTCATGATTTCCCGGCCCAGAAAATGTACACTACTGTGCAGGAATGGGTATTTCCATTTATTAAAAATCTACATGGAAATAAGGAAAGCGCTTATGCAAAGTATATGGGAGATGCAATATTTAAAATTCCTACGCCCCTGATGTTAGACAAAATTGTAACGGCTATGGATGAAATCTATACCTTGTTGGATGCAAAGCGTCCGCTCACGCAAAGCACATCAGATGCGGAATGTAAGAATGAGTATGATTAGATGGCACAGTTGGAAAAAGCCGATACAAGAGGGGATGTTTACGAGTATCTTTTGTCTAAACTGGCAACCGCGGGGGTGAATGGACAGTTTCGTACTCCAAGACATATTATCAAAATGATAGTGGAACTGATGGAGCCAAAAACGAATGAGATTATCTGTGATGATGGGTATTCCGGCACAAACTTTTGACCGCCCCGGCATTCAGGACTTGCTGGATAGGGTAAGTAATTATGAAATTAACTGTATTATCGTGAAAGACTTTTCGCGATTTGCAAGGGATTATATTGAACTGGGTTCGTATCTGGAGCAGATATTTCCCTTTATGGGAGTGAGATTCATTTCCATCAATGACAAGTATGACAGCGATAAGTATGTTGGGAATGTGGCTGATATTGATGTGAATTTCAAGAATCTGCTTTATGATCTGTACAGTAAGGACTTGTCTGTGAAAGTGAAGGCTTCCATGAGGGCAATTAAGGAACAGGGCAAGTATGTTGGTTCAGAAGCACCTTTTGGTTATGGCAAAGATTCAAAGGACAGGCATAAGTTTGTTATCGCAGAAGATGAAGCAGTCATTGTCAGAAGGATGTTTTCCATGTATGCAGACGGAATGTCCACGGTGGAGATTGCAAGGATATTCAATGAGGAAGGTGTTAAAACTCCTGCACAGATATGGATGGAAAAGGGCATCCGGAAGATAAAACCGAAGGGCGGTGCGTTCTTATGGCAGCACACTTCACTGCTCCGCATGCTGAAAAACAGAGCCTATATCGGAAATCTGGTGCAGGGAACTTATGAATGTGAGAAGATCCGGAGCGATAAGAGAGTGACAGAACCATCCAAATGGATTATCACAGAAAACCATCATGAGCCGATTGTGGACAGGGAGACCTTTGATAAGGTACAGGCAAGGTTTACCAAGAAGCTTCGTCCGTGGAAGCGTACTGATAAGCACATATTGGTTGGAATACTGTCCTGCGGTTGTTGTGGCAGGTCTCTCAGGCATAATGTCAGCGGTCATCACTATTACTGGTGTCCTGGGCTTAATATTTATAAGCTGGATGGATGTGTGAAGCGTGTGGAAGATTTCTATCTGGAAGAGGTTATCCTGTATCAGCTGCAGCAGCATATTCTGGAACTGGGAGAATCGGACAGGCTCCTGTTGGAAGAAAAGGAACGTGCCATTGAAGCCGTTGAGCATTTGAATAAGGAATGCCAGGCGTCTGAGAGGGCGATTGAGAAGGCAAAGAAAAAGAGAATGGCTGAATTTGAAGCCTATGCTCTTGGCAAGGCTGACAGCTATGATTCTTCTATGGATCAGATGGATATGCTCAGAAAGAAGCATGAGGAACTGATGGAGCAGTTATCTCAGGCTGAGGATAAAGTCAGGGAATATAACCGTGTGAAGATTCATGACAGTTTTGCAGTGTTGAAGCTGACACCATAGCTGATGGATGAATATGTCGAAAGAGTTGAAGTTCATTCGGATAATAAGATTAAAGTAATCTGGAAGTAAATATTGTGATTGTTGGGGGATTGCTGCTTTTGTGGTGAGCCTCTTTTTTGATTGAAAAAACCGTAAAAATGATGTACTATAAATTATACGAAAAAGACAACCGGTATTTATTTATAGGGGTGATGATTGTGGTTAAGAATAATATTGAAGTAGATGTAAAAGTTAAATGCATAGAGAACGG
>CANOBT010000227.1 GCA_947564305.1 uncultured Lachnospiraceae bacterium | reverse complement strand
ATGTCCTATAAATTGGACTATGAAATATCACCAACACAGTTATTGACTAACACCATTCTTTTGTATTGCAATAGAAATGTTTCCTTGCGCCTATTGTGGATTGATGTAAAAACGGGGTTTCGGTATGCGACATTGGAAGAAAAGAGAGCAATGTGGATATTGCAGGGCATATTACTTTTTGGAGGGGTAATATTTCTATGTTGGATGATATTTAAGAGAAAATTATTGATAGTATCATGGAATATCAGAATAAGACAAAAAAATTATGTGCTGAATAGTGGCGAGATGTCTTATGGTCGTTCTTTTATTATGGTAAATGGTGTTTTTTTGATGTTGCTTAGTTGTATGTTTTTAAAGGATATCTCAGTAGGAAGGGGTGGAGAACCATTTGAAATTACGCTTATCGCACATGCTTTAGGTGGAATTGATGATAAATATTATACGAACAGTAAGGAGGCATTGCTATACAACTATGAATTGGGTCATAGAGCATTTGAAGTGGATTTTTCTGTTACATCAGATGAAAAATTAGTTTGCGTACATGATTGGGAGCATGGCGCATTTATACAAAATCGTGGAGAGGAAAAAATTCTTACGAAAGAGGAATTTGAAGGAGGAATTATTTTTGAAAAATATACTCCCATTTCGGTAGAGGAATTGCTGACTTTTATGGAAATGCATAAAGATATATGGTTTGTGACTGATACGAAAGACAGTGACCCAAGTTTAGTTACATTTGAGATTTCTTATATTGTAAATACAGCAAAAACTTTAGGCATAGAAAATGTATTAGATAGAATAGTAGTTCAGATTTATAATCCGGAGATGTATGAAACTGTATGCGAAATCTATGAATTTCCCAGCATAATTTTTACAATGTACCAATATTGGGGAGGAGACCCGGAAAAGTTCGTTGATATATGTCGGTATTGTGCGTATATGAATATAGATATTATAGCAATGTGGTATTATCTGGCGACACCGGAGGTAATAGAGACAGCAGATCATTTTGGAATCGAAATATATGTGCATACTCTTGATGATGTAGATATGGCAATCGAATTGCAGGAACTGGGAGTAAGGGGGTTTTATACAGATTTTCTTACACCAGACATATTTAAAGATGCAGTTGATTCAAAAAAGTTAATGAAAGGGAATAATTAAATGTCATTATTTAATAGTGCAACATTGCTTATTACTGGGGGAACCGGCAGCTTCGGGCATACAGTCCTGAAGCATTTTTTATATTCGGATATTAGAGAGATTCGCATCTTTTCGAGAGATGAAAAAAAGCAGGATGACATGCGGCATGAGTTGCAGGCACAGCATCCGGATGTAGCAAAGAAAGTAAAATTTTATATTGGAAACGTAAGGAATCCACAATCTGTGCATGATGCCATGCCAGGGGTGGATTTTATCTTTCATGCGGCTGCCCTGAAACAGGTGCCTTCCTGTGAGTTTTTTCCAATGGAGGCGGTCTATACAAATGTGGAAGGAACAAATAATGTCCTTCATGCGGCTATAGAAGCCGGAGTTAAGCGTGTTGTGTGTCTCAGTACAGATAAGGCGGCCTACCCAATCAATGCAATGGGAACTTCGAAAGCGATGATGGAACATGTAGTAAGAGCAAATGCCAGAGTAGCAGCAGAAAGAGGAAAGACTGTTATATGTTGCACAAGATACGGAAATGTAATGTGTTCCAGAGGATCGGTGATTCCGCTGTTTATTGATCAGATAAGACGTGGAGAGCCGATTACAGTTACCAATCCGGAGATGACAAGATTTCTTATGAATTTAGATGAAGCTGTTGATCTTGTTAAATTTGCATTTGAGCATGCTGCCCCAGGAGATCTTTTTGTTCAGAAGGCGGATGCGAGTACCATTGGTGTATTGGCGGAAGCGGTACAAAGTCTTTTTGGAAATACGGGAACCAGAATTATCGGGACCCGTCATGGAGAGAAACTGTATGAAACGCTGATGACAAAAGAAGAGAGGCTTCGCTCTGAGGATATGGGGCAATATTATCGTGTGTCTGCGGACAACAGGGATCTTAATTATGATAAGTATTTTGTAGAAGGGCAGAATCTGACAGAGGCAGAAGAGGCATATACAAGCCATAACACAAACCTGCTTGATGTGGAGGGGACGGTGCGAAAGGTTATGACTACGAATTATGTACAGGAATATTTAAAGGCGGTGAAAAGGTGAGAATACTTGTGACAGGAAGTAACGGTTTTGTGGGGCGGAACCTTGTGTGGAATTTAAAGGAACTGCGGGATGGGAAGAATGGAACGAGGCCGGATCTGACGATAACAGAGATTTATGGATATGATACGGACAGCACGCAGGAGGAATTAGATTTTGCCTGTAAAAGATGTGATTTTGTATTTAATCTTGCGGGAGTCAACAGACCAAAAGATAGTGAAGAATTTATGGATGGAAACTTTGGGTTTGCGTCAGTACTGCTGGATAGTTTAAAGGCTCAGGGAAATGATTGTCCGATAATGCTTGCCAGTTCAATCCAGGCGTCTCTGGCTGGACGTTTTGCAAATTCTGAATATGGAAAAAGCAAACTGGCAGGAGAAGAATTATTTTTTCAGTATGCGAAAGAGACAGGTGCAAAGGTATTAGTATATCGATTCCCTAACCTTTTTGGAAAATGGTGCAAACCCAATTATAATTCGGTAGTAGCCACATTTTGTGATGCGGTGGCAAAAGATTTGGAGTATTCTGTAGATAATCCGAACACGGAGCTGGAGTTATTATATATCGACGATCTTATTAATGAGATGTTAGATGCTCTGGAAGGAAATGAGCACCACTGCAATTATCCGAGAAATGACATCTATAATGGAATGGAAGCCATAGAAGATTCGAAAGGTCAATATTGCTATGTACCGCTGACATATCATATAACATTGGGGAAGATTGTGGAGCTTTTGTATTCCTTTAAACAAATGCCGATGACACTTTGTATTCCGGAAATTCCGGAAAATTCTTTTGTAAAAAAATTGTACAGCACATATCTGACTTATTTGCCACATGATCAGATAGCATATAATTTCCGCTCCAGTGTGGATAGCCGCGGAAATTTTACAGAATTGATCAGAACTTTGAATTGTGGGCAGATATCGATAAATGTTGCTAAGCCTGGGGTGACACGGGGAGAACATTGGCATAACAGTAAATGGGAAATTTTCATTGTTGTCTCAGGGCATGGATTAATTCGGCAAAGGCGTATTGGCGTTGACCCGGAAACAATAAAGGAATATCCTATAATTGAGTTTGAGGTAACAGGGGAGCAGATGAAGGCAGTTCAGATACTCCCCGGATATACTCATAGCATAACAAATTTAAGTAAAACGGAAAATTTGGTGACCGTAATGTGGGCAAATGAGTCTTTTAATCCGGAATATCCAGACACATTTCATGAGCCGGTTTTCCTGGAAAAAATTAATAAGATTATCAATCCGGAAAAGGGGAATATTTGATGAGCGGCATGAACCATCTGCGGTGGAAAAATAATGGAAAAATAAAGCTGTTAATTATTGTTGGTACAAGACCGGAGATTATCCGATTATCAGCAGTTATCACAAAGTGTCGAATTTATTTTGATACAATTCTTGTCCATACAGGTCAGAACTATGATTATAATCTGAGTGGTATATTTTTCAGAGACTTAGGGCTGGATGCCCCGGAGATGTATTTGGATGCCGTGGGAGATGATCTTGGTGCTACAATGGGGAATATTATTGATAAATCTTACAAATTGATGGTAGAGATAAGACCGGAAGCAGTGTTAATTCTGGGAGATACAAATTCCTGCCTGTCAGCTATTGGAGCAAAAAGACTGCATATTCCGATTTTTCATATGGAAGCAGGGAATCGTTGCAAAGATGAATGTCTGCCGGAAGAGACAAATCGCAGGATTGTAGATATAATTTCAGATATCAATCTGGCGTATTCGGAACATGCACGCCACTATCTTGCAGAATGCGGTGTGCCAAAAGAAAGAACCTATGTGACAGGTTCACCAATGGCGGAAGTGTTGGGAAATAACCTGCAGCAGATTCTGAGTTCGGATATTCATGAGAGACTGAGCAGGGAGATGGGAATTCCGATAGAGAAAGGAAAATATATTTTACTATCAGCGCATCGGGAAGAGAATATTGACACAGAAAAAAATTTTATTTCTCTGTTTACAGCAGTGAATGCCATGGCAGAAAAATATGATATGCCAGTGATTTATTCCTGCCATCCCAGGTCAAGAAAGCGTTTGGAAATGTCTGGTTTTAAATTGAACGGCAGTGTAATCGCCCATGAACCGTTGGGATTTCATGAGTATAATTGCCTGCAGATAAATGCATTTTGTGTGGTATCAGACAGTGGGACATTACCAGAGGAGAGCAGTTATTTTACATCTATTGGCAGGGCATTTCCTGCGGTATGTATAAGGACGTCAACAGAGAGACCGGAGGCGTTGGATAAAGGCTGTTTCATTCTTTCGGGGATTAGTACAGAAGGACTGCTGCAATCCGTAGAATTGGCAATAGAAATGATAAAAAATGGTGATTATGGAATACCCGTTCCGGATTATACGGATACGAATGTATCCATGAAGGTGGTTAAAATTATTCAATCATATAAGGACATTGTAAATCGTTTTGTTTGGAAGAAGGAAGCGTAGATAAGAGGATAGATGGAGTTTTGGTAAATGGAATTCAGGGACTTAAAAAGACAATATCAAAATTTAAAACAGAATATTGATGATCAGATTGCGGAGGTAATAGCTTCCGCTCATTTTATATCTGGTCCGCAGGTCAAAGAACTGGAGGCGCAGCTTGCAGCCTATGTAGGCAGGAAACACTGTATAACCTGTGGAAATGGAACAGATGCAATCTCTATTGCTCTCCTTGCTTATGGCATAGGTTCTGGTGATGCAGTATTCGTACCGGATTTTACATTTTTCTCCAGTGGGGAATGTCCTGCAACAGCAGGAGCTACTCCAATTTTTATAGATGTAAGGGAAGATACCTATAACATGGACGTTTCAAGTCTGGAGAAGGCAATCAAAAAGGTACTTTCTGAAGGCAGGCTTAAGCCCAGGGCGGTAGTTGCGGTAGACTTATTTGGACTGCCGGCAGATTACAATGCAATCTGTCCGCTTTGTCAAAAATATGATCTGATGCTTCTGGAAGATGGAGCCCAGGGGTTTGGTGGTTCTATCTATGGCAAAAGAGCCTGCTCTTTTGGAGATATTGCTACAACATCATTTTTTCCGGCAAAACCATTAGGATGTTATGGAGATGGCGGAGCAATATTTACAGATGATGATAATATTGCATCTCTTTGCCGCTCTATTGCTGTACATGGTAAAAAATTGGATGATAAATACAATAATGTGCGATTAGGGATGAACAGCCGGTTGGATACGATACAGGCGGCAATATTATTGACAAAATTTCAGGCGTTCCAGCATTATGAGTTAGAGAAAGTAAACGAAGTAGCGGCTGTTTATACAAGACTGCTTAACAATATTAATGATTTATCACTTCCGTCAGTAGCAGAAGGATTCTACTCATCCTGGGCACAATATACGGTACAATTGCCTGAAGGAATAGAACGAACAGCGGTGCAATCTTATATGAAAGCAGCAAATATTCCTTCTATGGTTTATTATACAAAACCAATGCATAAACAGGCGGCTTTTTCAGGAACGAGGAGTGCAGTGGCTGAATGTCCTGTAACGGAGAGGTTATGTGAACGAGTACTGTGTCTCCCAATTCACCCATATCTGGAAGAATTGGAGATAGTGTATGTGGCAAAGAAGTTCTGTGAGGCATTGGAGCAAAACGGAAAGGAATTAAATAATTATGAGTGAAAAAGCACATGGAATAATGTTTCATCACTTTCATGATGGGAAAAAACATGCGGGGGGCAGGGATCAATTTCTGCTGTGCAATTTGAAGAATTGATTGACTATTACAAAAAGGAACATAATATCATATCACAGAAGAATTTTTAAGCAAATCGATACAAAAAAAACTTTCCACTAAAGATGTGTGTTTAACATTTGATGATGGACTCTTCTGTCAGTATGAAGTGGCTTATCCGGTAATGAAGGATAAAGGTTTGACTGCATTTTGGTTTATATATACGTCTCCTCTTGATGGAGTAATGGAGAAATTGGAAATTTATCGACATTTTCGCTTCTCTAAGTTTTCTGATATTGAAGATTTTTATTCAGCTTTTTTAAAACGGCAGAAAAAATGTATGGGCAAGATACAGTTATGTTAAAAGGTTATAATTCAGAAGAATATCTTAAAGAATTTCCGTTTTATACATCTAATGATAAACGTTTTAGATATATGAGGGATGCTGTGTTAGGTGAGAAAAAGTATAACTGCTTAATGGATTGCAAATATATTAAAGAAAATGGAGAATAAAAAATGAAAATTACCGTATTTACAAGCAATCAGCCCAGACATATAAGTTTAATAAATTCATTAGCGGCTATTAGTGATCGGGTTTATGCAGTCCAAGAGTGTGTTACAGTATTTCCAGGCGAGGTAAAAGACTTTTTTGATAACTCGGATGTGATGAATACATATTTTCAGCGGGGCAGGGAGGCGGAAAAAGAGGTTTTTGGTTCTATAGTTTTTTGGAAGGCAATGTAGATCATCTTGCATTAAAAAGCGGGGATTTAAATAGGCTTTCAAAGGATGTTTTACAGCCTGCGCTTGAGTCAGATATGTTTGTGGTTTTTGGAGCAAGTTTTATTAAGGGATGGCTTATCGAGTATCTTATTGAACATAAAGCTATTAATATCCATATGGGAATTAGTCCATATTATAGAGGAAGTTCCTGTAACTTTTGGGCGGCTTATGATGGACATCTTGACCTGGTTGGAGCTACAATACATTTACTTGGAAAAGGTTTAGACTCGGGTAACATGCTTTATCATGCTTTGCCCAAGGCAGAAGAGACAGATCCGTTTGTCCTTGGAATGAAAGCAGTGAAGGTTGCCCATGAATCGTTAGTCAGAAGGATCGGAAGCGGAGAGATATTTAGTTATAAGGAAATTCCACAGGATAAGAGCAAAGAATATAGATATACGCGAAATGCTGATTTTACGGATGATGTAGCTAAGGAATATCTTGAAAATTTACTTTTACCAATGCAGGTCAAAACCAAACTTGAAAAGCGGGATTTAGGTTTATTGGTAAAGCCGTTTATTGCATAAAATATATTTAAGTTCCATTTACATCCAACAAAGCCGTAACAGTAGCAAGAACAACCAGAAGCTGCTGTTCATTGCAACGGATTAAAAGCCGTTCAATTTTTTTACGTGTACTGCCCTCCGTATTTTGATCAGGATAAAACACGTCATCAGCCGACACCATCTTTCTATTAAGTTAATGTTCTTTATATTGTTAG
>CANOBT010000226.1 GCA_947564305.1 uncultured Lachnospiraceae bacterium | reverse complement strand
ATTTTTAAAGACCATTATGAAGAAATGATTTATACTTTACATCCACGTCAGTCTGTCATAGAAAACGTGGATAAAATGTTAGGCTGCGGCAATAAATATGCCATGGAACGGACTACTAATATGTCCTTTAAACTGGTGAATGTCACCCATCGCCACTGCGTGTTCACTATTGATGAAAATCTCCGTGATTTCTTTCTGGGTGACCGTTCCCTGCTCGACTGCCTCTTCCATGCGGTGAACAGCGTTGTCTCCCGTATGTTTTTTAAGCAGAACAAGTCCATGAACTTTACCCCTGGCTTTATCATGGTCCTCCATACCTTCGGCAGGAATCTGAAATGGAATCCACACATCCACTGCCTTATTTCTGGAAGGCGGCTACAGCGATAACGGGTTCTGGCGCAATGTTAATTATTTTAACTATACTTATCTTCGTAACGCATTCCGTACCGCCCTGCTGAACGAAATGGAAGCAAAGCTTGGCCCTTCTTTTAAAAAAGCGAAGGCTTCCTGCTACCGTGACATCGACAAAAAGCTAAACCGTGCCATCTCTTGTGAAAAGCGCCATGTATATAGAAGCTTTAACCAGTGGCGTACCGCTATTCTTTCTGCTTTCGGTTATGACCCGTTAAAATGCGAATGTGGCGCAACCATGCTGTTTTTGGAACTCTACTTTAACCATAAACGTGTTTCTCTGGAAGAAATGTACGAGAACGTCATGTCCCGTTCCCGTGGAAGAAGGTCATCTGCATGACTTCCCCATCTTCCATTTCTATGGTTTACTCCTTTTAAAGGAGGCTGCACTTATGAATCCAAATACAGAGAAACTACGCAAAAAATATATGGATAATCCACCCGAAGGCATGACAGCCGAGGACATTCGCCGCATGAGCGAGGCTGATCTTCTTGATATGGATTATTTCTTATAAAGTGAAAAAAGACAATCCAATCCGACTGTCTTTTTCTCTGAAAACAGAAAAAGCAGCGAACCGATTTTTAAAATCCTGTTCACTGCTTTACTGTATTTGTTATTGAGTTTCTTTGATTATGCCAATACTGGCTCTGCTCTCTCAATGATAGCTTCTACTTCCCTAACACTCTTTTCAACAATTTCTGCTATCTGTTCAGATGTATAGCCTTTCTTGTGCATATTCATAATTACGCCTGCTAAGGCATTATCCGTTGCTTTTTCCCTGATTCCCTGCGACAAATTACACATAGCGCTCACGTCCTCTCTTATTCTATCATCTACCGCAATACTGTACTCACTCTCCATAATCCCTAATTTTTCATCAACGGAAAGTTCCATTGACAAAAGCGTACTCAGCAGGCGGTGCAGCTCATATTTATCATCATGCTCCGGAAGTTCATTTGCTATACCAATCAGGACAATATTCAGCAGGTCAAGCCCGCCTTTCCACTGATAAGAGCCAAGTAAATCATCCTTTGCCAGATGCACATAAGCCATACTGTTTTCATCCATGTTCATACACACCCAAATGGAAAAAACACGTTTTATGTCATTATAGTTTGTCTTGACAAAATCCCTTTCCTTCTGCGAGGAAACAAGGCGGCTTACATAGAATACTGCCCGGTTCAGGATATGGTAGCTTGTCGGTTCGTCCTTTTGTGCTTCCAAATTTACGATTACCTGTGAGATACCGTCTTTCATGCGTACATAAAAGATAATGTCAAACCGGATCAGCCCTTCGTTAATCTCCGCATTTTCCGTATTCAACCCGACAATCCTCTGCCCATTTTTTCCTTTTCGATATTGGGCAGCCCCGGCTCTACCGGAACCACGCTGATGAAAGGCTCTCCCTCAATGTAGGACACCACGTCTTCCGGATTCATTCCCTGAAATTCATCAACGGTCTTTACCAGTATATGCGCCAGAATAATCTTATTTCCCAACAGGCGCTTCGCCTTCTCGTCATATTGGGCATCTTCGTCCGCCGCACTTACTGCATTTCTTATCTCTGTGTCCACAGCCATAAACCTCCTTTTATCTGTTTGCAGGAAACGCAAAAGCCATTCCCAAAAGGTATATGACCTCAGATTCATTATACCCTGAAAGCCCTGCTAAATCAATCGGAACTTTTTAAGTAGCTAGACGATTGTAACTAAATTACATAAATTTTTTAATCCTTATAACGCTGCCTCCCTTCCCTGATAATGGCGGGAAAGGACAGCGCTGCGGCTGTCCTCCCCGGAATGGTATAACTTCTCGGAATCTTCAGCCCTTATTTCATAAGGCTTTCCAACTCTATTTTTCAAAAATCACCCACTTTTTTCTAAAAAACACTTGACAAACACTCCAAAAAATGCGGCGCTCCGCGCCCTTGATCAAAAGTATATGTTTTTGATTGGAGGCGATTCTTGATGTTACCTTGTAACCCTGGCGGACATTCCGCCTACCAGGATACTTTTGTATCTGATTTCCTTATATTTTATCCCGATCCCTTTGCTCTTCCTAAAGAATCATGGGATTATATCATCCACTTCTGGTATCTTGACCTCTCCCTTACAGATTCTGTTATGCAGGACTGTTATTCTGTTTCTGGCCCAGAACCCAGACTCCCTTCCTGCATGCTGCGTTCTTATCAGCTCGCTTTGAAGTTAAAGATCACTTCCATTACCGTTTGGTGCCGCATGTTTAAGGAAACTCCTTTATATGCCATACTCAGTGGATTTCCATTTGGCGATACTCCTGGCGTTGGTACTTTTTATGATTTCTTTTCCAGGCTTTGGCAGGGAGATTCTAACAATCTTTCCCCAAAAGAACGTTTCCCGAAGATCAAGCCGCCAAGAGGAAAAAAGAAAGGGGACAAAACTCCTTGTGATTCTTCCAGTGTCTCTTCCAAGCTTCTCCCTTTATTGGAACGCTGGAATCTAAAGCCTAAAAATCCCTTTTGGTTGATTTTTAAACTATACAACCAACAGTTCCTTCAGAAATCAGCAGCCCAAGGGCTCATCGATTCCAGCCATCTTTCCCTTGCTGGTGACGGCACTCCTGTCCGTACTGCTGCGCAGCAGCGCAAGAAAAGGCTGTGCAACTGTCTGGAAAAAGGATGCCGTACCTGTAACTGCAAGCGGCATTATTCACAGCCTGACTGTAACTGGGGATGGGACTCCCACAGGGAATGCTATTTTTTCGGTTATCACCTCTACATGTATGTGGCTTCCGATTCCTACAGCGACCTTCCTGTCTTTCCTCTCCTGGAACGGGCTTCCAGACATGATATGCTTTCTTTCCTGCATTCCTTTTTCACCATGAAGGCATATCTTCCCGCGTTTCATATTGAAAAGCTGCTTCTGGATTCTGCCCATGATGCTTATCCGGTCTACGAATACTGTAAACGGGAGAATATCACTCCTCAATTTTCTGCATAATAAAAGGACCATGCATCTCTACACAATCCTCATATCAAAATTCTTATTTTGTTTTTACACTTACTTTCTTTCCGGAAAATGCAATTCCAAATTTCAAGATATCCTGAATACCATCTTCCTTCATCTCTGCATCATATCTCTTCTCATCAATCTGAGCTAATGCTTCATCTGCAAGTCCCGAAAGTGCATCTGCACTCAAGTCCTTTTCCCATTTAAGTTCCATGATAATTCCCGGATATCTATCTTCTCTCGGAAATAGGCTAACATCATATCGCCCATCTCCAGATTCTCTGTTTGACTTAATCTTATACTGATTATCCATCAAAGCAATCAGTCCAAGCACCAATCCATGATAGAAGCCCTCTGCACCAGCATCATAGAAGCTGATGGATTTATCCATATACTCAGCGATAGCCTTCTGCAGTTTCTTGTAATCATTTGCATAAAGACTTTCCGCAATCTTATTTGCTGTCGTTCTTGTAATAGCTCCAATCTGCAACAAGTGTGACAAAATCTCACTCTTATATACTGCAGCTATTTCCCTATTGGGAATGGATACTTCGCACAGATAAGAACCATCTGCCTGCAATTCCTTCTTTGGTGTTTTCAAATAACCTGCTACCAACAGCAAACTATAGATATTTGCTGGATCCTCAGAAAGCGATCTGTAAACAACATTTTGGTCTATTCTGGCGATAACCCTTTCACCCTGTAACAAAGAATGCAATCTCTCTGTTATATCATCAGTTGCCACTTTCAAGACATCTTCAAGAATTTCATTCTTTCCAGTATTTACCCAATAGGCCTGAGGAATGCATCCCTTAGATATATAATTGATTACTGACCAAGGATTATAGATTTCTGTACTACCAAATAAATATCCATCATACCAATCCTTCAACTCTGCCTCTTTATCCAGGACTCCATAATACTCCAACATATCTCTGACTTCTGAAACAGTAAATCCAAAGAACTGATCATAATCTTCATCCATCACAGAATTACCAGTAAGGTTATTCAATCCACTAAAAATACTCTCCTGTGCAATTCTAAGAATACCAGTCAAGAATCCATAGGATAAATTTTTATTGTCCTTGAAAGCTCCAGAGAAAAAGATTCTCATAAATCCAATTATTTCATCATAGAAATCCTTGGAATAACCTTCCTGAATCGGAGTATCATATTCATCGATAATAATAATTGGTGCTTTACCATAATGGGTAGCAAGCATTTTGGATAACTTTTCAAGAGCTGCTGTAAGCTCAACCTCATTTGCGGATGCTTCGAGAATTTTTGAAAAGTATTCTTTCTCGTACTTTGAAAGCTTATCGCTTTTTAATAACTCCTGATGCCTTCCATATTCTTCCTGAAGCAGCCCCTTGATTTTATCTATTGTTGCTTCCCAAGTATCAAACTTTACATCCTTAAAGGTAAGAAATACAACCGGATAACTTCCCTGATGCGAACGATATTCATCACCGCATTTCCAAATAGCTTTATCCTTGAAATACTTTGAAGTATCTTCTTCTGATATTTCAAAAAAGACTCTGAGCATATCCATGTTCAATGTCTTTCCGAATCGTCTCGGTTTTGTAAATAATGAAACCAATGGTTTCTGATCAAGGAACTCTTTAATCAGCATTGTTTTATCAACATAGTAATATTCTGACTGTGCACGCACATAATCAGAAATACCAATCGGCAGTGATTTCAATTCTGCAGACTTCTTAATATATCTTCCAGATGAAATTCTTCCATCGGCAGGTTTCTCTGCATCATCAGGAATTTGCCAGCTCTTTCCAACCTTCATTGCTCCCGGTATCTTTCCAGTTTTACAAAAGGTTGTGACTGTACGCTCTGTAACATTCCAAATGGATGCCATTTCCTTACAAGTTTTCATCAGCGTCATCTCCAATCAAAAGAAATCTTCTTGCCGCTAATTATAAACGATTTTCGGAAGAATATCAATTTAATTTTGATTTCTTTCCGAAAATTATCAACTCATACCCCCCATCTTCCATTTCGCGATTTTGCACAGAAGAGGGGGGGCGCCGGTCAGGGAGCAAAGGCTTTCTAGAGTTTCTGATCTCCACGATGCGGCTTGATATGATCCACGACTGTAGCTTCTGTAATAACTCCATTCTGAAAGCAGATATTACACATGGGATGTTCACGAAGGAACCGCTTCGATTCCCTCTGCCATCTCCCACCATATCCACGTTCAGCAGTCTTGGCTCTATCATTATTTACGTGAACCTTTTTGTGTTCATCACAATACATCTGACCATGCGGAATCAGTGCTGCACAGCCAGGATGTTTACACGGTATGTTACTCCTATAAGGCATGTGCTCACTTCCTTCCATAAGAAAAGCCCTGGAAGTTTTTGGCTTCCAAGGCTCGTATCATTTTCTCTTTCGTCATTATAATACTATCATAAGAACCATATGACATTCTATGACATTTACTGACAACTTTCCGGAACCACGATTTCTTTTAATGCTGCATCATGTACTCTGAATATCTGCCTTACTGTATAACCAAGTTCGCTAGCGATATCCTCCCACTTGGCATAACACAGATATCTTTCCTCTAATACAACTTGTCCCTCAGGATCTGTAACCATCTTAATACTATCAACTATCTGGCTCTTTATCTCCAGAAGTGAATTAACATCCGAACCGATTTCATTCTGTAAATCTACAATCCTTACAATCGCGTCTTCCAACTTATGAATATTACGATTAGGACTTCCAGGCATATCGCTAATATTAGAAGTCGCTCTTGTTGCCAGGTCATTTAATGACGCAATCTGATCAAGCTTACTGTTGATGCGATTATCAATACGGTATGCTCTCATCAAATAATTCTTTGCTGCAATCTGCTGCTTATTCATAATCTACCTCCGATAAAAATAAATTTCCTCGGATTGACTCCGATTGACTCTGAACTTTATGCTACTTCCTTACGAAGCTCATCTATAAGAAACTCTCCATCGATATTTGTAATAGCCGCGTACAACTTACCTTTGAAAAATTTCTCAATCAATAATGCTTCGTCTATAGCCATACGGTTCTTAGGATTATGCTTTATTCTCCTAAGCGCCGCACGATAATCTTTTACTGCCTGTAAAATAATTGCATTACCAAGCGATTCATACGGATCTTCTGTCATTGCTTTACTCATGGCACACCTCCGCTTTCACTGCTGCAATCAATCTGTTCTGTGAAAAATCTTTCGCCTCAAGTGTATCCATGATGTCATCATCGATGGTATCAGCTGTACAAATATGTTGGACAATCACAGTCTCTGCACTCTGTCCCTGTCTCCACAATCTGGCAACTGTCTGCTGGTACAACTCAAGACTCCAAGTAAGACCAAACCAGATTAAAATGTTTCCTCCGCTCTGAAGGTTGAGCCCATGCCCTGCGGAAGCAGGATGTATAAGTGCAACCTGAAGATCGCCATTATTCCACTTCTTAATACTGGCATCTGAATCAAGCTTCTCATAATGAATCTTCATCTCACTAAGACGCTTTTCAATTCTTACCAAATCATGCTTGTACCAATAAGCAATCATAACCGGTCTGCCATTTGCAGCCTCTATCAAATCCTCTAATGCATCAAGCTTCTTATTATGAATCAGAATTTCCTCACCGTTATCTGCATATACTGCACCATTAGCCATCTGAACTTGCTTCCCAGCAAGTGTTGCCGCATTTGCTGCAGTAATCTCACCCTTCACATAAGGAAGAACCAAATCCGTTTTCAGGCTCTCATATGCACTCGACTCATCGGCATCCATCACAACATAATATCTATTGCTAACCAACTCCGGCATCTGAAGATGATCCATCGCCTTCATCGAAATCGTAATATCAGAGATCTTATTCTGAATTCTCTCAGCTGAACCAGGTCTTAACTTATAGGAATAAACAATCTGTCCATTCATCTGATCCGGCACAAAATAATCAACTCTGTACTGACTGATAAATCTACCAAGTCTCTCACCCATATCCAGACACTTAAATTCTGCAAAGAGATCCATCATCCCATTCGGCGAAGGAGTACCGGTAAGACCAACTACTCTTTTCACCTTAGGTCTGACCTTCATAAAAGAACGAAAACGCTTACTCTGCCAATTCTTAAAAGAACACCACTTTACAACTTTTAAATTTGTTTTTGCTTTTGCTGAAACCATCCTTTT
>CANOBT010000225.1 GCA_947564305.1 uncultured Lachnospiraceae bacterium | reverse complement strand
GGACTCCAAAAAGGTACGGATAATCATTGGTTCCTTTCCATGCCAAATAGGATAGCCAATAAAAATCACATCATATTTTCGAATAGCCTTTACTTTCCCCTTAATCTTTGGCCTGCTGCTTTCCTCATTTTGTTCCTTATTTGCCCTGCAGTTATCATTGCTATAATCCAAATCCGCATCTGTATACCGTTTCTCAGGCTTAATCTGATATAATTTTCCACCTGTTGCTTTTTTCACTTTTTCTGCAGCAGCTTTCGTTGTTCCTGTTGCTGAAAAATAAACCACCAGCACTTTCGTTGTTTTCTTTTTTTGCTTACCTGCTGCACTTACATTTGATGCTGGAAGTATCATTCCTGCAATCATTGCAAACACCAACAACAGATTCATCCATAACACACTTCTTTTCTTCATCATATCTTTTCCCTCCAATTCATTAAATAAATTCTCACTAAACTTTTATTAATTATGTAACACAAGTTCTGAGACCCAGCCTTCAATCTCTGACTTTGGCGAACTACCTGAAAACCTTTTTCCATCCTGTACCTTAGCTCCTTTTGCAAGTGACCGCATATTTGCTGCTGTTTCGCCAAGACCGCTGCCACCTGACGTACAGAAAGGAACTAAGGTCTTTCCACTAAAGTCATATGCCTCCAGAAAAGTGTCAATAATGGACGGTTCCCTGTACCACCAGACTGGAAATCCCACAAATACACAATCATACTGTCCCATATCTGATACTGTGGAACGTATCCCCGGCCGGCAGGAGTGGTCATTCATCTCCATTGAACTTCTGCTCTTTTTGTTATTCCAATTAAGGTCTTCGTTTGAATACGTCTGTTCTGGCACAATTTCAAACAGCTCCGCACCAGCCGCACTTGCCAGTTTTTCTGCTACCCCTTTTGTTACTCCACTCGCACTAAAATATGCCACTAAAGTTTTCGCCATTGTTCTAACCTCTCTTTCCTGATTTTGTTATACATTGTACTTTTGCCTTGATTTTCTTATCCAACACTACTGTTTGGATTGCACATTCGCTCCATCCATATTTTCAATATTGCCTATTTTTCAGACTCCACTTTTCCCTGCCGGAAAGAAAATCAACCGCAGTTTGAAAATCCTCAACATTTTTTACACTAATTTCATGGCAGCATTTTCATAAGCCCCATATATACCAACTCCTTAATCGTTATTTTTTCGTGCTCTATCCCTACTCTGTCCATTGCCTCAATCTGTTTATCCGTCGCATATGCATACGGATGGATTCCATGCAGATATGGTAAAAATATTTTCATAAAATCCTTAATCTCATAATCTTTAATCTCAGGATAGCAATTCCTAATTAGTTTCCAAAGCGCCTTTCTTGAATTACCATATGCAATCTTAAAGTTTACCAGCCTCTCCATACGGCTGTTTTCCTCCAAATCATAAAGATTGACAGACAGCAGTTTCAAAAGAAGCTTCCTTTTCTGCAAAGAACCGGCAATCTCCAAGGCTAACTCTTCCCTGGAAGTTTCTCCTATTTTCTCCATCAGCTTTTCCATATCCCGCGTCCACATATCATACTCCCTCTCAAATAATTCCAGGAATATTTCCTCCTTCGTTTCAAAATAATTGTATATAGAAGTGCGGGTGAATGAAGTCTCTTTGCTGATATCCTGCAATGTAATTTCTTTAAATATCTTTTTCTGGTACAGCTTTTCACAAGCATTCAATATCTCATCTTTCCTGGCCGCTGTAAGCTCTGGTGAACCTTTTGGCATATCGCTCCTTTCCAAGAACGCTTCACTATTCTTTATTGACATATTGTCATTTTTATAAAACTAATTATATTATCATTCTGACGCGTTGTCAATATTATTCCAAAAGAAAAAAGGAGTCTTTTACAAGAAATCACTCCTTTATGAACACCTTACAAAAACCCTTATATTTTATTTATTTTTTTCATCCAAGTATTTTTCATATTTTCATACTATGAATTCTATAAACTCGTTCCACAATCTCATCTAGCGTTTCCTCCGCTGTAATCACATTTTCTTTTATAAAACCAATATAATCCTTCTCCCGCCACCATCCTCTCATTTCTTCCTCGCCAAACTCATTACTCTTAGGCCTTGCCTGATGCCGCCTTAATGTTTCCTCAAAGGGCAGATCAAAATAATACGCATATATTTCCTCGCCAAACTCACGAATGGCACATTCAAACAGTGGTAGATACCAGTCTGCATACATAATTCCTTCCAAAATGGTTACCTCACTATGCTTTTTCCCATAAACCAAAAGCTCCTGCATAAGCGGCAATGCCTCTGTCGTTGGTCCATCGTTTACTTTCAACATCTCTCTGCGTACCATATCCTGCGAAATAATCATGGTATTTCTGCCGAATTTCTTTTGCAATTCTTTCGCAACGGTAGTTTTTCCACTGCCCGAATTGCCTCTGAGAATAATCAACTTTGACAATGTGAAATCCCCCTTCCTTCTACACCACACATCGCAATATAATACCGGATTGCTTTCTATTTTTCAGAATACCAATCCTCCTTGCCCATACAGGTAACATGTTCCGTTCGAACATCTCCCATCAGTTTCCACTCAATATCCTTATTTGTATGATGGTAAATAAAACCACATTTCTCCTGCACACGCTTAGATTTTATATTCCCCTCAAAATACCCACACCAGATTTTATCCAAACCCAAATCCTCAAAACCATGACGAAGCAATTCCTTAACTGCCTCTGGAATAAATCCTTGTCCCCAAAAAGGTACTCCAATCCAATAACCAATTTCCCCCTCTGTATCCGAAAGATTTAGATTACTGGCAGTTCCTATCATTATACCAATACTGCCGATTGCCGTTCCATTCTCTTTCAGGCACACAGCATAGGTCTCCTCTGCGGACAAAACCTCCCGAATAATCTCCCTGCTGTTCTCCACACTGGTATGGACCGGCCACCCAGCAATTGGCCCTACTCTTGGATCCTTCGCATATTCATATAAACTTTCCGCATCCGATTCTCTCCATGGGCGCAAAAGCAATCTCTCCGTTGTCAGTTTCATCGTTTCCTCCATTTCTTACTCTGTTTCCCATTTCCCGCTAATCCCTGCCAGTTCTGCAATGCAATCTGCCACTTGGCCTATCTCCAAATTTGTTGTATCAAACAAACTTTTTGCCGCAGAGGATTTTCCTACTCCATTAGGTCCTTTTCATCTCTTACAGCATCTTCTTCATATAGCCACAGGTAAAAGGAAAAAAATCATATTTTTTTGTTCCGATATGCTCTGCGCCGTATGTCTCATACCATTTTCGCAACTTCACATTTTCCTCCACGATTCCAATATTCATCTGAGAACATCCCATCTTTCTCGCCTCTGCAAAGGCATGCTCCAAAAGCTGCTCCCCAATCTTTTTATGTCTGTACTCTTCTAACACACATAAATTATTTAGTTCACATTCTTTTTCATCTTGCTTCAGCAAAGAATAATATCCAGCCATCCTGCCATCGTCATAGTATGCAAACATCAGCCTCTGTTCCTGTTCCCATTGAAAAACAAGACGTTCCTCCGTTGTCGCAAAAGCTGTAAAGCCAGGTGCATTTTCTATCGTAAATCCAAACTCATCTGCCACTGTCATAAAACTTTTACAGATAACTTCTACACAGTCTGGTATCTCGTTTTTATTAATTTCCCGAATCATCAAGCCACTTCCTTTCTGCTAAAGACGGATTACAATGCCATCAGTTTCTTTCTAGTATCCTTATCAAATTTCTCCAGTGCATACCGATATGCTACCCTAGGCATAACTGCATGATTCTTTATCAAATATTGCTCTACTGATGACTGGTCTATCTGTGATACGGATTTAAGCATCCAACCATACCCTTTTAGCACAAGATCATGTTCGTCATTCATCAGTCTATCAGATATGATAAATGGATCTATGCCATCATAATCATTATGAAGGATTGCCGGAATCAGAATAACCGCTGATGCTCTGCGAACCCAAAAATCTTTATCTTCCGTCCACTCTATTATATATGCAAATAGTGATTTATCCTGTCGCAACAACTCTCCAAATGCATGCGTACAAAAATCATCACAATCTCCCCATCCCCTAACATATTTTTCAGCCAGCCATAAAATACCTGGTACGTTTCTTTGTCATAATTCCTTTTCATACGAAAAGCCCAATCAAACGCAATCACACCCAATTCCCAATTATGTTCCTCCAAAAATTCATCACATAGAGCAAAAACATTTTTGATATTCTTATCAGAGATTCCCCGAAAAAGCTGTGCCGACAATTTCCGAATATCCCCGGTTTTTATATGCTTTCCCTCTGACACATGATTCCATAAAGTTTCTATTTCCTGCTTTGCATCCCTTAATAAATCATTCATGCTGTACATCACCACTTTCATTATAGTTTCCTGTAATTTCAATCGTATTTCCATCTAAATCCTTCAGTAAAAAATACCAGTATGGAGTCCCTGCATTTATGTAACGTATCTCTGTCAAATCACTCCCCAGTCCCAACAACCGGATTCTCTCATATTCTTTTTTCAAATCATCGGTACAGATATTGATGACTGCTTTCCCACAGTTTAGACTGTCCATGATTCTGCCCATATCATCATACAAACTGCAATATTCCTCTTGTTTTGTCACCTCGTCAGGATGCAGCTCATCAAATTTTCCATTCATAATCGCCAAGCACAATCCATCAATTTGAAATGTGGCATACCTTGACTTATTCCGGCTGATTACATCCCTCTCAAACAGCTTGCTATAGAAATTAAGCGTTGTTTCAAAGTCTTTTGTAATTAAATAAATACTCCCCGATGTTATCATTGCAATGTCCCCCCTAAAATTCAATATCATATGCCGTTCCATGGGAAAGCAATACTCCGTCCGTCAATTGAATTAACAAAATAATTGTATTTTTATCTTCAAAATCATTGTGTCCATTATCAATCCACTCCCGAAAAACAATCTTTAATTTATCTGCAATTTCTTGGTTCTCTCTATTCCCATAATATCCTAAGTTAATCCCTTTTCCATGTGCGGTGAACCACTCCCCGGCTATTGCAACCATCGGCTCTTCTTCTATATGTTTCATTTTATGGGAACAGGCATGTGTAATGCAATAAAATGCTCCATCTTCATAATAGGCATTTACATTTCGCACATGCGGAATCCCCTGATTAATTGTTGCAAGGGCAATTACGGTATCTTTGGAAAACCGTTCTTTCATGATTTCATTTAATTCCTCATTCAGTTTCATAGTAAAAATCCACCTTTCTATATTCACCTTGTGAAACATACAATACAACTTGCCTTTGTAAATCCTATGTTCATATAAAGAACAAGGCTAAAACTAAGGTCTGTTTTTTTCAAAAGCGTTTACTGTCAATTTTATCGTTTCTTCTACAAAATCCTCATACTCCTCTTCTGACATTGCAATATATGGATATGTACTTATTTCTATCTCCGGGATATATCCCATGATATTTATTTTCCGCATGATTGCCCCATGTGGAAGGTAATCAATATAATCAGGAAAATCGGTCAGATTTAATATCTCTGTCAAATATCCAGATTTCGGATGCTTTTTCAAATAAGCAGCTTCTATTGAATAAAAATCCTTCATTCGGTCTTCATTTACAATAAGGCTTTTTACAGAATCCCAGTTTTCCTGCATGCCTAATGCTTTTTCAGATAATATCGGATGTTTTTTAATTCGTTTCCAGACAGAAGCCACTCTGCTTTCATCCCGGACATACCGCTGGAACTCAGCATCCGCAATCAAATGGGCATAATAACCCAGCAGAAACGAATATTGTTCCTCCGTCTTTATATCACCCGTTCTTTTTTCTATATATTCTTGATAAAATCTGTCACAATCAGCAGCCGTCTTTCTTTTTTCAGACATCCAATGTGTCACTTCACGTGAAGGTGTAAAGCAGGTCCAGTCCTCATTCTCCACATTACAATCCGGTGCTATGTTTCCTACACAAAAACCACGCCTGTCCAATTCTGAAACCTGCTCTAAAACCCTATCTGCTATCATCAAATGTGTTACCCATGTTGCCATACCATTTTCTCCATATTCTTATCGTAACTCATAAACTTCCCTTTTCTACAAACACGCATGCATCCTTGAGCTAACTCAAAAATTTATCCCTTTTTCTTCACATCCAGAATTGTTACATAATGCAAGATATCAAAAATCTCTGGCACAGTCTGCATATATTCCAAATGTTCCTTTTCCCATGCTGCAATTTCATCCGGCTTCAAGGAAGAGGCACCAATTCCCCGACAAGCTTTCATTCTGCCATGCCAGCTATCTCTGGTAAATGTTACTGGCAAATCATAAGTCAACATATGAATCGGCTCAAACAAATCTTTACACCATGACGGTGTCTCTAACGAATATCTTGTCATATGCCCACCCGTCCACGACGGATTATATTTCAAGACCATTTCCTCGCTGGTTTTTGCAATCTCACTTTCCTCCGGCAGCCATGCCATAAAAAGTACGGCAAAATGCCCATCCCTTTTTAACATCCGATGAATTTTAGGTATAAGGATTTCTTTATCAAAATACATAAAACACTGGCAAGCAATAATTACATCAAAACTTTCATCTGGAAAATCAACCTCTTCTGCTGCGGAAACCAAAAATGAAATATTCTTTCCCGCCTCTTTACTGAGCTCCTTTGCAAATGCAATCTGATTTTCTGAAATATCTGTCCCTGTCCATTCTGCACCATATGCATACATATTTCTGGGAATCACACCTGTACCCGTACCGATGTCCAATACCTTCTGTCCTTGTATTCCCAGAGAAAGTCCTGCTAATTTTTCGTAAAATTCTTTCGGATAAATATCCCGGTATTTGGCATATTCTTTCGATGCCCTCCCCCAGTCAAAAGCTTGTCCATTGTCAATATTCTGGTTTCGTATTTCCATACTTACAGCCCCTTTCATATCGCACTCTAACTGATCGCCAATATACCAAACATTCTCGACTGCCAATTCTGCCTTTTCCAGTGCAAGCGCAAAAATCTTCCGATATGGCCTTCGGAAAATATAATAACTAAAAGTACAAATAAATTCAAACTTACGTTCAGGAAGAAGACGGTTACTCCGGTCAGCAACTATCTCCTTTGCATTGGATATATTACTGATAACACCTGTTCGTTTTCCATTTTCTGTTTAAAAGCAAGAAACTCTTTCATTCCCTCTGTCGCAACTCCCTACCACATCACAGAAAATCTAATCTATTTCCGACGTATTTAATCAAATCTCCCTAACTCCTGATGAAACGCTGCAGCCTCCCGCTATACTTACTACGCTGTCAGATGATGTTAATTCACTGTAGCATATTTCAAAACTTCCTCTGTTCCTTTTACCCCATCCAATTTCTGCTACTTTATCGCTGCCCTCCGCATGGATTAGCTCTTTATTGAGTTCTGCCAGATATTCGCAGTCGGTCTATCGTGCATTTTTGTATTGTCACTACGATTTCCCCCCTGATTCTATTCTGAACAAACCATTTTGAACATTCCGGGTCCATCCCATTCACAAGGTCTTTCTTCAAAACCCTTTTTCTGATAAAACAAAACTGCCTC
>CANOBT010000224.1 GCA_947564305.1 uncultured Lachnospiraceae bacterium | reverse complement strand
GAACAAAACCTATTGAAGAAAACGTAAATTTTATCATGGGTTGATAAAAATACCTGTGACGGCAGAAAAATTATACATCCTGCCCGGATTGTGAGTTTAGATTATATAAAAATACTCATCGCAGTCAAGAACAGAGAGATGGCAGATGAGATTATGGACGAGTTATCTTCATTAGGGATTCATAGAGAACGAATGCTCTGGGTTCGTCCACAGGAAATCCCGATTGTATAAGTGATTTATCAGAGGTGAAAAAGCGTTGGTATCAGTAAGCGTAGTTGTTCCGGTTTATCAAGGAATACCGTACATAGAGAGGATGATTCATCAAATCGAAGCCTGTGCAGAAGTTACAGGCGCAAAGACAGAATTATTGTTTGTCAATGATGACCCTCTGACGCCTATCAAAATAGATATATATTCGTATACGGTTGATATCAGGATTTTGAACACAGAGTTTAACCGAGGTATCCATGGAGCAAGAGTTCATGGATTAAATGAGGCGAAGGGGGAATATGTATTATTTCTGGATCAGGATGATCGGATTTTCCCTTTATATCTTAAAAGTCAGTTGGACCGAATCAAAGATGGGGATGCAGTGGTTTGTCGATTAGTAGACGGAGGCAAAATTTACTATGATGAGCAGAGATTCTTTCAGAATGCGGTTGACAGAAATTATGTCATTAGAAACGGGAATACAATTGTGTCTCCAGGACAGGTACTTATCAGGAAGAATTCAATTTCAGATATCTGGAAGAAAAATATTCTGCATCATAATGGGGCAGACGACTGGCTGCTATGGCTCTGTATGTTGAGCGAAGGAAAACAGTTTGTATTAAATGATGACATTTTATTTGAACATGTTATGGATGGAAATAATGCATCTCTTCAAACGGTAAAGATGATTCAGTCTGAACAGGAAGTTGTAGAGATTGTGAGAAAAATTAAACTGCTTTCTGATGCGGAAATGTCTGATTTGCAGCAGGCTTTTTGGAAAGAAGTATTCGGGAAAATACAGCTTCTCGATAAGTTCAGGAACATGGTAACTTTGTATGATGACTGGCTGAAGCAGGAAAACAGAGGGATAAGGATTTGGGATATCATAAAAAAAAGAGGTTTTCACAAGGTAGCAATATATGGAAACGGAACTATTGGAAAACAGATTGAGAATTCATTAAAAGAGGCGGGTATATCGGTCTGTTACTTTATAGACAGAAGCATACCGTATTTAAAACCAACCATACCAATATACACACCAAAAGAAACATTGCCTGGTGTGGATTTGGTAATTATATCTCTAGTGGAACATGAAGAGGATGTTAGGAAAATATTAAGTCAAAAGCTAAATGCAAAAATATGGACCATAGGAGAATTGATAAGAGGTATGCATGAAAATGGATAGGGAGTGTACTGTGGAGAAAATAAATATTGTAATGTCAACCGATGAAAATTACGTCATACCGACACTTGTGACGTTATCTTCTATTTTAACATCTTCAAAGAAAGGTACATGCTTTCATGTATATATTCTATGTGACCGGAATTTTAATTATGCTTGCCGGGATATGCTGAAGAAACTGGAAAAAAAGGACGGCAGGATTGAGTTTACCTTTAAGGAGATTCATGATTCAAGGCTAGATAAGGCAGTCGCAACAGCCCATATTTCGGTTGCGTCCTATTACAGGCTATATATTAGCCAGATGATAGAGGAAGAACGATGCCTGTTTATTGACGGGGATATGATAATCAGGGATGACTTATCGGAAGTTTATAACACTGATATGGAGAATGATTATGTGGCTGCGGTGAAGGATTTGGGGGTTCAGAGCCATATGTCAGAGTATAAGGAATATGCCGACATCTTGCATATTCCATCCATGGACGATTATGTGAATGTTGGCTTTATGCTTCTTAATCTTAACAAAATCAGGGAAGACCATGTGGAGCATAGAATGATCGAAGCCATAGGCTCAGGCTGCAAATATATGGATCAGGATATTATCAATAAATGCTGTTATGGAAAAATAAAAATACTTCCTTTAAAATATGATTTTTTTACAGAATATTATGGAAGTATAGCCGAGAAACCACCGGACGGCTATTCAGAGGAAGAGTTGTCTCATATTGAAGAGAGAGCCTGTGTGCTGCATTTTACAGGTTATTTTAAACCATGGATCTGTACAAGGCTTAAAGTGAATACACTGTGGTGGAACGAGGCAGGCAGAGTGTTGGACGAGTCGGTTTACCGCAATATTTGGGAAGCAGCTTTGGAAGCTGAACGGAAAAGTGACTGGTCATATATACGTGGGATGGCAGAGAAGGCAGAGCAAGTTGTCGTATTTGGATTCTCTGAAATCGGGAAGAAAGTTGCAGACCATTTGCTTCGGTCAAATGTAAAATCCATTGCAGCATTTGCCGATAATGATAAGGCAAAACAGGGTATGACATATCGGGGGATTCCGGTTATTTCGGCAGCGCGGCTTGAGGACGAATATCCGAATGCTTTTTATATCATCAGCAGCCAGAACGGGTTTATTCCAATAAAAAAACAGTTAAATCAGATGGAAATCAATGATTGCAGGATAATCAGATATATCCATAAAGACAATACGTATTATGCAAGGCTGGATGAAAAATATATGGAATATGAGAAAAAGATGCAAGGATGAGACGTAAGTATGTGGAGGAAAAGTGTATGCAGCCTGACGAATTCATACAGGGGTTAAAAGATGTTTATGAAATGCTTGAGGATCAGTTATCAAAAGAACTATATCTTGACCGTCTAAACTGGCTTGTGACTGGAAACTTTGGATATGTGGAGCATATGGCTAAAAAGTCGCATCCGGATATTCCAGTATGGAACGGATGTGATGAAAAAGATTTCATTAAGACACTGCCTGAGGGGATAAAGATTACGTTCTATGGGACAGGCAGTTTTTCGGAACGTCTGATACCGTATCTGAAAGAATGTAACCTGGAAATTGAGTTTTGTGACAGTGATATTCAGAAGCAAAAAAAGGATTTTTATGGATACAGGGTAATATCGCCAATGGAGCTCTTCGGGAGGAGAGAGCAAAAAAAGATTGTCATATGTACAACAAAATATATGAAGGAAGTGAAAGAATATCTGATTAATCATGGCGTTGAAGAAAGGGAACTCATGGATATTCGGTCATTTTTTAAATGCGGAACAGGCGATGATTATTTTTATGAGGACTTTTTACATTACTTGGATGAGGAGATTTTTGTGGACGCAGGATGCTATGACTTGGGTACGACCTATGATTTTGCAAAACTTTGCGGCGGTCTGAAGAAGGTATATGCATTTGAGCCGGATCCCAAGAATTATGAAAATTGTCTGAAAAGGCTTGAGAGAGAAAAGGAGTCTTTTCCTGAAATATCACTATTTCCCTATGGGACATGGAGCTGCAGTTCCAAATTGCCTTTTGCTTCAACAGCAGATGGATGTGCGCATATTGGAGAAGGAAAATGCACGATAAAAACAGCAGCTATTGATGATGTTGTGGATGTACACGACAAGATTACATTTATCAAGATGGATGTTGAAGGAGCAGAACTAGAGTCATTAAAGGGAGCAGAAAAGATAATAAAAAGAGATAAGCCAAAGCTTGCAATCTGTATTTACCATAAACCGGAGGATATTGTTACGCTGCCGCTCTATATGAAAGCTTTAGTTTCTGAGTACAAGTTTTACCTCCGAAGCTATAGCAATGCAGATAATGAGATGGTTCTGTATGCCATACCTTAAAATGCAAAGGAGTGGGGATGAGATTTTTACTGTTTGGCACAGGCGAATATTATAATCGATATAAGATTTGGTTTGAGAAAAAAGATGTGGTTGCTCTGATTGATAATTCAAAAGAGAAACAGGGTTATTATATAGATGATATTCTTGTGATTGCACCAGAAAATGTCCTGCAATATGAGTTTGATGCGATTATTATTTTGAGCTTTTACGTGAAAATGATGAGGGTCCAGTTGCTTGATTTGGGGGTAAGTGAAGAGAAGATATATCATTTTTTTGACTTACATGATTTGATTGGTACACCCTCTAAAAAGTGTCGAAGAGTGTGTGTCGATAACGCCGGGAATCTCAGAGTTAATAAGAAGATTCTGTTGTTGAGCCATGATTTGACGTTGGGAGGTCCTGCCATCGCCTTATATCATGCGGCACAAGCACTGATTAAAAAAGGATACCATGTGGTATATGTATCTATGCTGGATGGCCCTCTGCGTGATATTTTAACCAGGGAAGGGATACCGGCAGTCATAGACGAAAATCTGATGATTGCGACAATGAAAGAATCGGATTGGGTCAGGGAGTATAATTTTATCATCTGCAATACGATGAATTTTCATGTATTTCTTTCGGAGAGAGAACCAGAGATACCAGTTGCATGGTGGCTTCACGACGCCCCCTTTTTTTATGATGGAGTCCGTCAGGAAACGATGGATAAGCTAGTGTCACATAATATGAAGATATGGAGCGTAGGACCTATACCGGAGAAAGCCTTGAAGATATTCAGACCGGATTTTCATGTGGAATATTTACTTTATGGTGTTACGGATCAATTTAGAAGAGTAGGTAAAATAGTGCAGTCAGGAAGACATCATAACAAGATGTGTTTTACTGTCATTGGATATATCGAATATAGAAAAGGCCAGGACATTCTGTTGAAAGCCATTCAAAGGTTAAATCCAGAGATCAGAAAGAGAGCACGGTTCATCTTTGTCGGCGAAAATACATCTCTGCTGGCAAAGGAGATCATGGAGTCTGCAAAAGATATTTCTGAGATTATCATTTCAGGGCCTGTGGGAAGAAACGAAATAAACTGCATTCTGGAACAGACAGATATCTTAGTGTGTCCTTCCAGAGAAGATCCGATGCCTACCGTAGCTGCAGAAGCGATGATGCACAGCATTCCTTGTCTGATTTCAGATACTGCAGGCACGGCAGAATACATAAGGGACGGAATCGATGGAATTATATTTCCAAGCGAGAATGTAAACCGGCTTAGGTCAGCGTTGGAGGACTGTATCGTGGGGAAATTTGATTTGCAAATAATGGGTAATAATGCCCGCAGAGTTTATGAAAAATATTTTTCTATGGATGCTTTTGAAGAGAGACTTATGAGTTTGATATTCAATCATTAAATACAATAAGGAAGTGACAAAAATGTCTGGGATAAATGAACCATTTCAAAAATATATCGGGGAAAAAACTGCCCTGTATGGTCTTGGTACGGAGACAAAAGGAGCACTTCTTTCGTTGGAGGACAGATTTGAAATCCTTGGTCTGTTGGACAGCTTCCGTGAAGAGGGGGAACTGTACGGCAAAAAAATTGTATCTCTGTCTTATGTGGTTGAAGCAGGTGTGAAGCTTATTATTGTCGTTGCACGTCCGGGTTCCTGCAAAGCGATTGCCGGGAAAATCGGGGATATCTGTTCAGAATGCGGAATTGCTCTTATGGACATTAGGGGGAAAAATCTTCTGGAAAGAGAAAGCATTACATATAGCTTTATGCATATGAAGGGAGAGACGAAAGATGAGCTATATAAAAAGATAGACAAAGCAGAAGTGATCAGCTTTGATCTTTTTGATACTCTTATTTTGCGTGAAGTATTATTTTCGTCTGATATCATTAAACTCATGGATAGTGCGCTAAAGATGAAAGATATCTACATTGACCAGTTTCCTTCTAAGCGTCTGGAAGCAGAAAAGAGGCTGTCGGATGAAGGGGCTCCGACGCTTGAGCGATTATATAAGGAGGTCTTGAAATGTACACAGGGGGTTTGTGTTTCGGCCGGCGAATTAGCAGAACTGGAGTGGGAGATTGATTGCAGGACGCTTTTAAGAAGAGAGGCAGTTTGTGAGGCGTACAAATATTGTATTCAGAAAAAGAAGGCTGTCTATATCGTGACTGATACCTATTACACAAAGACACAGATAGAACAGATATTGAGGGAATGTCTGTTGACAGGATATACGGGTCTTTTGGTATCCTGCGAGTATAACACAGGGAAAAGACAACATCTTTTCGATAAGTTATTGGAACTTGAAGGAGAAAAACAATATCTGCATATTGGCGACGATCTTATCACAGATATGGAGATGGCGTTAAAAAAAGGAATGGATACATATCGTATATTTAGCAAAGAGGATTTGCTGGATGCGGTTGGAAACATGGGATTGGAAATGGATTCAGACAGTTTAGCAGAGCGATTGAAGGTGGGAATGTTTTCAGCAAAACTGTTTAATGATCCCTTTCAGTTCGAGACAGCCAAAAAGAAAATCGAGGTATCTGATGCTTATGATATCGGTTATTTACTCTGCGCACCAATCATCACGGATTTTGTGTTCTGGTTTCGGGAAAGAGTGCAGCATTATGGATTGCATAATATCTGGTTTAGCGCAAGGGACGGATATCTTCTGCAGAAGATGTACCAGATGCTGGATAAAAATGCAGATACCGTGTATTTTCTGACTTCAAGGATGGCGGCAGTTCGGGCAGGTATGATGAACGAGGAAGATATTGTTTACGTGGATAGTATGAGATTCAGCGGTACATTGGAAGAAAATCTGAAAGCGCGGTTTGGATTAGAGTGTGGAAGGACTGAAAAGAAGGGTGGGAATGCCAAGCGGTGGGACAAGAAGGAGACTGACCTGCTTAGATATAAGGATGATATTTTAAGACAAGCCGTGAATGAGCGGGAAAAATATATGAAATATATAGAGAAATTGGCTCTAAAAGGCGGAGATGTGGCTTTTTTTGATTTTGTGGCAAAGGGGACGACACAGATGTATGTAGAGAGATTTGCTGCGCATCGTCTGAAAGGTATGTATTTTTTGCAGCTTGAAGCATACTTCATGAAGGATAGGGGGCTTGATATAGAGTCTTTTTATGATATAGATGAGACGGATGGAAGCAGTATTTATGATAATTATTATGTTCTGGAGACAGTTTTGACTGCCCCACATCCATGTGTATGGGGATTTGATGACAGGGGAAATCCAGTGTTTGTGAAAGAAACTCGGAAAGAAAAAGATATCAGATGTGTTATGCAGGCGCAGGCAGGAATCCTGGATTATTTTGGCAGATATCTAAAACTTTTGCCTGCAAATATGGAAAGCCGAAGTAAGCGGTTAGATGAGACGTTTCTAGGATTAATTCATAATCTAAAGATTTCGGACAAAGATTTTCAGGAATTGATTGTAGAGGACCCTTTTTTTAATCGGATGACAGATATAAAAGAACTTATTTAAGGAACATTAGGCTCCAAGCGAAAGGAAAGGAATGGATATATATGCAGTTTGAATTAATGGCATCTATGATGTGTGCCAATTATGGAAATTTGGAGAAAGAAGTTAAGAACCTGGAAAGCGGCGGTATCGATTCTTTCCATATAGATATCATGGATGGACGTTACGTACCGAATTTTGCGATGTCTATAAATGATATGTCTTACATTGCATCAGCTACTAAAACTCCGCTGGATGTCCATCTAATGATAGAACACCCTAATAACAACATTGAGATTTTCCTGAGAAAGCTGCGCAAGAAAGATACTGTCTATATTCACCCGGTGGCTCCTCGGTGAAGGTGATATCAAGGCTCTTCGCTTGGAGCATCTGGAT
>CANOBT010000223.1 GCA_947564305.1 uncultured Lachnospiraceae bacterium | reverse complement strand
ATTTTCTGTCAAAGTCTTCAAAATATATTTTTAACGCCCTGGCATCTTCTTCTTTGAATTCAATATGATTCAGCCTTTTAATGCTGGAAATTCCATATTTACTTAATTTTTCTACTTTTTCCTGCATCCCCTTAATTTTACTGTCAAAGTCTTGCTTATCAATCCCTTCCTGCTCCGCAAAGAGCCTTTCCGGATAAGTACTGTCCAATTCGTTCGCTACATCTGAGTAGGTCACGGATGCCCTTTCAATCTGAGACTTCAATTTTCCAGGAATAGTTCCCACGGCCTGCACAAGCTCAAATTCCCTTTGATATTCAACTGTTCCGGCCCTCCTTATCCGCTCCCTGGCATCTTCAATAATAAGGCGCTGCTCCTTGATATACCTTATCTCTCCCACAGCTTGCGTCATTTTTTTTAAAATACCACGGTAGCCTTGCATCTTTTCCTTCATCTCTTCATCATATTTCCGCAAATCTACCCCATGACTTCGTGGGGATACGCGCTTCATATAGCGAAGCTCATGTCTTAATATAGCGTTACCTCCGATAACCAGAGAATGACCATCGTTTATGATTAAGAGATTGTTGTCCTTATTTTCTGAAAGAATTTCTATTTCTCTGAAGTCAAGTTTGAAAAAGTATTCCACGTCGCTGTTTGCCAGCGCATTCAGACATTGTATAATCGTCGATTTCCCGAAGCCGTTCGGACCGGTTATGATTGTCATCCCGTCTTCCGACAATATGATTTCATAATTAAAATGACCAAAAAGGTTCTGTATTCTTATCCCCTGCATTCACTCACCTCCATAACTCCGTGCGCATCTGCCGGAAGCCACAAAAAGCCGCAATTTAATCAGTGAATCCCCGGCATTATTTCTCATCGCACGCAATAGTATCTGCTTGCCTGAATCCAAGCAAGCAGATACCATTTACATTTACGATTCCGGCGTTCCTTATGCGCACAACACAACAACGCCCAGGATCTCGCCCTTATATTCTTTCACAAGATCGCGCTCCGCATAAATCCCTTCATACGTTGACAAGCCTTTTTGCTCCACCAGCACAATATGGCCGTTCTCCACGCCAGCCTGCAGGGAAGATGCATCGCACAGCATATTACTTCCATCCTGAACCTTTATCTTCTGCCCGGAAAGTTCTTTTTTCAGCCTATCCACAATCCCCTTGTCCACCTTCTCATATTCGCTACCCGTCATATAGATACTGTCTATGCCCTGCTGTCTGCAGGAAAGGGCCACGCTGGCAGAAATTATCTTTATCTGCTGTTCAGGCGCTATTTTCTTTTTCCCTCTGTTCCTGAGATTGAGAATCAAATTGTCAATGACGGATAAGAAACGTTTCTTTTGTTCCAGAGGTTCTACTTCCCCCAAAAGACGCATTCCATACAAGTTACGGATTTCCTCCGAAGACTGCAGTTTCGAAGCAAAAATCATTTTACAGGCAATCCAGAAACATACAAGGAACACGCCTGCCATGCCGCCTAAAATAATATACATAAAACTGATACCCGGCTCGTCAACTTCCTCTAATTCTTCCCCACGCATCTCACTGACTTCTATATCAAACAGTGTCTTCTGTTGCGCTGTCAGGCTTGCCTTTAAATTCTTCAGCTGTGTCTCTAGTGTAGAGACATTATTGGAGACCGTATTCTTTTTCTCCGCTAACGCATTATCCACAACCACACTCTGCGATTCATTGATCAGCTGCAGCTCGTGGGAACCAACTTTCTGGAACTCCGCTGACTTTTGTTCGAGCAAAGCCTTCACAACATTACCAATTTCCCCAAGCTTTGCTTCATCTGCATAGCTGATAGTGAAGAAAATGCTTCCACTGTCCTCCGCCCGTGAACCCGATACCGAAACCAACTCGACAAAATCCTCCCGGCTGACAGAAAGCGACGCCTCATCAATTACCTTCTGCGCCATTTCCCCGCCGCTGATATAATTACTGTACATGGATATCAGCTCTGGCGTATAATCACGCTCACTGTCCTTAGTATAATTAATGATATAATCGGATTGCACATGGTACTGCAGTTCCAGCACCGGCTTTGCGTAAGGGTCAATCTGCATGATTGCTGATTCTTCCTGATATTTTTTATAATTATCAATCCTCTCCTGCAGACTGACCGCGTCCGAGAGCTGCTCTTTCTCCTCTTTTTTCAAATCATCTTCCATAGCCTCGGCATCAATGTTCTGGGATGCACGGTAGCTTCTTACATCCAAAAAATACCGCATCCCGCAGAGCAATACGGCAAATAAAATGCCAAAACATATTATCTTCCTCCATCCCAGCAGGATGCTCCAGAATAAATCTGACAGACTAATCTCTCGTTCTGCTCTTTCCTGTGTGTTCATTCAACTTTCCTCCATAATCATTTTGTTCGCTGGTATTATGCTTTTAGGCAGCACACATATAGAATGCCGCCAATTTTCTCCGCTTACATAATACTCAATTATCCCGCTACTGTCAACCTTTCATATGCCTCTTCCTTTTTATCCAGAACAGTCAGGACATACGTGCATACCTATTGGTATTTATTAAATTGAAAAAAATGGATTCGTTTCCTATTTAAAAATAGATATATTCCGTATGCTGCTGCCGTAAGCCCGAAAGCAACAGGTTCCGGGCAGAACCATGCGCTGATGGTGAACACTAATACTAAGGTTATTTCCTGAACCATCATCTTCCTGATATCAGCCCCCATTTTCCTGGAGAGGAACTGTTCCGCGATGATGCTGCGGAAGATAATGGATACCACCATAGACATTACGACGCAAGTCATGCTGCGGAGTACATAGCCGGAAAAAGCACACAGGCATAAGCTCATGGCAAATGCGCAGACATTAAACTGCAGCAGCTTCTTTTCTTGGCGGAGGACTTTCAGGTATGTGTTGCAGAGCATCTGCATTTTCCCATCAAACGTGCATAATGGCAACAGCAGCGCAAGATATCTTAGGCTTTCGCTATATTGCGGCAGCCACCATCCTACGATGAACTTTAACGGGAAATAGGCAATGAAGATTGCCGGGAGCAGCAGGCCCAGATAGGAACGGATATTGTTGTATATTTTTCTCTGCTGGTCATTTCCTGTCTGCCGCAATGCCGGAAACATGACCATGCTGACCTGTTGGATGAACAGGAGGAAGAAGTTGCTCAATGACAGGGAAAGCGATATCTTTCCAAAAGATTCTATCCCCCAGATATTGTCGATTATGATACGTCCTACGCCGAGGATGAACATGCTCATGATGGTGGCGATTGTTAATTTAATGCCGATAGAAAAATTAAGCCGCATATCAGGCAGAGACTCTAAAATATTTTTGAATCTGGAAAAGACGATTTTTCTCGCATGCCATATGCAGTAACAAAGGGATATAGCTTTACTTAATGTGTATGTGACGATAAACGGCCTAAAGTCCGTCTGCTTGTTCCACAACAAAAGCATAATGAACAGCAGGACAAAGACACGGTCAAGGATAACGGACAGAGAAAATAGTTTCGTCTTGTTTACAGCTTGAAAAATATAGCCCAGGCAGGAAGCCAGATTTGTAAAAAAGAGATATATTGCTGTTGTTATCCAGATAAACCGCCGTTCCGGGTTTGTAAAATAAATACTAGATATGAAAATGGCAGAAATGGAAATAACCAGTTCCATGATTAAGAATAATTTGAACTGAGTCCCGATTTCATCAGAATCTAATTCTTCAAGTTGTTTGCCTCCTATCCGCAAATAAAGCCCGTCGTTAAAACCGAAATGAAAAAATCCTACGTAGCTTGTGTAAAAAATAAATAACTGCCAATAACCGTATTGCATGATTCCCAAGAATTTGGGGAGTACGAAAGACATACATACGCTTGTCAGTAAAGAAATTCCCTGAGCCAGAAATGCTGCCATCAGGTTTTTTAAGAATTTTGATGTATTGTTCATAATTTTCCCTTTTTCTTGTCAAATGTAAAATAATTGTTTACATTACTATCTTACCTATCCGCCTCCAAATACAAATGAAAGCCATTTTTCCGTGCAGACCTTCCGAATATGATGTCCGTTTTGAGAAAAACAAAGCCAGCAATCAAATATTGAAGCCAAGAAGACGTCAAAGCGGAATATTGGTCTTGAAAAATCTGCATAACCAACGGATGTACGAGCAGACAATATACATATATACCTAAAACATTCATTTTTGACATTTTTCTGTAAAAGACTCCATGTATGATGCCAATAATAAATTGGACAAACAGTGCGTAAATGATTCCAAAATCATTGGCATACCATTGGTAAAAAGTATATACATTTGTCACTTCACCCATACCGATAGGCGAAAATTCCTGAATTAAGGGCATGGCATAATGGGTACCGGCAAGCTTATCAAACACTGCCTGAAAAAAGCGTAATGTATTCGCCCCTCCATAAGATTCGAAATCCATTATATCAAACTGTTTCTGAAAGGCGACAATTCCTCCCGACCCATACAATACAATTTGGTTATAGAGATTGCTTATATAGTTTCCATTTATGAAAATGTCGTAATATTTCATTATGGCAACGGTACTAAATACAACCAGAAATAAAATAACGGCAATAAACATTTTCTTAAATACCTGAGCATTTTTTTGTTTTGTAACAATGATAAATGCTATAAAAAGAGGAAGAGCGGCAAACAGCATTTCATTTCTGGTTATTCTGGTTATCGTCATGAAAAAATACATTGGAAGCTGGATTAGAATATATTTCTTATACTTCTCACGTTCTTCCAGACGAATTCGAGGATATCCAACTACCATACAAATGCCGAATGCAGAAAACATATTCCGGCAATAGCCAATTATTCCCGCATATGGTAATTGGAATTGGCTTGTATGGAAAGTCAGAAAGATATTGATATGAAAGTGGGAACGCATAAAAATTAAATATATGAACAAAATGAATAGTACAAATAATCCTTCCGCTATCATTATAAGTTTTAATGATTTGAAATTGACAAAATAAAATTGATTATCGGTGTTTATAAGACGTTCTTTTCGTTTGATTTTTTTTATGCCTAGAAAACATCCTAATTGAAATACAATAGTTCCAAACAACAGATAGATATAACAGAGGCTCGAACCATCATATTCATAATTGCTAAAAACTAATAAAGTTAAAAATGTTATCCAGGGGATACAAAACAGGAACCCCGGATGCATAAAGTCTTTTGTCAAAAAGAAAACAAGTAGGCAGATTAGTATATTTCCAATGATAAGAATAGTCAGGTTCATAATTCCTCCATTTTCCGTGAATAAATATTTATAATTTATACTGCGAAAAGTTTCAAATTTTTATCAGTTTTTTCATATACCATAGAATTTTCCCAGTAATTTTGTTGATATGGAAAGCATATGAGAAATCGCCTACATACATAGAAAATCCAGTGTAATATTTCCTATATTTTAAAAGTTTAATCAGAGCGATTATATTTTTATCTGACAGGAATTGTGCGCGTAGTTTTTGAAAAGATATTGTATTTTGGACGGCCGCTATTTTTTCTGTATCCAAGAGATTTTGAGACTTGGAAACTTCCGATAATCTTTCCAGCCAGATAATGCTACCGTTTATGCTGTCCATCCGATTTTGCAGATTGGAAGATCCAAAATTAATATCTGCAACAACACCGCTTGTGTTATTATCATGCAGGCGATAATAAATTACCGGTCTGTCAAATATATAAGTTCCTTCCATCAATATGCCAAGCCTGCAGGCCTGCACATCATGCGCGAAGTCATTTATGCCTATCAATGCTATCATATCCGCCAGCTTTCTAGCTATGCACATAGTGCATCCCTGCATGATGGCCGTATTAAAATTCAAGGAAAATTCACATTTATCTAAATGGTTTGTGTTGTTTTGGTTTGAGAAAATATTACGTCCTAAAAAAACGTCTCCGTTTCCGTCAATGGTAGTCATCTTTCCAGAAAGGCATAAAATTTCCGGATGTTTTTGCATTACGTTTAGCATAGCTTCAATCTTATCATTGTACCAGATATCGTCCTGGTCGCTGAAAAACACATATTCGCCGTCAGCTTCCCTGAGGGTATCTACAAAATTCTTCTGCCACCCTTTGTTTTCTGAATTAACCGTCAATCTCCAGTTATCCAGTTTTTTGTTTTGTATAAAATCCTGGATAATCAATGTTGTCTTATCTGTGGAACAGTCATCACAAATAAGCACCTCGTCTGGCTTCCTTGTTTGCTGATAAATAGAACGCAGTTGTTCATAAACATAATTTTCACCATTGTAGGTGGTCATTACAACAGACACTTTCATTTCACAAATTCTCCTATAAAGAACGCTGCCTTACGTTTAATCTTTTTTTCAGCCATGGCCAGATAAGGCATTCTAAATAGATAAGCGGTTTCAATAATGTCAGTACGAAAATAGCTGATTTCCCTGCGTCACAGTATCTGCGCAGATATATGGCATGGCTTTTTAATAATATTTTCCTTGGCTTGACTGCAGATTTATAATTTTTCCCCACGCTGACGGAATGAAAGTGCATATATGACTCCGTCAGGCACAGAATACTTGTATAGCCATATGTTTTAAATTTTTTCCCGACAATCAGTTCCTCATTATAGAGAAAAATATCTTCATCATAAAGTCCGCATTCGGCAAATTTTTCTGCATCAAACATTACTAACGATCCGGGCAACGCATCTACATTGCACGTCTTTTTTCCTTCAAAGAAATTGTCCGGATAATAGCGTGGTGAAAAAATCTTATTTAAGAGAATACTGGAACTTAATACGTCTTTCATAGGAGAAGGCGAGAAACAAAATGCAGGATGTCTTGCATTGATACGCGGTGCGGCAGCAACGCAGTCTTTGTTTTTTTCCATCGTATTCAGACAAACCCGGACTGCTCTTTCTGAGAATTCAACATCCGGGTTAGCAACCAGCACATATTTGGCGCCAAGGGAGAGGCTGTGCCTGATACCTACATTATTTCCATAGCCATAACCGCCGTTACGTTCTGCCAATAGCACATCTGTCTTATTGTTAACCAACGTACATAAGCGTTTAAAGGAATCATCCGTAGATGCACCGTCTACAATAATAATTTTACTGAAAACTTTATAATCTTTAATGCTGTTATAAAGCGATATTGTTGTATCAGCATCATTATAGTTCAGCACAACACATGTAAGCATGGTGAATCTCCTTTATTTTCCGGCTTTATCCTGCAAATCCAAATAGAATGCTGAGAGCCACTCAGCAACGTTATTGATATCATATCCCGCGTTTGCTATGCATTCCTGCATATTTGTCCTAATATAATTGTTTTTGTAAGAAAGAATTAAGTCCGCCCAATAACCTGCCGGCTTTTTTAAAGAGACAAAAGCGATGTTGTCTGTCACGGCAACTTCCGGCGGCAACGTATCAGATAATACGCATTGTAATCCATTTGCCTGTGCTTCTAAAGCAACTATTCCTAGTCCTTCATGCAGTGAAGGAAAAACAAAGACATCGAAAGCATTCAGCAATTCATCGATATCCGTGCGTTTTCCGAGAAACCGCACATTACTTTCCAATCCCATTCGGCGTACTTTCTCTTTGATATTTCGTTGCAGGGCATTATTGCCGCTGCCTGCCAATAGCAGCGTGCATGAGCGCTCCTTCCGGC
>CANOBT010000222.1 GCA_947564305.1 uncultured Lachnospiraceae bacterium | reverse complement strand
TTGCCAGCGTTCTTCTTGTTCACAACCTTTTGACCCCCGAATCATCATAGGAAAGTTCTAAGCTTCAACACTTCACTGCAACAAGATCTTTCCTATGATAGAACAAAACGTGCTTCACGCACTTCCACGTTTCGATTCCCTCGCAAGCGCAGCTTTTGTTCCGCACCGAACACGGATTTGTCCTAATGGATACTAGGCTTGCCTGGGGACTCCTTAGGACTATTACATAGAATTATCTTCCTCTCGTGCGAGTGCGAATATGCTTTTATATCACAGGAAAGTCACTACACTTTAGCACTTCGCTGCAACAAAGTTTTTCCTATGATATAAAATATTCCAAAAATGCCCTACACCCCTCCTCGATCTGCTCATAGGTTTTTTTGAAATCTCCTGTGTACCAGGGATCCGCTATACTGCCCGGCCTGTCCGTAAAATCCAAAAGCATATGAATTTTTCCGCCCTTCCGCCCCACTATGCGCTCCATATTGCGGATATTGGCATCATCCATCCCGATTAGATAATCATAGATATCATAATCCTCTTTACGCAACTGCACGGCCCGCTTGCCGGCGCAGGAAATCCCATGCTGCGCAAGCTCCTCTCTCGCCGGCGGATACACCGGATTGCCCACCCCGTTCCAGATTTCCTCCGTGCTTGTAGCCGCAGAAGAAATCTGGAATCGGTCTGATATTCCAAGCTTTGAAACCATGTCCTTTAGTATAAATTCGGCCATTGGACTGCGACAGATGTTGCCGTGGCAGACGAAAAGTATCTTAATCATAATATATTCCTTTCTCAAAATGCCCGAAAATGCCGTGTTTTGGCACGTTTTGCGGACTTATATTTTTTAGTTTTTTTACCCCTGTCGTACTACACTTTTGACGAAATGGGGCAAATCGTAGCAAATCACAGCCCTCATTCGTAGTCTTTCCGTAGTCGGATAGTGGGTGCAAAACTACTCTGATTTTTGGGGCAGGGGGTGCATTTTGGGTTTAGGGGTGTGCATCTTTTAACGATATGGATGCATAGCACTTTACTTATTATAGCAGAAGTCGCCTGTTCATACCACCACATTTTCAATGCTGTTCCCTGTCACGCAAATGAAAAACGCCCTGCCGAAACAGAGCGCCTTTCTGACCTTTCCATATTAAATTGCCCGGAACATTTTCTGGGATATCGTTTTTTCCCCTTTGGCCTTATCCAGTTCCTTCCTTGCATTATCCAATTCTTCCATCCGCTTCAGTTCTCCCTCCGCATCCTCCAGTCCAAGGTGCGTATATGTGTTCAACGTGACGCCGATATCGCTGTGTCCCATTAAGTATTGTAATGTCTTCGGATTCATCCCCGCCTTTGCCATATTGCTACAATAAGTATGCCTGCAGACATGGGGCGTGATCCTCGGCATCTGTACCCGGTAGATCTCATTATAGCGGTTAAGCATATGCTTGAAGCGATGCTCCCAATGCATCGCCACTTCCGGATACCCTTTTTTGTCTGTAAAAAGGAATCCTCCATAGCCGTCTATGATACGCTCATGTTCCGGCGGTTCCCTGTCTTCTATGATCGCCCGGAAGCACTGCACCACATCATCTGTCATCGGTAATTTTCTGGTTCCAGCATTAGTCTTGGTGCTTTCAATGATGTATTCCATTTTTGATGAGCGCTGCAGTTGATGGTCAATGTTGATTATCTTTTTCTCCAGGTCAATATCAGAGAGCGTCAGACCGCAGAATTCCGAAATCCTCATTCCTGTATGGAAAAGGATGTAGACCACCTCGTAATACTTGCAGTACACCACATCATCATGGACGAATTTCAGGAATTTCCTCATCTGGTCTTTTGTGACAGCTTCGCGTGTTACGCTGTCATTTACCACTACCCCGGCAAGCTCAAACCCGAAAGGGTTTTTATTTAGCACGTCATCATCCACTGCCATCTGGAAAGCGGGGCGCAGCACTCCCCGCACCGTTTTGATGGTACTATACCTCTTATTATCCTCCTGTTGCAGCTTTATCAGGAATAATTTTGCATCCGATGTCTTTACCCTGGATATCTTGTAGTCCCCAAATGCCTGTTTCTTCAGCAGATTCTTCACAAACCCGTAGTTCATTTTCGTGCTGTTTTTTGCCCCTGTCCTGGTGGAAATATACCTCTCAACCAGCTCGTTCACTGTAATATTCTTTCCCAATGGGTCCAGTTGGTTATCCAAATCATATCCTATGAGTTTTTCTTTTTCCCTTAAGGAAAGGTCCGGCTTTGTCCCTACTGGTTGCGGGTCGGTGGGCTCCAGCCGCCAGCTATACACAAAATGCGGTTTCCCGTTAACGTGGTATTTGAACTGGTATTTCCCATTTGCACGGATAGACTCTCCCCTGCGGAGAACCCTGTGCTTTGAATCGCGTCTCATTCCTGGCTTTCCTGCCATTTTGGTTCCCTCCTTCTTATTTCCGGATGTTCTTCCAGATACTTTACAAATTCCGTGCGGAGGATCAGCCTGCGCTTATTATAATAAAAGGCGACAAAAGGCAGTCCCTCCTCCTTCAGCAATGCGTAAAATTTTCTGCGGCTTAGCTCAAAATATTCCACTGCTTCCTGAACGGTCAGTACATCCTTATCTTTCAACTGTGGTTTCATTTTCGCAACCTCCGATCAGTATTTCTGCCCCTTTCAGGGTCACAACATATATCACTCTAAAGCCAGTAAATAGCAACTACTTTTGCCAGATAAAAACTATTTATATCTCCGAAGATTCCTCAATGAACTTTTCAAATTTCGGACGGATGATCAAATATTTGTTGCCACAGAACACCGAAAATCTGCCTGTGTTTTCCTCTGCCATCCTGCGCATTTTTTTGATCCCAATGTTAAAGTAAGCTGCTGCCTCTTTAATGGTAAGTGTATATTTCTCACACACTGGCACAATATTTTCCTTTGCCCTTACCATATCCTCCGCTTCATTTTTGTTCTTCTGCATCCTGCCCACCTCCAAATCTATCCTCGATATAGCACTCATGAGAGCAGTATTTTCTGCTCGCATTGCCGTAGGCCGTGAACGGCTTTTTGCAGCAGGCGCACACGAATTCATAATGAGCCTTTCGTTCCACCTGGTCTAAATGGCTGTTCCACCACTTATTACGGCATTTATCCGAGCAAAACTTTTTTGCCTTGCGTCCTGGATTCTGCCTTACCTTCGCCCCACAGCACAAGCAGACACCCTTATCCCCATCCGCAGACGGCACCGCTGCTTTCATTTTCTCCGCACTTAGTCCCTTCCTCCGGCAGAATGATTTTACTGTGTTCTCCGAAATACCAAGTTCCTGCGCAATCTTTACATATCCATAGCCATCAGCCCTCATCTGACGTATCCTGTCCCTTTGCCTGTCAGTCATGAAAATGCCTCCTCACCATACGGAGATTTGAAAGCGGCTTTATACACCCACAGGCGCAAAAAAATATCTGCCTGCCGTCCCAAAGCCGTTATGCCTCCTCACCATACGGAGATTTATGGGCGGTTTTGGATACCCATGGTTCAGAAAAAATTGTGCAGGCGGCATTTAATCGGCTGTCTGACCATTTGATTTTGATTGTTTGAATACAAATGAAATGCTGTAATAGTAAAAAACAAAAGAATGGTTTGATGAAAGATTTAATACTAAAGCTTCAGGATGCCCTGGATTCTCATCCGCACACTTCTTTGCGTTCTCCAACGCCTTGAATGTCTCCTTTCTGCAAGGATGCTTCTCTGCGGTCACCTCCTTACAGAAAGTGTAGCCTGCGCATCCCGTCCATAAGCAATAAAAAGGAACATCTCTGCTCCAAAAGAAAACAGCACTGACATTTCTGCCAATGCTGTAAAATATATGCCTACACAATTACCGAATACCCTGGGGTTCTCACCAAGAACTGATGCCCATATGATTTATATACCCAAGAAAGCATTCCTGCTATATGATGCATATTCATGTTTGGAATTCTGCTATGAAGAATCCTGTATACTGCCTGCATCAAGGTTCTTGTGTTGATTCCGCTTGGACTTGCCAATATCTGGCTTTCCATCGTGTTCTCAATTATTCTCTTCTCATTGTTCGTAAGCATATTAAACCCCCTTTTCAATGTAGTAATTTTTTACTATTTCATTGATTTTCTGTGTCACGTTATTTGTCTCGGAATCGCTATCACTTTTTTCCAGTATTCCAATAACTTTCTTTAATAAATTCAGTTTGTTAATTTCCTTGTAATCTTTTTCTGGCATTTCATTGGTATCTGATATATCAGAATTTTCTTCGGAAATATCTCTAAATTCTGATGCCGACATACGAAACAACCTTTTTCCAGAAACTAAATCCCCAAAATTCAAAGGATGCGACTCGTCAATCAGATACATACTAAACACCCTCAAACTTCTTGATACCTGTGAGATATTAAGAATTTCTTGGCTTCGAAAGATAATCCTTATGGTCCGGTCATCAATCACGGTCAGTTCAGTGATTTCCTTTGGATTAGTAGCAACCCGGCTTTTCATATTAAAATAATCCTTTGCCTCCATAAGATATGGTTCGAAGCCAGGAGTTCGAAATGTTGGTGCATCTGCTTTCGCAAATTGCGCTATCACTTCATAAAACATAAACAACGTCTCTCTTTCTTAACGCATACTTTACGCTTATATATTCTTAATATATCACAAGGAAAAGTATCCGTCAAACAAAAAATATTAAACGTCAAATAAAAATATCAAAATCCTCCTGGATAACAATCTCCCAGTATTTATAGTCATCGTTCCTGCTCTCAGCAAACATATCGTTGACCATCCCAATCGTAAGCAAATCAAAGTCACGATGGAAATGCCAAGCTGTACGCAGCAGAGCCGGAACAACGGCGTTGTCATTTTGCGCTCATTTGGGCGAATTTTTTTGGCCTCCACCTCAGTCTGTGACTGCCCGGTCGTGTTCCTGCGCTTTCCCCACCATGTTCCGACCAGGCCGTTCCTCCTGCAGAACGCCGACATTGCGTCCTTCGTTAGTCCGATGTCCTTTGCTATCGTCGCATATCCCAAGCCGCTGTTGCGGCATCTTATGGTCACATTTTCAGTACTTCCGTCATGAAAACCACCTCCTGCGGAGGCTTATGTATTTTACCCCCTACTTCTAAGCCACGGCGAAAGGGACAGCTTGAGGGTAAAATAAGAGAACCGCCTTGCAGGGCTGTATCGTATGAGCCGCAGGCTTGTCACTATTCGCTGTTATTCTGTGTCGTTTTATCAAACATCAGACATTATTGCGGAACATCCACAGGACAGAAAAAGCGGCCTAGTTCCCAAACCGCTTCTCATAATCTTGTCTAATTCACTAACCTTTTCTCTATTATTTGTCAGTAGGAAACCGTCACACCATTAATTCAAATGAATATTTTTGGAATAATTTCTCTATCTCATTTTTGTTTTTTTCTAATAACTCTTTATCAAAATTTTGTACTTTCATTCTTACTTTTACTGTGTCTTTAGGTGCATTGGAAAGCAAATGTAAAATAATAACAAATTCCATCACTTCATCCATGTCATGAACGCAAAATGATTCGTCATCATTAATTACAATTCCAATTTCATTTATTTTATAAATAGACTTTATTTCTACTATTCGTTCCTTCAACTTATCTAATTGGCCTTTCCCGCCTACAATTTCCCTATAATCAGAATCAAAAACGGAAACACTTTCCAGTATACGAAAATTAATAGCTACAATTCTTTCTTTATCTACTGCCAGCATTAACGAATTGGCTATCGGAGCTGGATATAATGCCAATGCAACGTTTGGAGCCAAAATAAAACAAGCAAAGTTCTCATTACCAACAAAGTGCAATGGTGGAAGCAAAAATTGATAATCTCTATTCTTAGGGATATATAAAATTTGCGGAATAAAACTACGATATGTAGCTGATATTGCAAAATTAACAGTTCCTAAAATGTTTTGTGCATAGTTTCTAAATGTTTCCTTTGACTTAGCTTGCTCCCGATAATTTATCGAATATTCGATACGGTTAGCAGTCATCGTACCTTTTTGAAACATCATGGAATCAATTTTATCATTTTCCTTCTGTTGCTGATTTTTATATTTTTCCAGCATGGTATCATCCGCAATAACACTACGATGGAATTCAATTGTCAAAAAATCAATAATCTGTTTTCTTAATGTATCAGCATCAATGTTTATACTTGTATTATTTTCAATAGCCGTCGCTATTTCTTTATATAATTTACCTATTGCTGTTTCGTATTTCTTAACTTTATCATCATATTCAGGATTGTAATAGTTTGGGCTTACATGATAAGATTTAGGGTAGATATGTTTTACTGAAATATCATCTAAATCATTTAAGTCAAGATAATAAATCCGCTGGGTTTTATCATCTATAAAACGCATTAATGTTGCCTTTGGCAGAATAATGTGATCTTTCTGTTGAATTATATTCTTTTTATCCATAGTTTCGCAACCTCCAAATTTCATATAGATATACACCTATACCACTTTGCAACTATTTAAATTTGTAACAAAAATAAACTAAATGACCTTGATGTGTAAACTGTTACCCAGCACTGTCCAACATTCTCTGCTATGACTGTATATTTTATCACTTCCCATGCAGTTTGTAAACCAACAGCCGATGCGATTGCAGAATAAACGCATAAACGAAAATAAAGAAGAAAAAGGAGTATATTTTTGTGAAAATTTTTGCACATAAATTGACTAAAAATAACTGTATCACCCGAAATTCAGCTTTTAATAACTTTATTTTAAGAAAAGACAAATATGTTTTCTTGTAAAATTATCTAAATATTCAAAGCAAATATGCTTCTTTTTCATTCATGCGTTTATTCTGGATGCAGTTGTGATGTCGGATGAGGAATATCTGGCCATACAGAGAAAATCCGATAAATACACCGAACGACTGGATGGCCTAAATTTGCCTTAAAATGTCCGGTCACTGATTAACCAATATGTCAGCGAACAGAACGCTCTTGGCGCACGTTACGGCACACTTGCCTATCTGCTCGGTTTTTCAGACTGCACGGAACTGCCGCCAAGACCGCACTTTTCAGGCATACATAATGAACCAGGATGAAACTGCCCATAACGAAAAACAAGCCCGCAGCATTCCTAAAGAAAAATGCTGCGGGCTGTTTTGATGTCCTACAATATTTATTCAGCTACACTCTCTTTGCGTAATCAAGGCTCACCCATCCATTGCGTCCGCTCTGGTAGGATTTCAGCAACCCCCACTTGGAAGCGCCTTCGCCATCTGCCTCATCCACAATCGTAAAAAAACCGATTCCCGTATATTTCCCGGTCTTTGCATGGTCAGTGCCAGGACCTTTCCGGATGTTAAGGTCGGGGATGGATACCCGCACCAGATACGGCACAAACGCTGCCGCCTTGGTGTACACCGCCTTCCCCGACTCATCAAACACGGAATACCCCGGATTCTCATCCGCACATTTTTTTGCGTTCTCCAGCGCTTTGAACGCCCCTTTCTGCGAGGAGGCGTCTGACCAGGTCTTCCGGACGCGGTACCAGATTTCCGTTTCTGTCGGAACGGAAGGAGCTGCCCCTCCCGCCGTGCCGAGGATGCCTTTCAGGATCGTGAGGATTTTCTCCCCATAGCCGGCTCCTGCCGCCCATCCTT
>CANOBT010000221.1 GCA_947564305.1 uncultured Lachnospiraceae bacterium | reverse complement strand
GGTATATTTTTTAGTCAACCCCTGTCATCTGTTTATATTATACAGGAAGCTTTCTGTAATTAAATTTATATTGAACTTTTTAAAAATACTTACGGCTTAACCACTTATGCAGCATTGATGCCGCCGCCCGCTGTCCGCAAACCGTTTTACCACGTTTACGAACACCTGGAAGCGGACAGAAGAATTATTCCCGATATCGGTAGTCGGCGCAAGCTCCTCTTCCTCTTCGGGGCCTTCTCCGTATTCGTTGAATTCGTCAATGATTTCGCCGGCTCGGGTCCAGTGGTGTTCCAGATAGTTTTGGATTGGCTTCTTTATCGTTTTATTGTCCATTATAGTGTGTTCCTCCGGTTTGTTATCACTTAATCAGCAAACACTATTTGAAACATTGATACAACGCCCTGAAATAATGTTCATAGTCTTGATTGTCTGACAGACCGGATACCCCTCCATCACCTGCCTCGATTATTCTCCATGTACCATCTTCCAGTTCCGCATAGTCAACCGTATAGTATGGACTGGCCAGATTCCTGTATTTCTCGATCAGTTCTCCTGGGGGTTCCGGTGTGTAATTTCCCTGACCTGCATTTCTGCATATCGTGGCAGTTTCATGATTGATATAAAATACGCGATATTCATTTGTCTTCCCGCCGTATCGCTTTAGGTCAAGGAACTCTTTCATGCAGATGCCACCCGTCAGAAGATCTCCACGGTATTTATAAAATACCTCCATCCACCGGTCAAAATCCTCCTGAGTGATGCTCTGGTCAAAGGATCCGGGAAATTCCGTACCTTTTACTGATTTCACATAATCTTTGACCATGAATCGGTCAAAGGATTTCTTCAGCTTTTCTACATCTATCTGAGTATGCAGCGGATAAAGTTCCATTTTTGCCGTGTCTTCCTTAACATAATTATAGACATTCGGGAAGATATGCATCAGCCTGTACTGTTCCGGTTCTGTTACCAGCCGGATGCTGTTATCGAGTAACAGGTTGTAAAACCGTTCATACTGACCCGGCTTCATCATCCATCCACGGTACACGGCTGTATGCTCTTCATCAGGCGCGTTATTTATAACAAGCTTGTCTTCATTGAACCATTTATCATACCCGAACAAAGCCACGTCAAATAACCCGGTGGTCTGTACCGCGTCATACTCTTTTTGTAAATCCCCGTCTACCTTCGTGATGCTGAAAAAGCTGGATGGGAACAGGATGAAATCTACCATAACTATTCCTCAGTGTCCTTTAAATGGATCTTTTGTGCCGTTTAATTTATCTCCGCAATGATACCGACATGCCAGAAAATATAAGACAATTGCAGATTCTACAATTCCCCCTTTTTCAGCTGCCTGTAAGTTCCAAGTTCTGAATCAAGCTCATCCATTGTCATATCCAGATAGGAAAATCCTAATTTGTCATAGATGTCAATCAATTCGGATTTTCTGATTCCCAAAATCTCTGCCGCTCCGCCGTGGGATATGGTGTGGTCCAGAATATGTGGATACAGCAAGAGAGCATTTCTGGTAAGCTCCGTCTCCGGGTTCATACATTTCAAATACTTTGACATCCCTGCGGGCACTCTTATTGTTACGGATTCCGTCGTGGTCATGGTCTCGCGTCCTTCTTTTAAATCATAAATTTTACATGCATTATAATCTCTGTAAAACGGATTGTGATCCTCCGGCATTATCCTCCAAGCACAGTAGCCGACAGATATCAGTGCGTTATGTAAAACCATATTAATCGTCTTCCGGTAAAACATTATAATTTTTCCATTTGTACAGAATGGTTTCCGGTTTACGCTGTTCTTTCCTGCTATTCCATAACCGCATTTTACCTGGCAGAAATAAGCGCAACATCATATTTGCTTATTTCATGTCCCAGTAACTGCATTATTCTCAGCTCATCCTCCGCATCCAGAACCGCATTATGCGTCTCGTGGTATCCCCTGTCTTTTCCAAGCATTTTCAATATGCTCTCAACGCCGTATCCCTGTTTCAGCCTTCCGGTCTTATAGCATTCCGCAGATTCCGGAATCGCCTTATTATACTGTCGATAGGCCGCCAGGCGCATGATATCATACCATTCATACCCGGAATATTCCGGTAAATGTCTCTTATCAAAGGATGCATTATAGGCAAACAGTTTGCGAACCTGGTATGAGGCAAGCCATTGGCTGATTTCCTTTAATGCCTGCTTTCTGCCGGTAACATGAACTCCTTTTTCGGTTAGCCTTAATTCACTTGAGAACATTCCTCCCACCCTGTACTCCGGGTCGATTATGTAATATTTGGAATCGATACTTTTCCTGGTTTCTGTATCGGCAACTACGATGCCGATTGACATTATTTCGTCGTTCCAGTTTGTTTCGGTGTCGATTACTGCAAATTTGTTGGACATATCCTCTTCTGTTCTCCATTCTGGTGATGCCTGGGGTAACGTATTCTTCTATTGCCTCCACAGGCATGTAAACCCTCTCTATGTCGTTTCTCTGGAAGTCTTATTCTGTAGTCCACGAAATTAGTAAATTAAATTTTATGTACCGTTGTAATACCATCTTCTGTAATACTCCATACTCATCTAGCATAATCTATCATGCTTATATAGAAAAATAGCTTGCAGTGAGTAATCGACTATCGTCAAGTTCACCACAAGCTAATTTCCGCTTACGCTGAGAAGCCTCATATTCATGCGACTCCCTTCTTTCATTATATCACTCTTTCACAAAAATATTCCTATAAAAGATGCGACTGTCGTCAAACTTATATAAGAATAACAGAAGTGCTACAACTATCGTCATCTCTTCTGCTCTCTTATCATAACCTATTTTCCTTCTTACGTCAACAGAATTTATGATTTTATCATAATTTTTTTAAACCAAATACATCTATCACTCCTACCTGTCCATCATATAAACAGTTTGCTATTTGATTTTCTATAGAAGGTTTCTTGTTCTCAATTCCATGAGCATATTTCTTCATTGTATTTGGAATAAAGTCGGCGATTTGCAGCCCAATATTAAGATCACTTTTTTGATAAAAATTAAGCGTCGAAACATGTGTCCTGACAGCATGGTTATTCATGCATCGAGTTCCTCGTTTCATCAATTGTTGAAAATAATTTGTCAAACGATTATCTGCTTTAGGATTTTGAGATTCTAAATATATTGTGCCCATAGCATCATGCTTCTCCAGAAAATGTACAAAGTTTTCTATTATTACTTCAAGACACACAAAATATTCATCATTTAAAAATCTGCTGTTATAGCAGGATTTGTATTCATCCGGATTTATCACAGCTGCAAAAACAGTTACATCATTTTTATCAAATATCTTTCCCATGCTATCCCAAAACAATTCACGTTTTTCCTTGTGCCGCATTACTCTATATACTTCTTTTTTGGCCATCCTCAATTCCGTCTCATGCAAAACAATATTCTCATCTCCAAAAACATTTCCTTTTAGATTTTTTACATATGGACATATCTTTTCTTCATATACCTCTTTTTGAATGGCACACCCACCCAATGCAAAATATACACTTGGCGGTGTATTCTTAGATTCATCTAAAAACAAAAAGTACTCTTTCATTTTCTCTCCCCTTTCTAGAATTGCGGAAAACTAAACTATTTTATAAAAATATTCTTGACTAATCACTCATTGAGTGTTATCTTATAAGAAACAATACATCAGGAGGTCAAGATGAAAATACCAAATTATATTATTAAGAAAATTGCAAAGCATAATTCGCTTCTCTTTCAAGCCGCTAAAATAGAAAACGACATCGATAATTGGTATGATAAACATCTTTCCAAAAAAGCTATAAAAGCCGCCACCTTCTCAGATGAAGATTTTGCAGATATCAAATGTGATCTTACCGTTACTTATATTTCCGCAGATAATCTCCAATATAACCTTGACCTTCTATATTCTAAACCTTGATTTTTATTCCTGGTCAATGAGTCCCTCATTGACCAACTTGTATTCCATCAATTTAACCCAATACTCTGCCAGATGTCTGGAAGATTTTTGCGATTCGGATTCCCAATTCTGAATATTGCGAACAGGCATTTCAAAATAGTCTGCAAATTTTCTCTGAGACATTCCAGCTTTTATCCTTAGTTCTTTGACTTTCATTACTCTTTCTATTCCTCCATCTCTCTAACCGCTGTTGATAATACTGTACCCCAATTTGTCCTGAGATTCTCAAAAAGGAATTCATTACCCTTAAACATAGCCTCAGCTTTTGCATAGCTCAGAAGCAGGAGCATAAGCGCATCTTTCATTTTTGTCTTCTCATTTACTACTTCGTCGGAGTCTTCTGCCAAATCTCCACATAAGGGTTGAATTACCTTTTGATAAAACGGATGATTTACATTGATTTTCAATATTACCTTTTCCATAAGATACTCTGGCTCAAATAAAATGGACTGTGGAAAGCTCACCATCTCAATGGAGTAAGGTTTCTTTTTCAATTCTTCTTTTTTCTCTTCTCTAGCCTTTTCTTCTTGTTCTGCATCTGATGTTCCCAACAATATACTGTCAAGAATTGCATCCAGTTTTTTATCCTCCTGTCCATCGCTAAGCTCCTTTCCCTTAACATTGACCGGAAGCATTGTAGAAATGCCTGCCATTACTTTTTCCGCATTTGTATAGCTGCCAGATGCTTTATTCTTTTCTGCCGATTTTTGTGTTCGCTCCGATTTAATTCTTTTTCTTAACGAATTGATTGCATCCGTCATACTCTCTTTCAGCTTATCTTTTAAAGCTCCAATAGGTTCTGCACCACGCTTAATGTATCTTATTTGAAAGCACTCATCCAGCTCAGGAGGGAATGAAATTTCACATCCCCACCATCTGTCATTGTTATCATATGATGCCTGGCCTTTGGGGCCAATAAGATATGGTACCTTGTCATACAGAACCTCTCTATCCGCCCTCAAAATAGAGATTCCTTCATTCTGGTCAATCTTTCTTTTTTTAGCTTCTGCCTTGCCCCCATCGCCGGCATTCAGCCTCCATTCTTTCGGCAGCAAAGATAGAGTAATCATAACAGTCGCTTTTTCTCCATCCGTACCCGGAATATCCCAGTCAACCTTTGTTCGGCTGATTATTTCTGCCTTTGGATCCTGCGACTCCTTCGTATCAAATTGTGTCGGTCCCATCACATAGAGTGGATCATGTAAATACACACGTTTTCCATCCAATATGATACTGGTTCCCCCGGCAATGAATTTGCGATAAGTTCTCCCCAAATAATTCGCAATCCTTGCAGTTGCCTCATCTGCGTTGTTTTTCCTGCCGGTACCGTCCAATCTGTCACACTCTGATAAGATAACTATTGTTCCCGTCTGTTCAAGCAAAAAATCTGCGTACTTTACTGGCGGTTCCTGTTTCACTGGTTCTGGAATATCTTCCATTTCTTTTCTCGAAATCATATCCAACTCAATAAAAGTATATAAAAAATCCTTTGTCTCATCTTCTTTGGAGTATACTTCTATTTTTCTGGCTAACGATATTGCCCCTAATGTCATACCAACGCCAAAGCGTCCGATTCCTGCTTTTCCATTTCGCTTCTCCCTTATGGACACCCCCAATGAAAGGCACTGGCTCAGGACATCTGCGTTCATCCCGCATCCGTTATCAATAACAGCAATTTTATCAATTACTTCTGATCTCTTCTTTCTAGTGGTCTGTTCCTTTTTTTCAATGAAAACATTTATCTGGCTGGCGCCGGCTTCTATTGAATTATCAATAATTTCTCCAATTCCATTTTCAATAGAATAATCGTTATATCTCAATGATTCATATATTTTTGAGATATTAATCAAGGATTTCCCTTTTTTAGACTTTACAATTTTTTCTTTGTTTTCTTGCATGATATCACCCTCCGTTTTTATTTCGAGTTTAAAAAAGACCCTACACACATTGTGTAAGGTCTCATAATAGTTAATAGAATGTCTAATATACAATAATAACGTAATCAAATAATTATATTGCGATTACATAATCCAACATGTTTTTGTTATATGCATATCGATTCATTCTGATTTTCTATTCCCACAGCATCTACCATGAGACCTTCTCAAAACTCGATATGGTCATCATAGCATAGGTTATGGGGTGTGTCAATTCTAATTTGAAGAAACTTTTAAAATTTCCTTAATCATCCTGGCAACTTTTATAGCCTCCTCAATGGTATTATCTCTTCCGAAAGAAATTCGGACAGTTCCTTCTGCATACTCTTCCGGTACAGCAATCGCTTTGATAACATGAGAAACTTGTGTATGGATAGAATCACATGCCGACCCTGTAGAAATACAGATACCTTTCAAATCCAATCTATGCAACAGCATTTCCCCATTGGCATTCTTAATCGAAATACTGATATTACCTGGTATCCTATTTGTCGCTCCATTACGAATGAATGGTATCTCCAGCTCCGTGAGGATACTTAAAAAAGTTTTCTCTATCTGTGATAATTGAGCCTCCGTTTTTTGCATCTGTGCACAATTTTTCTTCAACGCAACTGCCATAGCTACTATAAATGCAACATTTTCCGTACCAGCACGCATACCAGATTCCTGTGCTCCACCATCAATGTATGGCAAAATCTCAATGCCCTTTTTTATATATAAAAAGCCTATCCCCTTTGGTCCATTAAACTTATGTGCGGAAGCCGAAAGCATATCAACATCCAATGCTCTGACATCAACTGGAATATGACCAATGGCTTGTACCGCATCTGTATGGAACACGCTCCCATAAGTATGGGCTACTTTCGCAAGCTCCGCAATGGGTTCAATTGTCCCAATTTCATTATTGGCCATCATCACCGAGACAATCTTCGTATTATTCGTAATTGCCTGCTGTAACAATTGTGGCGACACTATGCCAACGGAATCCACCGGGACATATGTGACCTTATGCCCAAGCCATTCCACTGCTGCACATGCATGCAGAACAGCATGATGCTCAATTTGGCTAGTTACTATATTGTCACTTTTCTTAGCTAACGCACCCTTAATTGCCCAATTATCACTTTCCGTTCCGCCAGAAGTAAAATAAATCTCTTCCGGCAATGCGCCAATACACTCCGCCACTGTTATTCGTGCCTCTCTTAATGCTTTCTTTGCCGCACGAGAAAACGCATATGGTTGAGAAGCATTTCCATATTCCTCAAGCAAATACGGCTTCATTGCTTCAAAAGCATCCAAATCCAATTTAGTAGTTGCCGCATTATCCGCATAAATATACTCCATACCGTCAAACCTCATTTAAATAAAGTGCATCCCTCATTCTTAAATTCTTCAATTTTGTCAAGAAGTTCGTCTACACTGCATTCAAGATATTCTGCCAGGCATTCCATACAAAAGAAAGACTTCATATCCGTCCCTAGCATTTTTTTATTAATTCCTATCTCGTTTTTTGTTAGTGGGGCTTTAAAACAGACCCTGCATTCTTCCTTTTTCATATTTCTTTCAAATCCCTCACTTTGAACGATGGTAAATCTTTTCCCCTATATTCGACATCCATAATACCTAACTGCATCTTTATCATTGCACGCATATTACAGGCTCTTCGCAAACAATATCTGTTAAATTCACGGGGCTTAATATCCTCCACTTTTCGAACATTTGGAAATAAAAGCTTTAAATATGCTGTAGCAATGCGTTTCACTGCCTCTGTATCTCTCGTATCCGCACTTTCCGGTACAACAACAAGCTTATCGACAATAGTCCTATAAGTTGTATCTTCCCTGAGTTCATGTAATATAGAACAAAAATACTCTGAATTAAGTGCCCATCCCGAAATCT
>CANOBT010000220.1 GCA_947564305.1 uncultured Lachnospiraceae bacterium | reverse complement strand
CCTTCACGCATTCATGGATGGCGTTGTCCAGCAGGTTGGAGAGCAGGATCACCGTCTCCTCCTCATTCAGCTGCAGGCCGCCCATGTCGCCCACCCGGAACGTCATGGACACGCCCTGCTCCCTCGCGGCATGGAACTTCTGGTTCAGGACGGCGTCCACCACCGGGTGGTTCGTGCTGACCGCCGCCATCTCCACCGATATGCTCTCCGTCAGCCGCTCCGCAAGCGCGGCGGCGGCCTGCGTGTCACCTTTCTTTAACAGCACCTGCATCGTCCTGATCTGGTTCTTATAGTCGTGCATCTTCCTCCCCTGCCGCTCATAGACCGCCTGCATATCCCGGTAATGGGCAAGCTGGCTCTCCTTCTTCTGGCCTGCCAGCGCACTTTCCCGGAGCAGCTCCTCCTTTTCGAGGATGCCCTGCATCAGCTCTATGACAAGGATGTTGATAAAGATCAGCCCCACCGACAGAAAGAGGTATGCCGTCTGCACCTTTACCTCCGTACTGCTACAGAAAAACATAAGCAGCATGGATGCCACGGTAATCATCGGAATCATGGAAAATTTCAGCCACTCCTTGTGGGAAAGTTCTCCGTAATTGTTCCGCCCTTTCCATACTTTCCGCACTATAAAAACCACACAGAGCCATGTCATTTTTGATGGCAGGAGAAGAAACGTAAGCACGTCATTATCGGAAACAAACATATTTTCCATCTGCAGCATAAAAAGGTCGGTCAGAAACAGCAGCGAATAATTCAGCCCGGAAAAGAAGATGCGCTGTTTCCAGTCCGCCTTATAAAACACTGTACAGAATGCCATGAAAAGCGACACTGCAGCCAGCACCTTAATTCCCATTGAGAAAAAACGCCCTCCAAGGAATGCAACCACCACTGTAGCAAGATACAAAGAAACATAGCTGCACTTTCCCAGCCGCCCCATATCCTTTTTCTTCAAAAAGGTATCGAAAAAATAAACGCTACCCCACGTCTCTATCGCCATGATACAGAATGAAAGCATCCATAATCCCATGATCACTCCGCCCCCTTAAACAACGTGTACTGCCGCTTCACCTCCGGGTACCTGGACTTCGGGACGGAAATCTCCTTCCCCGTGGTCAGCACCATGACATAGCTGCTGAGTTTCCCGATGTACCTCATGTTGATGAGGAAACTCTGGTGTATCCGCACGAAGCCCATCCCCGCCAGCTCCGTCTCCAACTCATCCATCTTCTTATAAATGCTGTACGTCTCTCCCGCCGTGTAGAACACGTTCTTGTGTTTGCTTGTCTCGATATAGATGATGTCGTCCACCCGCAGGCGCACGTTCCCTTCCACGAAGCCGAACTCCACCACCCGCTCCTCCCGCAGGATGTCCTCCACGCACTCCGGCAGCGTCTGCTCCAGGTCATCCTTTAAGAGGAAACGGCTGGCCTTCACCTTGTACCCGTCCAGCGCATAGTTCACATAGGCGGTCACCAGCACGATATGTACCTTCGGGCACTCCGCCTTTATCTTCCCCGCCGCCTCCAGCCCGTCCATGCCCTCCATGTTGATATCCAGGAACACGATGCCACATTCCCGCACATATCCCATATCCGCATAAAGCTCTGCGCCGGAGCCGTATTCCCTTATTTCAAAATCATAGCCGCAGGCTTCCAGCAGCGCCCGCAGTGCGCCCCTGTCCTCCCTGCTGTCATCACAGACCGCTATCTTCATCCATATTTTCCCCGCTCTCCGTCATAAATTATATCGGATTATAGGGCATCCTATCAAACGCCATTGCACAAAACGCCCATAAATTGCACGAAACGACTATAAACCAATCTCAGAATATCACCGAAAGGCCTAAAGTTTTTCGCCATTCGTCCGATATAGGGGCGGCACAAACGCAAACCGCCGTGTAAGCATATTACCTCTGATTCCCCCGCTTTCCAATAGGCAGACCGCCGCATATGGCGGTCTGCCATAGTACGGCGGTTAGCTTTTGTGTATTTCCTTTCTTACTGCTTTTTAATTCTATTTTTACTTGTCATATACCCATATGCTTTTAATCTGATTTTCGATCTCTCTGAATGTCCATCTCCTGCCACTCCTTGCTACACAGTTAGGATCGTTTACCATAAACCCCTCATTATCATACCCATATATGACAATATAGTGACCGGATATTGTAAAGTCCCCTTTCCCCATAGCGCATATGATGATTCCGCCATTATCAAGCACTGCCCTCATATTATTTGCACTTGAGCTTATGGATGAAACTTTAATGCCATATAACTTCGGCACATCCTCCATCAACACCCATGATGTTCCGGTTCCTTCCACATAATATCCATTTTCCACACTGTATGCGGCAATTTTGTCTGGAGTATACGTTTCATTCTTAGTCAGATAGAACAATACCATAGACAGACACGTTGGTCCGCAGCCTGCCAGCCCGATGCAGCTATCCCCATAGGACTCATACCCCCAGCGCCTGTCCCATTGCAGGAACAGTGGAAATTCCTGTTCTTTTTCAGATGCAGTAATTTCCCCTGTCACTTCGTTCTGGTCAGGATACCCGGAAACAAAATCCGCCATTTCCGGATTATTTGCCAGTGCTGCAAGCAGATCCTTCGGATACCGGGAATGATTTTGATAAATCCCTTCTATCAAAGAGCTGGTCTGCCCCAACTCACCCAGCCGCTGCAGGACTTCCGCTTCAGTACGTTCTTTAGGCTTGCCAACTTTCCATGTGTCAAGGCTTTCAACATAATCTACATCATTCAATTTATCTGGTGACTGCGCATCTGCGCCGGTCTGTACCCTCCCATATTGCTGTATCTCCAGCCGCTCTAATTTCATCTGCATTTCTTCCAGACGGACATAGATATTTCTGATACAGAACACAATCACGAGCAAAACTAACACTCTGACTAATAGCGAAATCCACCGCATCAGTTGTTTTTTTCTTCTGCTCTCTATCTGCCGCCTATTCATACCGACATTTCTGCCACCTGCTACCATCTATGTTCCTCTCAATCGTATCTAATCATCCCCGATTCCTGTGTTGTCTGCTATTTTCCCTTTCTTTAACCGCAGGACAACATCCGCCTGCTCCGCCAGTTCCCTGCTGTGGGTAACTACCACCACGCATTTTTCCTGCTCATGAGCCAGCTTCTGAAAAATGGATATAATCTCATTCGCCGTATCCTCGTCCAAATTTCCTGTCGGTTCATCAGCTAACAGAATGGGGGCCTTGCTCGCCAATGCCCTTGCAATGGCTACTCTCTGCTGCTGACCTCCGGACAGCTGCATCACATTTCTTTTCCGCTGTGCTTCATCAATGCCCATCTGTGCCAACAATTCCTCCGCATCGGCTTTCCCGCCAAGTTTTACATTCTCAACGGGCGTAAGGTAATCAATCAGATTATAGTTCTGGAAAATCAGCGAAACATTGTTCTTTCTGTGCAGATTCAGGCTGCTCTTTTGAATCTCCTTGCCTAAAACGGTTATTTTTCCCTCAACAGGAATATCCAGCCCTGCCAAGAGTGACAGCAACGTGGTTTTTCCACCACCACTTGCCCCCAATATCGCATACAGCTTTCCCTTTTCAAACTGATAAGATATTTTGTCTAAAACTATCTTATCCTTTTGAGATTTATAAAAATAAGTAACATCTTTTAATTCTAGCATATTATCCACTCTCCAATCTTTTTCACTCAGCTCATCCTGCTCAAAATCTCCTGCGGTTTCTTCACTGCCACAGACACACATGAAAAAAGAACAGCCGCCACAATGATTCCCAAAACGGAACAGACTGACAGCAGGATCACTTCTCCTGTCACAGCTACCTGCACCCCAACAACTTCCGTATCGTCTTCCAGATACAATTTTACGCCCTGTTCTGCATTTTTTTCTGTTTCCTGCTGTTCCAGTTCGTATCCTACCAGATAGTCTGCAACATTCTCGGAAATAGCAGGCGCACAAAATGTGGCAAGCAGAAATGCGATGCTTCCGACCAGCACCCCTTCCAGAAGCATCTGCATGACAATCATGCTCTTTCTTTTCCCCATTGCCAAAAATACACCAATCTCATGTACCCTGCTCCCCAGCCAAAACAGGCAGACCAAAAAAAGTATCACAACACTGGAACATATAACCAGCACCAGAATGATTGTACTCATCGTTTCCAAATCCCCAAAATTTGATGCCACTGTATCACTCATTCCGGTATTGTCCAGAAAATCATAACGGTTCCAATCAATGTCTGCCTGTTTCATCTGCTCTTTGATTGTGTCATATTCGTCCACATTCTCCACCCAAAAAGTCGCATATTGGTATAAAGGATCATCTTTATGCCCTTCCGCCTTCTCAGGGAGCCGTAAATCCGTAAAAATAACATTCTCGCTTCTGTAACTGTCGCCATACATGACAGGCGTCATTTTATAAATGGTTTCATAAATCCCTATAATCTCCGCCTGACAGACTGTGGCGGTTTCTGCTTCGCTCCGCTCATTAAATCCCAATGTATCCCCCAATTTTAAGCCGTTTAAATCAGCGAGTTCTCTTGAGATGACACATACATCCTTATCATCTTCTGCAATCATGCGTCCTTCCCGCACCTCGATATTTCCACTTTGCACATCCATGTCAAGGCGCATTTCCAGATTCCCACGCAAGGAAACCCAATTCCCATCTGACTGTTCCACATCCGGATCTTCAATACGCATAAAATTTACAGCATTTACGACCGTATTGACCGTAGTGATATTGTACTCCGCAATTCCATCCTGACTGGCAAGCGTTAAAATATCATCCATCTGCAAAGTTTCAAACGAGTTGTCATGCCATATCATCCAATCCCCAGATTCCAGTTGCTCCACATGCGTACCATCGGCACTCCCATTTGCATTGTCCCCAATTTTCTTTAGAGCTTCCGATGAACGCACATGCCTGTTTGCCTCATTTTCCTCCAAACGGAAGGATGCCCCTATTGCACGCTTTCCTTCTGTCTGTGTCTGCACACTTGCTGACCTGCATGACCATCCTGCATAAATAAAACCAGATGCCAAAAATACAATGCAAAAAAGCAGGATTGTCCTTACCTTTTTTCGAGCCAGACATCGGATACTTAAACTAAAAATATTCATACTACCCCTCCATTTCTGACAGGACTTCTTTGACCTGTTTTTTCATATATGGGAAAATAGAAATCCCCATCAATATCATAACTCCTGCCAGTCCTGCACAAAGGCTGACTATCATACCGCTAGGGGAAAGCTGCAGCATGGAGCTGTTTCCCTGCAAATACACCATTTTGCCGCCCACGACAGGCAAAAGCAATATTGTAATCATCTGCGCCCCTATAAATGAAAGTCCATACAGGAATAGATCCTCTAATAACATTTGCAGAAATATATTTCCTTTTGACACACCAAGGCTAATCAGCACAGCAATTTCCTTTTTTCTGCCCCGTGTCCACATGGCAAGCAACAGTCCGACAACCGCACACCCAATCAAAATTGTCAGTAAAAGGATCATGAAAGTAATCCTGTCAGTCTGCTCAATCGTCAAATTCAATTTCTGGAACGTATTATCCATCGCACTTATCACTACACGCCCTTCATACATTTCTGCCAATATACCTGATGTATTCCCCAGTAGCTCCGGATTATTTACATAAACCACTGCATTTATAAATTTTTTTCCCCCGGAAAGCATATTTACAAAATCAGTAGTTGCAAAAAGCTGGTTTTCAATCCGATTTACTGTAGCGACATTATCTGTCTGTCGTTCTTCTTCTCCCACCAGAAAAAAACCTGTGACAACAGCTTCCACTGCCTGCTGTTCCATAGACTGGAGTAATATTTTTTCTCCCACCTGTATCCCGTTTTTCTCTGCCAGATACTTATTTATTACGATTTCGTTCTGGCTTTGCGGAAAATATCCTTCTATAATCCGGTAAATATGCTCAGCAAACGGGCTGTCTTTTTCCAGTTCATCATATCCATGAACATCAAACAAATCTTCTGATTCCACATTTCCTGCAACCGGAAACAGCTGTGAGGATAAACAACTCGTCTCGGATATCCGGTTGATCCAGTTTATATTTTCGATTGCCATGATTTCCTGCAGGTCTTGTTCCTCAAAACCGCTTTGTCTATCCAAGCTTTCCAACATTATCTTGCCCTCTGAATTTTTCCGCAGTTCCTCCGCCAGTTTGAGGGAAGATGCACGGATTGCCAGGGTTCCTGACACCATCACGTTGATCACCAGAAATAAAAGCAACAACAGGATTGCCTTCCGCTTTTTCCTATATAAATATTTAGATGCTCTTACAAAACAATTCATTACTTCCTCCCTAACAACTTTAGTTGTTTTCCCACCTCTGGATGAGAACCTTGTCCGCAGTCCAGTTTTTCCCATCCTCACTGGAACCAAAAACATATACTATTGTCTGTTTTTTAATGCTGCTTTTATCAGCTTCTTCCCTTGAGGATACATCCTGCAGGCTCATGTTGAAATATACAATTTCAAAGACCGTATCTTCTGTATAAGTTACATTGATATTATCCTCCTCATTTTCCTTACCCGGAGCCGCCTCCCAACTGTTGCTCGTTCCATCCGCAAATACCTCTCTATAAATAGGCGTTATTGTAAAACCAGTATCAGAAAATTCAAGCACCCTTCCATTCAGGTCAGCTCCTTCAAAATAAACGGATTCCATATTGCCTTCCACGCTGGTGTTATTCCCGGCTTCATTATCGCTTTCAGCTTCCCCTCCGTCCTTTATTCCATTTCCATTCCCTGCGCTGTCATCATTATTTAATTCAGGATTTTGGCTATCCGGTAAATTCGTCTCACTATTACTTCCTATCTCATCGTTATCATGCAATGTAACGCCCTGAATATCCGGTGTGTCCGGCTCATTGTCTCCTTTTCCCGCACAGCCGACCATGCCTATACCCAACATAAAGCTCAGGGTTAAAATTCCTACTGTTTTCAACATTTTTCTTCTCATTTTCTTATACCTCTTTTCTTTTATTTGGCTTTCCTGCCTGCAACAAAGCATATCATTCGACTACTCTAAAAATCTTCTATTTCAGCAACAAATTTTAAGAGTTTTTTAGAAGATTTTTCGAGAATGTTTTGTTATACTGAGAATACAAGCTAATTTAATATGGAGAGGATTTCTATGAAAATATTACTTTTAGAAGATGATAAATACCTTTGCAACAATGTGAAACAACAGCTCACAAAAGAAGGCTATATTGTTGATGCCTGTGGTGACGGAGAAGAGGGCTTTTTGCTTGCCCTGGACAGAAACAACAGTTATGACCTTGCAGTCATTGACCGGATGCTCCCTATTGTAGACGGGCTCACGATCATAAAAGCGATGCGGAACAAGCAGATACAGATTCCTGTCATTATCATAACCGGAATGTCTGAATTGCAGAATAAAATTGAAGGTCTGGACAGCGGTGCAGATGATTATCTCTCAAAACCTTTTCATATGGAGGAACTTTCTGCACGTATCCGTGCTTTAACCCGCAGACCTGCCATTCTGAACAAGGAATGCAGTCTTGCTTTCCATGACATTTCTCTTGACCTGACAAAAAGGCAGCTTATGTGTAAAAGAAACTCCGTAACACTGACGCCTACAGAATTTCATTTAATGCAGGTCTTTCTGGATCAGCCCGACACTCTACTGACCAGAGAACAGTTGATACAAAAAGTGTGGGAAACAGATGCATCCGTGGAAACCGGAAATCTGGATAACTACATCTATTTTCTACGAAAACGTATCCGTGCCATAGAAAGCGGCTGTATTCTTTCTTCTGTGTACGGTTCTGGATATATACTGGAGGCTGGAAATGGTAAAAAGGCTTAATCGAAATCTCCACATTTTACTGATCGGCTCACTCATGCTGCTCTTTACTAT
>CANOBT010000219.1 GCA_947564305.1 uncultured Lachnospiraceae bacterium | reverse complement strand
TTTTAGCAGTCCACTTTGCGGTAGGACTCACCACTAATAGTATAATACCATATTCGTGAAAATAGTCAATCTTTTTTACGAAAATACAATACATTGAGCTATATAATACTGTAGATGAAAATAAAAATTGTCAGCAGTGTTGAGCGTTTTTAAAGTTTCATCCCTTTTATCATCTTACTTATTAACTCAGCTTTTTAATCACATTTTTCCATATCATAAGAAATCCTGCACAATCGCGTTACTGCTGCTGTTCTCCCAATGTGCTTCCATCGGCGCATCTTTCCACACCCATAATTTGTCACACTGATTAATCACATCCCACGGACAACATACATCTTCATCGCCAAAATGATACCCGTCATACCATTCCTTAATCTCATCGAAAGAATTATCCTCTCCGGATAATAACCGCTCTGATACGATTTATCTAAAGGCACGTCATACTCAAAAGCCGCTCTTTCTCATACGATACCAACCGGTCACTTTCGAGGAGCGGCTTAAAACAACTTTGGGCAGTTAGTTCAACGCTTTTCATAGTCCAACGTTTTTTCATTTTTTAAGGTTTTTTTGAGATTTATCTGCTATACTGATTAATAAAAACTCTCAAAACAGATGGAGATATACGATGCATATTTTAATTATAGAAGATGATAAAGACTTGTGTGATTCACTAAAGCTGCAGCTTGGCGCAAGGAATCATACGGCGGATTGCTGCCATACCGGAAGCGAAGCGCTCTATTACGCCATGAAAGGTGCTTATGACCTGATTCTCCTTGACCGTATGCTTCCGGAAATCGACGGACTGTCGATTCTCCGGTCCATCCGGCAAAATCATATCACGGTTCCGGTCATCATCACCACCGCATTAGATACCATAAATGACAGAATCGACGGCTTAGACTGCGGAGCAGACGACTATCTTGTGAAGCCTTATGCCATCGAAGAGCTTCTGGCACGCATCCGCGCGCTTTCCAGAAGGCCGAAAGCGTTTCTGGATTGTCAGGAGCTTTCCTATCTGGATATCCGGTTTGACCCGGACAACCGGATTTTATACTGCAATGAGGAGGAGCGGCAGCTTTCCAAACGGGAAGCGCTGCTGTTAGAATTTTTCATGCGCAATCCGGAAAAGACACTGGCACGTGAACAGATTTTCTTCCGCGTGTGGGGACCGGACGGCCTTGTGGAAGACGGGAATCTGGATACATATATTTATTTTCTCAGAAAACATCTGCGCACTCTGGGAAGCCATGTCGTGATTTCCACAGTCCATGGTCTGGGATATCGGATGGAGGGATGAGTCATGTTTCCGAAACTGGAAAAAAAATTTGTATTTTTATATACTTTAAGTACAGGCATCATCCTGACCTTGATTCTCGCAGTCTCTTTTCTGTTCTATATATCGTCACAGAGCAGCCGCCAGAAATCTCTTTTTCAGGACCAGCTTTTTACCTTGATGTCCCAGCTAGAGACAAACTCTCTGTTTTCAGATTCTTATCTGTCACAGATGGAACATAAAAATCAGCTTCTAATTTATATAGAAGAAAATCACTCCCCCTTTTTCTTCCCTGGTTCCTATACCCCCCACACCGAACGGGATAAGCTGTTCGAACGTGCGGAAAATATGGCCGAACTGGAGGGAATCTTTCCGGATTCAGACCCTATTTCTTCCAATCTGCTGCAAAGTTCCATACTCCAGATTGCAGGAGACCACGGGGATTCCTACCTTGGAAATATTTTAATTCTTCATACTTCCGCAGGATATAAAAAATTGATTTTACTGCAGGATGTCACCGGAAATCGGATTCAGCTTCTAAAAACAATTGTTTTTTATATTTTGATTGATTTCGCAGGAATCCTGCTTCTTTTTCTGGCCGGACGTTGGTTCGTCCGCCGTTCCTTAAAGCCATTGGAAGAAACCTATGAAAAACAACAGGACTTTGTTGCCGCCGCCTCCCACGAGCTTCGCTCTCCGCTTACAGGCATTCAGGCTGCCGCTGATGCGGCACTGGCCGCTCCCTTGGAAACGAAACGGCTTTTATCTGTCATCAAAAAGGAATGTCAGCGTGGAAGTTCTCTTATAAAAAATCTCTTGCTATTGGCTTCCGCTGACCAAAATAGCTGGGCTGTAAACAAGAAGCATTTTGAGTTAGATGAGATGCTGCTAAATCTCATGGAAGTGTATGAGCCCCTCTGTCTGTCTAAAGACGGGCAGATTTTGTTAGTGCTTCCGGAAGAACCGATTCCGCCTGTCATGGCGGACCCGGAACTATGCCGCCAGATTTTTACCATATTACTTGATAATGCAGTGGTTTATGGGTTGGATTTTTCCAGAAACCAGATGTCAGAGACCATGGATGTTTCAAAGGAGGAACAGACACACCTTCAAAAGAACAAGAAAATTATCCTGCGGGCAGAAACTCTTCATTCCCATGTTATGGTATCTGTGATTGATTATGGGCCTGGAATTCCTGACGAGGAAAAAGAACGGATTTTTGACCGATTCTATCGAAAAGATAAAGCCAGAAATAAGAAAGAACATTTTGGGCTGGGATTGTCCATTGCCGCGAAACTGGCACAAATTCAAGGGCTCCAGTTGGGCGTGGCAGATACGCCTGGTGGGGGAAGTACGTTTTGGGTGAGGATAGGGGCTTACTGAAAAAGCCCCTGTTGTATCTGTCTACAGCCTGAGTCATTTGAGACATTTAAAAAACACTCCCTCACCTTTTTCATACAAATCCAATAATTTTTATCACTGGCATATTTTGCATTTTTGATATGAACCGTAAGTTCTTCCGGCTCCATCAGCCAGTCTGACCGAATACTGCCCAACCGCAGGCAGCGTCTGGCTTCTGCTATTTTTTCTTCACTCACTCCCGCGCTTTGCATCCGCTTCAACACATTTTGCGCCCTCTTATCATAACGAAAATGGGTAAATTCTTGAAGCCCCGGAATGTATTCCAATTCAAAAAGCCGGTTATTTTCGACGTCCGGAAGAAAACAGACGTCCTCTGATGTTCCGGTAATGTGCAGATAGTATAAAGACGCCCTGCCCTTGCCTTCCTTTTTTCGAATAATGCGCCCAAGTCTCTGGACACGCTGTCTTTGGACTGAAGTACCTGACAAAACAATGCCGACCGACGCATCTGGGATATCCACGCCTTCATCCATCGCCTTGCAGGTGATCAACATCCTGATATCTCCGACCCGAAACCGTTCCAATATATTTTTATTGGCCTGTGCTCCCATTTGAGAATGGTATCTCCCGACTCTTCCCGGATACCGCTCCTGCAGCAGACGATATAATTCCTCTGCCTGGCTGATGCGCTCTCCGAAAATCAAAATCTTTTTATGAGACGGCAAACGCGCAATCAGTTCGCATGCACAAGATATTCTTGCGGATGCCATACAAACCAGACTTTTTCTTTTATAAGACATATGAATATATTTTAACGCGATTTCTGCCATTTTCCGGTCTTGCCCGGTAATCAAGGTGCGCATCAACTCAAAAAACTCTTTGGAACTCACCTTCTTTATAATCGGATATTCTGCAGCCAGCTTGCGATACAAGAATAACATCCCTTCCGATAATTCCTCATACTCTTCTCTCTCCTCCCTTTGAAATGACAGGCCAATATGGTAAATATCGTATTGACAGACGGTACGCAACGCCGCTGCCCGCGCCATTCCATAGCTGTAAATCTTCCTTCCAAGCACAGAAGCAAGGTCGTGCTGTGCCTGCCCGGAAGGCAGGGTTGCCGAAAGTCCCAGAGAAAAAAATTGTACTTCCTGCGGATTAATATATGAAAGGAATTCAAAAATCAATTGATTCTGTCCGCTTTCATAATGGTGGCACTCATCTGCAATCAATAAAACCGCCTCTCCTTTTCGGAGCTCCATCAGAATCTGCCTGGCCAATTCATATCGCGCAGAATTAATCACATAAATCATATATTTGCAATCTGGTGATGCCTTATAACCGCCGCCCCGTAAGCCAATCCATCCTCGAAGACTTCCTGCCGTAAAATCACCTCCCAGATCTGCAAGAAACGCTCTCAGCGCCCGGTCCCATTGCCGCATCAAAGCCGCGGTTGGAACAACAATTTTCACATGCAGTTCCTGCCCCAGCTTCTCTTCCAGACGTGCTGCCGCTGTCAGGGCAAGCAATGTCTTCCCTGAACCGGTGACCGCTTGTACCATACCTCTTCCCTTGTTTGCAAACCAACGCTCCAGGCACTCTTCCTGCCATTGGTATAGTTTCTTTTCCATTGTTTTCGATTCCTTCACTCTCTATTACAAAAAATCTTTTATTCGGACAAATTCATCAGATAGGAGACTAGTGCATATAACGGAACATTTATCATCCAATCCTGCTTTCGATATTCTGACATAGAGGTCCTGACTGCAATCTTTGGCGTATACTTTTTACAATATTCACGCAGACTTTTTGCCTGTAGATTTTCCTCTGCCTTCACCTCAACCGGAATAATATATACCCCCTGCTGTACCATAAAATCTAATTCACCGCTGGAATTCTCTTTGGAATAATAATACAGTTCCTTACCGGAAGCCGTCAACTCCTGTGCTATAAACTGTTCGGTAAGAGCGCCTTTAAATTCCTCAAATACCTGATTTCCTTCCAAAAGGACCTTGGCGTCCAAATCCCCTCTGGCAGAGAGCAATCCGATATCCAGCATATAAATTTTAAACGCACTCATCTCTATATATGCGATTAATGGCATTCCAGGCTTTTTAATCCGTGTACTCTTTAAAATGAGCCCGCAGTCCAACAGCCATTGAAGCGCAAGTTCAAAATCTTTGGCACGAGCGCCTTCCCTGATTAAACCATAAATAAATTTTCTGTTTTCTTTTGCAAGCTGCATAGGAATCGACTGCCAGACCATCTGAATGCGAGGAACTGTTGCTGCGGGAGCATGTTTAGAAAAATCATTTGCATAATAATCCAACAGTTCTTTCTGCACTTTTCTTACCTCACTCATGTCATCCGTATCAAGGTAAGTCTGCACCACCTCGGGCATTCCCCCCACATAATAATAATGACGAAGCAAATCCTCATACTTCTTGTGAAATGCGTTGAGCATGGAATTGTCGTCTGAACTCAGTAAATCTGCGAGACCGTTTTCCCCAACAGCCATTAGGAACTCCTGAAAATTAAGAGGATATAAATTCAAAAAATCCACTTTACCGACAGGAAAAGAAGTTCCTGCATGCATTGCCACGCCAAGCAGCGAACCAGCAGATACAATATGATATTCGGGAGCATTTTCACAAAAATATTTCAGTGCGGTAAGAGCATTTGGAACTTCCTGTATTTCATCAAAAATAAGCAGAGTATCTTCCGGAGTAATCGCTTTGCCGGACTCAATTTTTAATGCAGAAATAATCCTTGTTATATCCATATCAAGACTGAATATCTGCTTCATACGTTCGTTATTGTCAAAACTTATATAAATGGTCTCTTTGTAATAAAGACGCCCGAATTCCTTCATGATCCAAGTCTTGCCTACCTGTCTGGCGCCACGGATAATCAAAGGCTTCCTTCGGTATCTTTCTTTCCATTTTACAAGTTCTTTCATAAATAAGCGCTGCATAGTAAGCCTCCTCTGATTCTATTTGCGGCTCCTAAGGAATTGTCACAAAATAATATTTATATAGGCATTATATATAGATTAACATTTTTCATGTGGACTTTCAATCTAAAACAACATTTTTCATGCGGACTTTTATTCTGAAAGCAATACTTTTCATGTGGACTTTTGAACGAATTAAACATTTTTCATGTGGACTGTTTCATAGAAATATTACAATAAAAACAGCTATGAGTTATTTTAATACAAATCATATGATGTTATCACCAATTTTTCCATTATTATACAAGAAATCATTGAAAACCGCCCCTATTTCCTATATACTTTTTGTAGTTGCTGTCTCGAACAGTTACAAATAAAATATGATAAAGGACGAAAATATGAATTACGAAGATTTATATCAGACACTGCAGCCTCAGGAAAAATCTGTGAAGGACTGCCTTTCTTCTCTTCAAAAGCTGTTTAAGGCCATTTCCCGTGAGACCGAAAGCGGGGATATCAAAAGTCTCAGCCGGGATTTGAATGCCATGCAGGAGGCCGCGGCATCCCTTTCCTCCGCGTTGAAAGACACTACGGAAACAGTGGATGGTTTTGATACAAAAGAGTATTTTGAAAACGGAGATTTTGCAGAGCAGATGCTTGCCGCCTGTGAGGAAAATAACGTGGATGTGCAGGGTGAATTCCCTGTTTATGAGATGTTCCCTTACCGCGTAAGACTGGATGTAGAAAATCAGGATATCTATTTGGACCGTAAAAAACTGCAGTGCATGCGTCCCGCGAGCCTTGTAGATACCATCTGCACCAACCAGGAAAAGCTCAATAAAGCCGCATTCAATGCACCGGCTTTTGCTAATGAGCTGTCCGATGCCTATGACCTCGCTATCATGAAACAGAAAAGGCCGGTAGGGACAGACATCTATCTCACAAGCTTATATAAATTCTTAACTCCTATGAGCCGTTTCCGCAAGGATTATACGCAGAAGAACTTTGCATTTGATCTGGCAAGGCTCTATATTTCCGGAATTGAGGAGACAAAAAACGGAAGAAGATTCGCATTCGGCCCGTCAAGAGATCAAAACAAATCCATACGCATTCTGGATGGAAACGGAAACGAACAATTTCTGGCGACTATCGGTTTCTTTGATTAATAAGGGGTGAATTCATGAATCTCGAAAACAACGAAACGAACGATTTTTTGCAGGAGGAAACTCCTGTTTCTTTGGTATCCGCCCCACAACTCACCTGTGGAATTGAATTTCTTACGGATTTCTGGAAAGAAAAATATCTGCAGGAATATATCAAAAACGGCGGCAGCAAGATTAAATTCATCACAGGTCGTAAAGGAAGCGGAAAGTCTCATTTCCTGCGGCTGATGACTGACATTGCAAAAAATGAAAATTATAAGACAGTACGGTTTTCTGCAAAAAATATCTGGATGCATGATTTCAAGGAAATCTATATCGAAATTTTCCGTCAGTGTGATATTATGGATTGTCTGGAAAAAATCAGCCATTATCTGATTCAGGAAATGGGATTTGACTGTCAGGAAATTCCGGAGGGAATGAGATTTATCGACTATCTCTCTGAAACGAATCAGGGGGATGCACTGACCAAACGGGAAATCCGAACCCAGCTCAAACGCATTTTCCTGGAAAATCCCATGCTTGACAATAATTTTGCCCTGGCTTGTTCCATGCTCACAGGAAGCATTCTTGGCTATCCTGTTTTGGAGGAACAGAATAAGAAACTCCTTTTAGCATGGTTGGAAGGTGACCGCACCATCAAACTTTCCCAGCTTCGGGCTCTGGATTTTTATCCAAGCAAGATTACCAAATATAATGCGAGACATATGCTCCGCTCCCTGACAGAAGTCATTCATCTGGGCGGCTATTGCGGCCTCTTTATAGCCATTGATGATTTGGAAATGTTAATCAGCCGTTCCAGTCTGGAAGTGGTACATTATACGAAAATGAAGCGGGAAGATACTTACGAGAGCATCCGACAGTTGATTGATGATATCGACAGTATGAAATATATTTTGTTTGTCTATGGTTTTGACCGGGAATTATTGGATAATGAGAATGCCGGTCTGAAATCTTATCAGGCTTTGTGGATGCGTATACAAAATGAGATCGTAGGAGAACGTTTTAACCGTTTCTCCGATATGGTAGATTTGGACCGACTGGCGGCACAGGAATATACTCCTGACGTGATTATCTCTATTTCCAGGAGTCTTGCCGAATTACAGCAAAACAGGACAATCGCCCCACTGGACCGGGAAGCGGCGGAGACAATCGCAGACCAGGCCCGTACCGGGGCCATTGGGGTTCCACAGCTCATACAAAATGTAATGCAGGAGGTGCAAAGCGATGTATGATATTGAAGCGAGACAC
>CANOBT010000218.1 GCA_947564305.1 uncultured Lachnospiraceae bacterium | reverse complement strand
TCGGCTGAACGGACATAAATCAATAGAATAAGAATAAAAATAAAAATGAAAGCCGAGGTGTTTAGTCACCCCGGTTTTTATATTTCCGTATGTATGATTGTGTCTGCGTTTTCAAACATGCCAAAAAAAGTCGAGAAGATATTTACGGGTAATGCTATACTGCAATCTGAAAACAGGAATAAGAAAGGAGATAAAAATGGGAAAAGCGAAAGAAGCCATCAGAGTAAGCGGCCTTACGAAAATCTATAATGGGAAAAAGGTGTTGGACGGCTTGAATCTTTCTGTTAAGAACGGCACGGTCTTTGGGCTGCTGGGGGCAAACGGTGCGGGGAAGAGTACAACGATTGAATGTATCTTGGGAACTAAGCGTGCAGAACAGGGAACGGCTCTTGTGCTGGGGTGTGACCCAAGAAAAGAACGGCGGGCATTGTTCCAAAAGGTAGGCGTCCAGTTCCAGGAAGGAGATTATCAGCCGGAGATTAAGGTTTCCGAGATATGCGAGGAAATCGCATGTCTATATGATAATCCGGCTGACTGGAGGGAGCTCTGTGAGCGGTTCGGAATCGGAGACAAGCAAAAGAATGCGGTAAAAAGTCTGTCCGGAGGTGAACGACAGAGGCTGTTTATTGTCCTGGCACTTATCCCGTCGCCAGAGCTGGTATTCTTAGACGAGCTGACAACTGGGCTTGATGCCAAGGCAAGGCGGACGGTATGGAAGATTCTGGAAGAGCTAAAAATGCAGGGGCTGACTATATTCCTCACTTCGCATTTTATGGATGAGGTGGAAGCGCTCTGTGATGAGATCTGTATCCTGAAGAAAGGGAAACCAGTATTTTGCGGCACCGTAGAGCAGGCAAAAGAACAGAGCGGATGTGAAAAATTTGAGGACGCTTATTTAGAATTTTCAGATGAGGAGGCAGATGTATGAGGACATTTACAAAGCTTTTGAAAACAGAACTGAAATTGAATATACGAAACATGAATATGGTTATTTTTGCGGTAATTATGCCGGTAGTGGTGTTGGCCGTCCTTGGAATTATTTACCAGTCCAAGCCGGCTTTTCCCGGAGCAGAATATACATTTCTGGAACAGTCTATGAGTGCGGTGTGTACGATTTCAATCTGTGCCGGGGGCCTTATGGGTCTGCCGATTGTGGTATCGGAATACCGGGAACGTAAAATCCTGAAACGTTTTCAGGTGACTCCTGTAAGCCCGGTTATGTTGCTGGTGGTAGAATTTACGATTTATGTATTATATGCTCTTGCTTCTATGGTTCTTCTCTTCCCGGCAGCCGCCTGCTTCTGGGGAGTGGCTCTTCGCGGGAGCTGGCCTGCATTTATTGGGAGCTGGCTTCTTACATTGGTTTCTACCTTAAGTATCGGTATGATGGTAGGCGGGATTGCAAAAGACACGAAAATAGCCAGTGTGATAGCCAGCGTCCTGTATTTTCCAATGCTGATATTCTCAGGGGCAACCGTTCCGCTTGAGGTTATGCCGGGGATGATGCAGAAGATTGTCAGATTGTTCCCTCTGACACAGGGGATACAGCTTATGAAATCGGCTTCGCTTGGACTGCCGGCGGGGAATCTGTGGCAGCCGGTATTGGTTATGGTAGTTGTTACCATTGTTTGCATGGGAATTGCGGTGAAATGTTTTAAGTGGGAATAAGGGAGCTGCGTATAAATGAAAGCCATTTGTGGAAAAATAAAGGTATCTTTCTATGGAGGGCAGAAGATATGCGCAATTATTTTTACGGCTGGTATTTTAAATGCCAGTCGGAAACCCAGACCTTGTCAATCATCCCTGCGGTTCACAGGTCAGGACAAAAGAAATCTTGTTCCATTCAGGTCATTACGGAGAATCATGCGTGGAACGTTGATTATCCTGCTGCGGCATTCCACCGGACAGGAAAGGATATTTGGATCGGAAGGAGTCGGTTTGGAGAGAGGGGGATTCTTCTGGCAGTACATACGCCAAAGCTGGATATAAGCGGAGAATTGAGGTTTGGCTCCCTTTTTCCTTTGAAATATGACATCATGGGGCCGTTTTCCATATTTCCTTTCCTGGAATGCCGGCATAGTGTGCGGAGTATGCGGCATTTGGTCTATGGAAGGATGAAGGTGAATGGGAAGGAATATCTGTTTCAGAATGCAGTGGGATACTGGGAGGGAGACGAAGGACATTCTTTTCCCAGGGAATATGCGTGGACGCAATGCAGCTTTCCGGGAGGCTCGCTGATGCTGGCTGTGGCAGATGTCCCGGTTGCCGGCTTTCATTTTCGGGGCATCATTGGTGTTGTGCTGTGGAAGGGCAGAGAATACCGGCTGGCAACTTATCTGGGGGCAAAAGCGGTGCAGGTTCGGAATGGGAGGCTTCGGATTGTGCAGGGGAATCTGGAATTAGAAGCCAGGCTGTTAGAAAAGGTCAGAAGCCCTCTGAATGCTCCGGCTAATGGGGATATGGTAAGGACGATTCATGAAAATGCGGCCTGCCGGGCATTTTACAGATTCCGAAAAGGAGAATACCCTATCTTTTCTTTTACGACGGACAGGGCTTCTTTTGAATATGAATTATTGGAGTAAATGTTATTACAGTGTTTATAAATTAATTATAATGAATTCTTATTAGTCTCATATAAAATTGATTTGCCAGCGGACATTCTCGTTGGCAATTTTGCGTTTTGCACTTTTTGAATGCAGATTGCTTCGGAAGTTACCTTATATTTTTACAAATAAAGATTTTAGGTGAATTGTAGTGAAAATATGATACAATAAAAAAGTGATATTAGGATATAGAGGCAAAATGACTTTCCGAGCAATTATTTTAATTGAACTAGTAAAAGAGGTGGGAATCGTGACAGGAATAGCCGCATTGCTTGGTGTTGAGCTTTTAGGCTTTTCGGTTGGAGACTATGTAATATCAAAATCCGCAGACATTGGAAGCGGATTATTGTGGAAAGAAATCAAGCGCAGGCTGCCAGGAAAGGAAGAATCACTGGAGGGCCAGCTTTATGATGCAATAGAAGCCAGTGTAAAAAGATATATGGGATTGTGTGTAAATAAGCAGGAACAAATGGCAGCCGCCTGTGAAATGCTTTATGGAACCTGGATAGAAAATGGACATTTAACAGAAGGAGATGTGAAAGCTGCATTGCTTCAGGTAAATCCATATTATGTTGCACAGAGAAATTTAGAAGTGTGGTACAGGCAGTTTTATGAAGAGATCATAAAAAGAGAGTTATTGTACCGGTGGTACATATTACATACGACGCAGGATTTTCATGAGCAGATACAGAAGAGAGATGAAAAAATCGATGAAAAGGTTTCTTATTATGTAGGTCAACAACAAATACAGATGGTAGAGGAAGAAGAAAAAGAAAGGCTGGAATCACAGAAACGTTTAAGGGATTTAATATTCCAGCAGATATTAAAAGAGGATATTTGTCTGAAGCAGATTTATATTTCGCTTCATGGTAAATTATCAGAGCGTAATTTATTGAATGGGAGACTAAAAGAGTCATCACTTATTGTGGATACGACAAGTTATATATGGGAATGGTATGAGCGAAATCAGGCACCGCTTTTATTTTTACACGGTGAACCAGGTATAGGAAAATCTTCCCTGGTAAAGTTAGTTGCTGCTACTATGACTGCGACTGCAAAGACAAATGGATTTGTTGTATTTATAGAGCTGCATCGCCTGGGATTTGGAGAAAAGGAGAATGCATTATCGGTATTGGAAAAATATATAAAGAATCACTACCCGTGGTTTTTTAATAAAAGACTGAAAGAAAAAAGGCTTCTGATCATAGATGGGTTAGACGAAATCCGTCACATGGTATATGATAATTCTCTTGAATTGATAAGGGGGCTGGAGAACTGTGATTGGGGAATACCGTGGGCTGGTATTATAAGTGGGAGAAGTCAGGTGATGAAAAGAGCAATAGAAGAAGTCAGGGGCGAAGAATTGGAGATGCTTCCGCTTTTTCTGGATGAGTATGAACTGACAAAACGAGCCGGAGAAGCTGAAGATCCGAAAGAAATGCTAAAGGAAGATTTAAGGGGAATTTATTGGAATAAATTGACGAATGCATTTCATATAGAGCAACAGCTCCCGATGGGAAATGAACAATTTGATGAATTAAGTAAATCACCCTTGCTGTTATTTTTGGTCGTCTGGACGATGAAACATGCAGGAAGCAGATTTGAGGATTTTAAGAATACGGCAAAACTATATGAGACCATATTCAGGCATATCTATACAAGAGAGTATAACCGTGAGACAGAACGAGAAATATATTTTAAGTCAAAGGAATATAAAGAATATCAACAAATGCTTCGATATTTAGGGGGCTGTGCATATAAAGAACATAGTCGGGCCGTGGCGATTCGGGCAATTTATTATTATTGTCAATGTATGGGACAGGCAGAAATGTGTGAAAACTGGATTCAGCTTCATAAGAAGGATAATCCATCTAAACTGGTTTTGTTGTTCTTCCTGCGGGAGGCTTATAATGAAATGGATTGGCAACAGTCAGAGATTGAGTTTATTCATAAAACATTTTATGAATATTTGGCGGCTGTTGCGATTATTGAATTCCTCTACAGGAATTCTAAAGAGCTGATTCCTGCGAAACAGTTAAAGATGTTGCTTTATCTTTTTTCAGATAACATTTTAGAGGATGAAATTCTTAAATTTATAGAAGAGATATTGTTAAATGAAAGCTTTGTAGTGGATGGAGTTAGAATAACAAAACAGCATTTTTCCGATATTCTTACAGATGTGTTTACTCAGGGATTTAACACGAATTATCCATTTTTTATTACTGATGAGAATAGGCGGTGCAGCAAAATTTGCGTGAATTCTTACCATGAATTAGAGGAAAAGGTTCGAGTTTATGAGAATAATTTAAGTAAATTATTGAAGATGTTTGTTGGGTTAGAAACAGATAAAACAGAAGACGAGATGTTGGATTTGTCATGTGCGGAGTTTTCCAAAGCAAATATGATGTGGTGGGTATTTGATAATACAATATTGAATGAAAGTCATTTTGAAGAAAGTATTATTTCGGGTGCATCATTCAGAAATTGTATCATGCGGAATTGTATTATGCTTTCCGGAGTTGCTGACAGAGCGGAATTTAACAACGCAGATTTATGTGATGCAGATTTTTCCGGTGCACAGTTGTGTGCTGCTAATTTTACAGGAGCGTTACTGGAAAGAACGGTTTTCGAGATTAGTAATTTGGAAGGAGCCTATTTTTGTGGCACAAAATTAAAAGAAACAAATTTTGCTTCTGCCAATTTGACTGCCGCGAACTTTGATGAGACGGTGCTTATAGATGCGGATTTCCATGGGGCAGATCTTACGAGGGCTGATTTTAGTAATGTAGAGATAGAGAGTGCTGATTGGAGAAATTGCATTATGGAAATGACAAAGTTAAATGGTGTAAAAATAGCGCAGTTTGATCTGGATGATCTCAATATTGTGGAGATGCTTGCGGAAGCAGATTTAGAGTTTGCGGATTGGACTGGCGTAAGTGAAGAAAAAAAGAGATTGCTGATAAAGGGAGGTGAGTAGGATGAATATGGAACTGCTTAACACAGGTTTACATATAGGAAAGATAGTAATAACTTCTCCGGCCGTTCAGGGCGTTGTATCTTCGTTAATAACAACATTATTTGTCCGAAGAGGAGAAAATATTAAAGCAATAGAAGCTTTTAAGGCGCGTGAATTTGAAAAAGTTGCAAATGAATTATTAAATGAAGGAAAGTTATCATATGTTGAGCTTTATAAATGCAGGAACTTTTTAAAAGTAGCCAAACGGGCGGACGAAGTGATTGCTGATCTGCGTAACGATGACACAGAATCAGAGCAAAGCAGCGGCAATAAAGATAAATTTAGTTTTGACTGGTTGATGCGCTTTTTTGATGCGGTAGGGAATATTAGTAATGATGAGCTACAGAGATTATGGGGGAAAGTATTGGCAAATGAAATTACAAGACCAAAATCATGCGCCCTCCGGACATTAGATATGGTTCGGAATATGCCGCCGGAAGAAGCAAAGACCTTTTCTCTTTTGTGCCGATATGTCATGCAGAGTGGAGACTCATATTATATTGATTCGGCTGGTTTTTTCTGTGAAGAAGATGGTCATCAAGAGTGCCGTGAGTATATACAAAAATTAAAACTGTCATATGAAGAACATATTGTGCCTTTGCTGGAGGCAGGCGCGCTTAGTATAGATCATGACTTGGCAATTTATATTAGTAAAGATAATAACTTGGAATTTCATAATGATAAATTATGCGGTGTTGTTATGAGCTATGATGATAAGCCGATTTTATTTCAGCGAGAAGCATATTTCCTTACTTATAGTGGAAAAGAGCTGTTTCATGTCATTCATGATGTTGCTGAGTATGAAGCTGATGAAGAATATGCTTTATTATGTCTGCAGGAAATAAAAAAGCAGAATCCGAAGTTTTATGTTGGTGCATTTTCACGATTGGATGAAAATGATTTAAGTGCTGATTTATTGAAAGAAGAGAGCTAAAAGAATTGCCGTTTGATTTGGGGCAATAATATGAGGAAACAATATGAGGACAAGAATGATGGAAAAGGATAGCAAGGATATATTTCCAAATCAGCCTGAAATACCATTCATGGAAAAGTTCATGGTTCCGCAGATGTATGACCTGTTCAAATTCAGAGGAAGCAGCGTGAAGGACGGCGAAAGAGAGATCCAAAGAATGCTGCAGTATTTTTCCAACGATTTTACAGAAGAACAGTTACGGAAAAACATGGAGAGATATAATCTGCAAAACATGTTTGCCGTAGTGAAAGAATATTTTAAAAAGGAATACGGATATGAGGGGGATGGGATAACCTTAAGCAACCGCTATCAGCAGACGATTAACAGCTATATATACAACGACAAAGAAAATCCGGCGTTTGTTCATATTGATGAGTTGTTTGAATCAACAGTGATCGCATTTTTTCTTGCCATGCTTAAATGGTCAAAGGAGTTTGAGAATCTGGATGTTTATAGTGAGTGCTTCCGATATATCCTGTTTCTGATGAATAACGTCTGTATTTTTGGAGAAATGCAGGGACAGTATGCAAACGATGTGCTGCTGCAGTTGGTATCCGGCGATGTGCAGATACTGCAGCTTGCAGAGGATTGTTACTGGACTGTTGTAGTTTTCAGCCTGGCGCATGAGGTTGCACATGCGTATCTGGCAAGCATTGGGAAAACGTATTCCGAGCGGCATCCGGAGAAAGAAGAGTATGATGCAGACATGATAGCATATCATATTGTGCTGAGAATTATCATAGAAAACGATGGAGATAAGCGGATTTTGGAAGAATATACATACCTTGCACCCATGATGTATATGGATTTCTTTGATTTATATTATTATACAGACAGGGTGCTGTATAAGACCAGATTTTATGATCCGCAGCATCCTCTGCCGGGTGACAGAAAGAACAGGCTGTTTGCGATTGTTAATAAAGATGAATATGATTTCGATACGGTAGATGGGAATCATCTGTATAGCGGATTTTTGGATGTATATGATGAATATAAAGATCAGGTACTCCTGAAAATGGAAAAGGGGAAGCTTGATAAGGTTCTTCATATAAAAAGAAGAAATCAGATGAGAGGAGAGCAGCTATGACGAGGCAGGAAGCGTTAGATTATGACAATGAATTAAAGAACAAATTGGCTCTGGAAGCTGATATGCTTGGGTTAGAAGAAAGTACAGGGAACAGTATTGTAGATAATTATATTATGGTAATTCCGGATGATGCGAGAAAAGGGATGGTTTTTCTGGGAAATGAAGCTGTTTCTTATAAATTCGGAAATATCAGAATGGATTTCAAAAAGGCAATCGCGGCGGGTATTGAACTGCTGGCGTCTGTCAGTTGTCCGGAAAGTCTTTTCAATTATCTGCAGCTATTGATCGCAGGGGCGCTTTTTATCCAGAAAGCAACGAGACAGGATATAGGGAAGAATGAGGCATATATTGTATATTACCTTCATATAAGAAATGGATATGAGACAGGGATAGAGGAGGA
>CANOBT010000217.1 GCA_947564305.1 uncultured Lachnospiraceae bacterium | reverse complement strand
ATAGTATTTCCTCCTTGAATTAATCTCCGGGGACATCCTTTTCCCCGCATATTATCATTTTATTCAGTTTTTACAAGAAGAATCGGGAAGTCAGGCAAATGTACATTATTCAACATGCCGGCGAACTGTCTAATAGAGTACACTTATCTGGAGGGATTTTTGACGCCGGTAATCCTTAGAATAGAGAGGTTCCGGCAAGGTTTTGGGCGTTGTGTTTTAGAGAGAATGATGATAAAATCAATTAAAGGTAGAACGAGAAAGGGGTATGAAACTATGGGGATATATGTCAACCCGGGAAACAGAGCATTTAGAGAAGCAATAAATTCTCAAATTTATATAGACAAAAGCGAACTAATCTCGTACACAAACCGTGTTTTGAGCACAAATCAAAAGAACCTGTGTGTAAGCCGTCCCCGCCGTTTTGGAAAATCCATGGCTGCAGATATGCTTGTTGCCTATTACAGTAAGGGGTGTGATTCTTCAAAGCTATTTTCAGGTAAAAAAATAGAAGATGATGACAGCTTTGGTCTTCATCTGAATCAACATAATGTAATCCGCCTGGATATTCAGCAATTTTTATTTCAAGAATCACACCTGCACATTTTCATCGAAAAAATCCAGGAGGCAGTGATAGAAGAACTCAGGGCTGAATATGGAGACTTCTTTTCGGTTGATCAATATGGACTTCCTGGCGTATTACGGCAGGTCTATTCTCATATAGGGAGAGGATTTATATTTATCATTGATGAATGGGATTGTGTTTTTCGGATAGCCAAAGAACATAAGGAGATACAGAAAAACTATTTAGATTTTTTGCGTGGGCTCTTTAAAGGCCAGGATTATGTAAAACTTGCTTATATGACGGGAATTCTCCCAATTAAAAAGTATGGTGAGCATTCCGCAATCAATATTTTTGATGAATATTCTACGATTTCGCCTAAAAATCTGGAGGAATATTTTGGGTTTACTGAAAAGGAAGTTCGGGAACAATGCGCAAACCATGGTGTGGACTATGCCGAAGTCGAGAAATGGTATGATGGATATCGAGTGGGAAATCTTCATATTTATAATCCTAAATCCGTTGCTGATGTGTTGATGTGGAGGGAATTCCAGAGTTATTGGACCGGAACAGAAACATATGAAGCACTGAAAATTTATATTGATATGAATTTTGATGGACTAAAAGAGGCTGTTGCTAGAATGTTGGGAAATGGACGATGTATGATTAATACCAGAACATTTCAAAATGATATGACTACATTTCAAACGAAAGATGACGTACTTACACTTCTAATTCATTTAGGATATTTAACTTATGATAAGAAAACTAATGAAGCATTAATTCCAAATCAGGAAATTGCTCAGGAATTTATGAACGCTGTAGATACATCAGAATGGGGTGGGTTGGTACAGTCGTTGAACCGTTCAGAGAAACTATTGAAAAATACATGGGCGTTGGATGAAAAGGCTGTTGCAGATGGAATCGCTGCAATCCATAGTGAAACTACGTCCATTCTCAAATATAACGATGAGAATTCTCTTGCGTGTGTAATCCTTATGGCTTATTATAGCGCAAAAGCCTGCTATATGAATCCAATCATGGAACTGCCCTCCGGCAAGGGATTTGCCGACGTAGTTTATCTTCCGAAGCGTGAAATGGCTCATCCGGCATTGTTAGTAGAATTAAAATGGGATAAAACTGCCGAAGGGGCTATTGCCCAGATTAAAGAAAAACGGTATGCAGACTGGCTCAAAGGATACACGGGAGATATTCTTTTAGTAGGGCTGAATTATTCTAAGGAGACAAAAGAACATAGCTGCAAGATTGAAGTATTGAAGGAGGCAAGGCAGTCTTATGACAAAATACTTTAATACAGAAGGCCCATGCTATAGATGAAAAATTTTGCTGGAAGGCAAATTGCTTATAGAAGCAGTGGTTTGATTCTGTATCAAACCACTGCTTCCAATAACACTACACAGACTCTCTCAGCACCTCGATTTTACAACTGTGTATTTTTGTCTCTTTGTTCTAAGCAATTCCTACTCCAAGAACTCGCCCTTTATACTTAGTTTTCTCTCCAAGCATCCCCTCAAACTTTAAAGCATATTTTTTCTCTTTCATCTGTTGAATAGCCTCTTCTGCCGTGTGATTGACCTTTAGCTCCAGAATAATGCCATCTGCTTTCCGATTGGTCTCCGGGTAAAAAATAAAATCCACATAGCCAATTCCGGCTTTGTCTTCTCTCTCAACCCGATAGTTATCTCTTGCTGAAAGATACCCCAGTGAGGGCTCCTTCCGAATCATATCTACAAATTTATCCATAAGTTCTTTATTCGGAATGGACACTTGTCCGTTTTCGCTGCATAAGAAACCATATACGACCATTGCAGACAATATTTCATCTCTGGTACGAAGTTCCATGGAAGTCGCAGCATATTCTTGTATCTTTGCAGAGACCGACTCTCCGGCGGCCATAAGTGCGATATCATCTTTTATATCATCTACATTTTTTCGTACATAATAAAAAAGTTCATCGTAAGGGCCGGAATTTGTCCAGTAATTACTGAGCTGATTGTCACTTAAGGCACACACTACAGAACGCGGATTATACAACCTTTTGCCGCTTAATGTCTGATAACCGTCGTACCATATACGCAAACCTTCACGGCTGATTTTAGGGTTCTCTGTAAACCTTAAGTACCGTTCAAACAGCATATCGACTTCTTCATCTGTAAAGCCAAAATATTCACCATATTTTATTTTTCCTGCCATTGTATATTCCAGGAACATATTCAGTTCCGAACCGCTGGAATATTTTGCAATCGGCAGGATACCAGTCATATAGACAAGTTCCACATAAGGCTGATCTTTCAGAAGATTACTTAGGAAATCAATGTATTCCGCTCTGTCTTTGGCCGTCACAAAATCTCTGTGGAAGATATAATCCCATTCATCCAGGACAAAAATGAATTTTGTATCCTCCTTTTCATATTCCAGAATATCATTCAGAGCATCCCATAAGGCATCATTTTCATCAATGCCAACATCCGGATATGCCTGCATCAGATCTCTCATAAGGAGTTTGTGAATCCGTTGGATATATTGCTGATAAGAAGTACAGTTTGCCGGTAATGAATTCAATACCATATGGATTACATTGTGCTGATTGATATGCGACTGGTACCAGCTTCGGGAGCTCACAGTTAAGTTATCAAAAATGAAATGCGTGTCCCTCTCTCTTCCAAAGTAAGCCGCAATCATATTTGCCATAACAGACTTTCCAAAACGGCGCGGCCGGGTGAGGCAAATATATTTACTGTTTTTATCTAGTTGATTTTTCTTGCAGTCTGCTGCGCAATCCTTTTGTGCTCTTGAATCAATAACAGGAATTAATTCATCGAGCAGGGCTGTTTTATCGACAAAGTATATAGATGCAGCATCATCTCTATAAAGCATGGATGCTTTTTTGCTGTTTAAAAATTGGCCCATGACTTCACTCACCTTTCTATCATAAGATGATTTTATCATCATTTTCTTTAAAACACAACGCTCCCCTGAAATGTCCTGTTATCATAAGTGTAGTAGCGCGCCGTCCAAAACAAAGTTTACAGAGTAACAGCATATGGCTGTTGAGCGCTGTTCTTGTACAGGGCGTATCAAAAAAATAATAAAATCTAGGAGGTACAGGTATGGAGAGCAATGTATACGGTTATATCAGAGTTTCTACACGGGAGCAAAATATTGAGCGGCAAATGATTTCCCTCCAGGAAGCAGGCGTAAGCGAGAAAAATATTTATATTGACAAACAGAGCGGCAAAAATTTTCAGCGTCCGGCCTATAAAAAAATGATGGCTGTTATCAAGGAAGGAGATTTGATTATTGTAAAAAGTATTGACAGGTTAGGACGAAATTATCAGGAAATTATGGAGCAATGGAGTATCATCACCAAAGAGAAAAAAGCGGATATACGCATTCTGGATATGCCATTGTTAGATACAACAAAGACCAAGGATTTGTTGGGCACATTTATCAGCGATGTGGTACTGCAGCTTCTATCCTTTGTAGCGGAAAATGAACGCGATAATATCCGCCAGAGACAGGCCGAGGGAATCGCAGCAGCCAAAGCCAGAGGGGTTCGTTTTGGCAAGCCGGTCATTCCTATGCCTGATAATTTTCCGGAATTGTATCAACAATGGGAAGCGAAAAATCTTTCGATTAATGAACTGGCAAAGCTTTGTAATATGGGGAGAAGTACGATGTACAAAAGAATTGGGGAATATAGAGAATTGTTGTAGGATGGTGTCGGCTTTAGCCAACGGTCCAAAGTATTCAACACCGTGGTTATTGTATTCTGAAAAAAATGATGCTAAGATAATGATAGAAAAATGGAATCGTTTCAGGAAGGAGGAACCTCATGGGAATTTATGAATGCTGTTGATACATCCGGCTAGGATGGTCTGGTTCAATCGCTGGACCGTTCAGAAGAACTGCTCAAAAATACATGGTCACTGGATGAAAAGGCTGTTGCAGACGGTGCAGTTGCCCAGATAAAGAAGAAAGGATATACGGATTGGGTTCAAGGATACACAGGGGATATTCTTTTGGCTGCGTTGAATTATGATAGAGAGACGAAAGAGCACGGATGTAAGATTGAGGTATTCCGAAATCAAACATAGTAAAGTTAACATTGGCTTCGGGTCATATCGTCCCGAAGCCAATACCGTCTTTTATTCCACATCCCCCTCATGACAGCAGTAACGGTGCTCATAGGCACCTCCATTGATATAATCCGCTACTTCGAATGCTCCGCACCTGCAGTTGGTAATAATCGAGCTGCATTCCGCCAACAGATATAATACGGCAAGATAAGGCATCTCATCATGATAGTCGTTTGTTTCTTTTTTCATTCTCGCAATTACAATCCCAGGCTCGTGGCTGTCAGGATACTGCCAGCGTTCCTGTTCCATATATTTCAGCCTGTCACCGAATCCGGCCTGTCTGAAATGCTCCAGAATTTCCGTATCCTCTGTTGCCAGCAGTAATTCTTCGCAGTTCCATTCATCCATCTTTTTCTTTACCAGTTCGATATAGGCCAGGTCATCCATAGGCGATGGAAGGTCAAAACCTCCATGGCGGTAATCAGTCCCCCTTGCTACGACGCCAAGCGTCTTCCGATTGCCGTTTGGGAAAAACTGCTTTCTGAGTGGTCCAATATAGGATTGCATCTCGCGGTTCAGCCGAAGATATTTCTTGCAAATTCTTCTCATATGGCCGGCATTGTAATATTGCTCGGCTATATAAGGGTTAAATGCGTCCAACTTATCGTCGCACAACAAAACATGCTTGCTTTGCATTACATCCTCTGCACGATATTCATTTAACGGTTCAAAAAAATCTTCCCATACATTTTCAATCCTTCCTCCGGAAAATGAATTCCCATCATTCGGAACACTTAGGTCAATGACTGGAATATATCCAAGTTCCCGGTATTCTGTCATGGCTGCTTTTGTCATACAAAAACGGATTACATCCCCTAACCCGCTGGAATAGAGCGGAAAACGGATGAGCAGGAATTTTTTGTCCGGATTCATTTCACCATAAGCCTGCTCATTTTGCAGCCAGAACAGCGAAGTCATAATATCCAGGCTGCTGTAAATATTCTTTTGAAATCTCCGGCCGCAGAAATCCTTTTCTCGTTCACTTGTAATCCTGACCATATTCTGCTCATCTCCAGGCAGTTCTTCTTCTGTAACTACCTGGCAATGGAAAGGCAAATCCGAAAACAAACCTGCGTTTTCATCCAGGAAAAATTTTTTCTTTTCCGGAAATCTGCGTTCCAGGACTTCGCAGATAAACGAGGTGTACTCTTCATATTCTTCAAATACATAGGCGTCTGCCCGGGAAAGCAGTTCAAAATCCAAATCTTCTTGAAACGCATAATCCGCAAAATCACTGACAGGATAGTTCAGGCTCGTCAGGTTTTCCTGATAATATAAAATGCATTCCGGTTCGTTCGGTTTGCTGCAGACCGCTACCGCGCGGTTCCATCTATCTTCTTCTTTTTCATAGAAAAAGAAGAGCTTTCTGGCTTCCGAAAAAACATCTTGTCCCATATACAGCACTTTTTCCGGTACATCCCGATGATACAGCACATCATAATAGGATAATACTTTTATGAGTTCATCCCCGCGGTAGAGCATAATATACTCGTCTCTGTGCCCGTCCATAAAAAAACGCAGCGATTGGTTCCTGTCGTATTCCTCCTCTTGAACTGCATACGCATCGCCATTATATACTTTAATCATAATAATCCCCCTATTGCCTCCAGAATCCAGTCCGTACAATCGCTCCATGTAAAATTATGGATTACCTTTTCATATCCCTTTTGGATTATCACTTCTGCCCGCTCCGGATCCTTAAGCAGATTATTTACAATATCCGGAAGCATTTCTAAATGTTTCAGATCATACAAAGCAATATCCTCGCCATCCGTAAAATTCTCTGCAACCCATCTGCTGGAATCGGTAAGAGGTACAGAGTGCTGCAGCAAGGTATTGAAGATTCTGTCATGAGTTCCGGACTTAAACCATGGAAACACATTCAGATTAATTTTTGCATTTGCCATATAAGGCAGCGTTCCGGCATAGGGAATACGGTCGTCAATGCGGTGCACATTCGGGTATCCGGCCGAACTGTGGTTTTCCCATCCTCTTCCCAGAAGATGAAGCTCTATCCCCGCGTCGGCAAGTATTTGCACGACACGCCCTCGCTCATACATACGGATAGCCCAATCTACAGGTGCGGAACAGTGCAGCAGAGTCTTTAGATTTTCCCGATTAACAGAAAAACCATGATTTTCTATTGCACCTAGTAAGGCTTGCTCCAGCGTCAGGTCCGTATCTTCTTTCAAATATTCAAATACATATTGATAGAGCATGTAGACCTCGGAATCTTTTCCAAACATACTTTCTGTTTCTGCAAAAAAATTTTCAGGTTTGTAATACGTGCCGGAAAACAATAAATCATATTTTTTTTCTGTATAAGGAATAATACAGGCATCTTTATCCGGAATGACACCGACATGCGGCATAAATTCCACATATGGCACCAATTCCCCAAAATATTTTTTTACATAGTCCACATGATCCCTGTCGCAGCAAAATAAGAAATACTTTTGCGGATGTTTTTCGAAAGTCGGATGGAACCGTAAAGGCGGGTCCATCAAAATATCGACCACAACGGTCTGCCAGGCATTCCAGATTCCAATCAAGGCATCTTCCCTTGTTCCCAGTCCGTCAAAACAGATGGCCGCATCTACCTTTTGAGATACAAATTTTGAAAAATTTGCAAGAGAATGCGGGTCTTCTGCTAATGCGTCCGGCAGGTTAAGGGATGGCAGATTAAGAATAAAAGTCTCATGCCCTCTTGCCTGCAGTTCCGTGGAAAGCAGCTCCGAAAAATAATTCAATGATTCTGTTTCTGAATAAAATAAGACGATTCGCATCCTCTTAACTTCCTTTCACTTGATATATCATAGTATTTATATCATTTCTTCTATATTAATGTCAACATATTCTCATCCTCATTTAGCCCTTGTAATCAGAAGCAATAATAATTTGAAAATTTTTCAAAAAAAGTCTTAAGTAATTTGAAAATCATACGATAATATAAATGTCAAGAAGTTTTCAGGACAGTCCAGATAAGTGTACTTTATTGGACAGTTCGCCGGCATGTTGAGTAATGTACATTTGTTTGACTTCCCGATTCTTCTTGTAAAAACTGAATAAAATTATAATATGCGGGGAAAAGGATGTCCCCGGAGATTAATTCAAGGAGGAAATACTATGAGAATCCAACATAATATTACAGCATTAAATGCTCACAGAAATTTATCAAATAACAACTCTTCTGTAGGAAAGAACTTAGAGAAACTGTCATCTGGTTACAAGATTAACCGTGCAGGCGATGACGCAGCAGGATTGGCTATTTCCGAAAAGATGCGTGCTCAGATCACTGGTCTTGAGACAGCTCAGAAGAACGCTAACGACGGTGTATCTCTTGTACAGACAGCAGAAGGTGCTTTGACAGAAGTTCATTCTATGCTGAACCGTATGGTTGAGTTGGCTACACAGTCTGCCAACGGAACATATACAA
>CANOBT010000216.1 GCA_947564305.1 uncultured Lachnospiraceae bacterium | reverse complement strand
AAAGGATGGTTTCAGCAAAAGCAAAAACAAATTTAAAAGTTGTAAAGTGGTGTTACTATATACAATTTCTCCACACCGAAGTCCTTTATACTCCAGAAAACGGATAATAGATGTCATCAGGAAACTAATATTTCTGAGCCCTCCTGTATAATCTATATAGACCTCTTCTCCTTTTTCTGCTTCCTGAAAACAGTCCGACAATTTACTATAGATCATCTTTGGAAGCTGCTCTCCATAATCCATTTTCTTTTTCGTTTGTTCATCGTAATCATATGGAATGGAAATAAAATCCGGCGTTTGCATATTATATTCTTTGCTCACCTTATCCACAAAAAGCTTAAAATGTTCAAACTGTGGTAACCCCTCTGGTTTTGTGTACACTTCGTGAGAAGTAATGCACAAGATACGTTTTATACATCCGGACTCGCTCTTTGCCTTCTCAAACATATAACGAACCGGAGCATCATTGGTTTGAGTCCCTTCGAAAGGCTTTTCCCAATTTTCAAACCTATACTCCTCACATTTCGCCACGTTCGGGTTATCCTTCGATGCCAGCGAAGTATATTTGCTAAGAAATAATAAAATATTAACATTTTTCATTAGTTTTATCTCCCGTCTCAAATTCCGCTTCACTCATATTCCCGAAATCCAACAAATTCAAAAACGCTGTTTTTTACAGCTGTTCCATCCGGCATAACCCGCTCTTCCACCTTTCGTTTCGTGCAGCCTGCAACCGCTGTAATACCCTTCTCCCTTATCCGCCTGATGAGAGCATAGGAAAAGGTAAATTCTCCCTGTATCATGACCACAGGCTCATCTACTTCTATGATTTTTTTCAAGTATATCTCTGCCAAATCAGATATTTTCTCAGCGCTGGCTTCCGGATCGATCTCAGGGAAAGGGATATCCATGATATCCCCATATTCCCTTGCCGCATTTCGCTCTTTTTCACCCCATTTCGAAGAAGGATGATTGCTCAAGTTAATAAATACACCCATTTCATCTGTTCTCCTGCTGCGAAAATCAATTACACCGCTCCCGCATAGTTACAATATTTTTTCCCGTCTTTTTCCTTTATCACTGTTATACGTATCTTTTTCCCCTTAATATTTGCGGAAATCTTAAATACCATTCCTCCGTCAAAAAATCCAACCTTCCTCTTCGGATTATTTGTACCAGGTTTCATACTTATCAAACAAACCGTGATTTAATTTTTACTGCTTGGCTGCCTCCTGCTTTGCCTTTCCCCTCCTGTCAGAAAAAGTTTGCTACCTGTCGGCTCAGGCAAAACAGATAAATATTTACTATTTGTTCTGTTTTCGGCAAACCATTCATAAATCGGAGAAGCATTTTTCATTTGGTTCCCTCTCACCTCGGGCTGGAACCTGCGGGGATAATCAACCTGACTTTTTCCTACCGAATGCGCATTACACATCGCAAGAAAGCTCTTTACAGTCAGCGAATCCTTGTTAAAGCCAGGTTTGATATCCTCTACATTGATTCCCTTTTCTACAAGAGCACAAGTTTTAAAGCAAAAGCTCCCATCCTCAGCTTTAGAAAATGCCCTGATTGTTCCGCCCGTTACCAAAAGCTTCACACTGCCATATCCCAAGGGTTTTGCATGTCCCAGCTTATGCTGCAAACGGCTGTCCTCCCGATTGTCCCCCAGCGTGATCGTCCAGATTAAATCTGTAAGCTGTTCCCTTGTAATCTGGTCAAAAAATATCTGAAAAGAAAACCGGCCTTCATCTATGCTTTGAACAGTACTGTTCAGATTGCGCTTTGTACTGTCATCCGGTGACAACGGATGGTGCCAGTACATCTTTCTCCCCCTTGGCATCGCCCTGTCTAAATGATAATAGTTTGTATACGAGCTTTCACTGCTGCCAGAATCGTCTGTTTCGGTAACTCCATAAAAGTCATAATTCCAATAGGTAGCATTCTTTACCGGTTTCTTTAGGTAAAATTCAAAAGCCGTTGTTCTTGGAGATGACAGAACCTGAAGGGTATGTGTGGATAGTCTGGGAGTCTCTGTATTCTTCAAAAACGCATCGGTAAACCGTACATGTCCTTTCATTCCTACGTCCGCAATCGTCCCGAATAACAGACATGCCGGACAGAGCTTGTCCGTACATGGTGCATGGTCATACATGATTTCTTTCCATTTTCGTCTCTGTGCGATACGTCCGGCTGCCGAACCAGACATATAAACAAGCTCTTCCTTTCCCTCTGTTATGACTTTAAAATAATAGACCGGCACCAATTGTGCAGGGTCCTCACAGGCTTTTTCCAGTGCCCTTTCCAATGCAAAATTACAAATTCTGTTTGATTGGTTATTTACCCGTTCCCGCGAATTTCTATAGGACTCTGTCCCATCCCGGACAATCGCCGAGCGTAATTTTTTATATGCCTCCGCATATGTATCTGTCTGATCCTCTTTTCCCTTTGCTGTGCTCTCGCTCCATTTATATACAGCAGTTCCTGCCGACAGATAAGCAACATGATAAATCTTTGACAAGTCTACCGGGACATTATACTGAATAAAGCCTTTGCCCCTGATAAAATCACCCGGTTTTTCCGTTACAACGGTTCCATCCGCCTTTATGAAAAAATGTCCGGCCGGCTTTTTATCCACTCCGGTTTCTACGCATTTGCCATTAACTTTAATATTCCATTTTCTTTTATTTTCGTCATTTTTGACAAATACCGCCCCATATCGAACATCCTTCAATCTCCATTTCAGCGAAGACATCTTTTTTTCAATATCATCCAGATGTTCCATAATAGGATACTTAAAATTTCCTCTGTAATCCTTTTTTTGATTGTCCGGATTTTTTCTGACCTTATATAATGATTCTACATAACAGGAACTGTCTATTTCATAGACAGGAACAACTATTACCTCTTCCAATATTTTCGTTGTCTCATATAAAACCCATCTTTTCCCATCATAACCCAGAAGCCCTCTCCTATTTAAAGCGCCATAAAGAGGAACTCTCTGACTCATAGGTTTATCATTCATCAGAAACGGCATACAGCTGTTTGTCACGGCTTCATAAGCGCTTCTGATCAAGCCCCGCAACTCACTTCCCGGAACAGCATATTCTATTTTCCCGGTTGCCGGGTGATACATTTGAAGAAAGTCATACTCCAAATGTAAGTCCTTCTGTCTCTGCACACCTTCCCTACATTCTACATATTTTCTTCTCCTCAGATCATAATACTTCGGATGGGCACCATCCGGAATAATCAATGGAGTGTTCAGAATCATCTCCACATCCAACCATCCGGACAGAAGCTCTTTCTGCACCTCCCCACGATATACTTCGCCCTTGTCTTTGACCGCTGGGCCAACCTCTCCCATAGGGACAAAATTATATGGATTAATAAATGGATACATCAGCCTTTGCCTCCTTGTATTGCGAATCCTGCCAGACGGTTATCATAAATATAAGCCATCCCGCTTTCGTCATAGTCGATATAGGAAATCACCCTTATACTGTCATGAGCTTCACTAACCGGAAGCTCATATTTCCCGCCGCCGGTTGTCATAAGCTGCAGATTACCGTTTGATCCGGCATTTATTTTTGTGCGGTCTATATCCAGTGTCTGATATCTTTCCACATACGCGTTTTTCAAAAGCCCTTCCTCAGACGCGACCCTCCATTGAAACTTATGCCCCGCACCAACCATGGTACGCCTTGCCAGCACTTCCTGGCTCTCGGAGAATAAGCGTATTTCGAGAAGCTTTTTTCTGTCTATCTGATGAAATATCTCCAACGCGTTTCTGCCCGCTATAAATCGATCTGTCTGGTAGGCGACAAAATAGCGGTAGCAATTCTCAAAAACAGTTCCTAATAACTCCGATTCGTCACATATTCCCTGCCGCTTCCACTCTTTACGCACGTTCCTTTTCCTCCTTTAGCCAGTCCAACGGTATCATTCCTTTTCCGCTGGATAATATAAGGTCAGACTTATTACATCCATTCACTTTCACTTCCGTTACCTGCATGATCCCCCTGCCAATGGAAGTCTCTCCACCCACGGACAAAAGCCCCAGATGCAGATCACAAATACATGCTGCAAGAAGCTGTCTATGTATATCTGACACTGCATTTTTATCAAAACTTATATGCAGACTGCCCTTTCCTCCGGAATAAACCATGTTAGTAAAAAGAGCCGCGTTTCGGGGGGCCGCAGTAAATCTGTCGATTGCAGTTCTCACGGCAGACATTTTCTGATTGACTTTATTCTCTATGGATATCTCTGACTCCGAAAATATAATCACAGACTTTTTGTTGTTTTTTGTATCATCCGCCATTCCAAAAAGCATATCCAGTTTTTTCATTTCCACAGAATCTTCTGTAATCCCTGTATCCCGCAGCAAACCATGCATATGATGCCGGAAAGCTCCAGCCCATGCCGTTCCGGGTATCACGGGATTTCCCCGGTGATTCTCCAACGGCACAGTATCAGGAACGGAACCATCCTCCATCAACTCTGTTTTTGCTGTGTTTACCCTTACCGAAAAGGTACTCATCATTTGAAAACCGATTTCTATCTCAACATCCGAATCGTTCTTCTCCCCCTTCAACTCTTCCGCTTCCGAAAATGCATCCTTTGCATAAGGCTGAAATACAATCCACTCCATCAGTTTATCGGGAAACGAAAAACTCCTCTTTCGGATTTTCACATCAAAGTATCCATATCCCCTTGATGTCCTGGCGCCTGCACGAAATCCGCTGCAGACAAAATGCTCCATAATCGGATCAAGGATTCCTTCAATCTCTGTTTTATATTGCGCATTGTCACCGGTCCACTCCACGATTGCATAAAATTCTTTTTCCGCTTCGGAAATCTGAAAATCAAATTTTGACTTTGCCTTCGCGGCGCCCCACTCTCCCAGACCGACACCGTCCCGCCTTCCGATTATGGCATCTTCTTTTATGCAGTCTGCGTCCATCACAGCGTCATTGAACAGAATTGCGCTCGGAATTGCAGTTGGGGAATCGCCCCTCTGCACTGCCTTCTCCACAATTCCGAAAAGACGGTTCAATACCATTTGATCACTGCTTTTTTCTTCCGCCAGATGCCTGATAATACCTGCAATGCTGGTTCCCGGAATGAACGGTAGTCCTCTGCCGTCCAACATCAGATCACTGTCACTGAATTCATGCCTTCCATTTCCAATTCGAAAAGGCGACTTTGCAATAAATATCATCTGGTAATATATTTTCTGCATAATTATTCCCCGCCTTTCTGATAATGAGCCATATGCAGCAATGTAAATATAGGCTCTTTCCATTCACTTTTTATCAGTCCAAAGACATATTTATTCTTATTAAGTTCTCCCAACAATTGCTTATCCGATATCAGCTTATTAAAATCGATTTGATTTTTTTCCTTGCCATAAAACGTACCTAACAGCTCTATGGCCTCGTCCCGCTTTCCCTTTGACTCGCTGCTTACATCACTTGTCTTCATGCTCTTAGCCATTTTCCATAGAGAAGCGATATCATCTGCATCCTGCACCATCTGCCTTAATCTTCCGGAAGGAATTTTCTTCAGAACGTCCTCATTCCTATTCTCCCTGCTGAATCGAAATGCATATTCATTTATTTCTGCTAATGCTGCTTCATACAAAAGTATATTTTCCAGTCTTTGAACAGCTTCCATGTCTGTTTTTGATTTTCTGGCTGATATTCTGCCTTCTTCAATCTTTCCCATGTTTCTCAGCTGTTCCATGGTAACAAACTCAATGAGCCCCATGCCCTCCTGTTGATATTCCCCCAACAGCAGCCTGGACGGGCATTCACCCTTTTTTCCCAGGAAGCAGTAAATGCTTCCTCCTGCTACTGCCTGAATTTTTGGCTTTTGCATCTGCCACATTGCATGATATCCACTGAGTACATGATACCTGCAAATATCATGAAAACCTTTCGGTAATGTATCGTTCAGCCCCGCAATCTCTGCAATTCTGCTTCTGACATAACCGTAGTCGGTTCTGATACATGCATGCTCCTGAAATACCAGGTCGCTTTTCAGAATAGCAAATACCTCTTCTCCGTCTTTTATATGAATCGGCTTCGGAGAGTATGTCGATACATTCGCTTTCCGTATGGATGCAGTGCCGTACTGCACTTTTTTACTTCTGCCCACCCTGATCTGTCCATCTGACAGGAGTTCTTTCACTGTATCGAACAGCTCCTGCGGCAAAAACACAGAACCGCCATAAACCATTCCCTGCTTTAGTGACTCCTGTACATACAGACCCGTTTTCTCATCATCAGCTCCTTTTATGCCATGAATCCTGTTATGGTAAGCTGTTTCAGTCTCCGGCTGCGCTGCGTAGTAGACATTCTTTTCTTTGTCTAACGCCGCATAACAGCCATCTAGGGTTTTAGGCTTCTTTTTCCTCCATTCCGGATCAGCAGAGACAAACGAATTGATGATTTTCCCGTTGTCATTCTTCAGTTTCATAAACATAGCCGGTACGGGGTCAGAAATAATCCCTTCAATCACAGGAGTCAACGCGGACCATCTGACCGTACCGTCCAGGAACAGTTTGTCAAATACTTTGTCTGCCTGCCCGTATTTTCTGAGATAGATATTGGAAAATATTCCTATCATGGTTCTGGCTTTAATCTGGCTTCCGAATTCCAGATATTCCTGAAGGGTAACGGGAGAGTCAAATTCGATTTGATAGGAAATACAAAGCTGCTCTGCGCTTTCCGCCATACTCTCATCCGGAACAATTTCCAATTTTTTCCTGTTTTCGGACGAGCCCGGCGAAAGTTCTGTTATCACATTCCCCAGGCCGCGATTTCTGTTTAGCCCGATATGGCGTAGTGCTTTACAAGATTTCCTGACTAGTTCCCTTTGATTTTCATTCAGTAAGGACAAATCCGCCTGAGCGCAAAATTCCACCGGCTCACGTGTCGTAGGCAGATATTGGTTCAGTACCCGGATAAACCTTAAACTTCCATCCTCTGCCCTCCCGTTATTTCCAATCTTTGTCTGTCCCCGGACAGATGAAAAAAGTCTTATGATTCTATCCTCCGTGCTTTGCCGAATCAGATAATCCCGTTTCGAATCCTTCAATGTACGAATGTATTCATGCATTGCATCGACCCCGGGAATATATGCATTGTCAATCCGAAGCTTCCCTTCCCGACCGTTCGCGTCACCGAAAACCATATTGATATTCTTTTCTGCTGCTTCCTCTAATCCGTATTCTCTGAGAGTTTCCGCCGCTTCCCTTAAACATCCCAACAATCTGCGCCCAGGAATATACGGAAAGCCATAGCAATCCATGCAGATATCGCTGTCAATGCCATAGCCGACGCTCTCTCCATTGCCCGCACACAAATCTGACATAAGCCGTATTTTTATTTCGTCCATACTGACACCTCCGTATACCAAAGATTGAATATTTCTGCAAAATCATACAGGGCCCTCAGAAAAATCGTCTCATCGTGAAAAATCCTCTTCACAGCTTTCTCCAAACCAGGGGTATGCCCATACAAAGAAATCAATTCTTTCTTTGCCGCACTTTCGCTTCGTTCATACGCAGAACCCACTGTTTTTATACTTGTCCTTGAAACCTTGTACTCCAGGAAAATTTTTTTCAATTCCAACAGATACCCATATTTATATGGCTTGTCATTGACCGTCTCATCCCTCTCATTCCAGGATACAAGCCATGGCCTGGCAATGCAGTCTTTTGTCCCCTGGCTTCTCCTTATTTCAGTGAGATTTCCTCCAATCCCACTATGTATAAAATGGAAATCCAGCCAGCCCTGCTCAACCACCATCGGACTGCCATTCTCGTCCACAGTATGTACCATTCGCTTGGCTCCGTCGTCACATGCCTGTTCCGCGATAGAGTAAGCTCTTGAGAAGGGATAATGACTATGAAAAATACACACTCCGGCACAGGAACTGTAATGCCACCTGCTGTTCGCTTTATTATGATAATTCTGAATCGAATCCAGATAGGCTTTGACATAATCCATCACAAACCGAGCATTGCAGACAAAGGTAACATCATCACCGCTCCCGATAATCCTGCGGTAAGCCAGACTGCTTTCTTTCAGCTTATTATCCTTTATCGCCTTCAAGAAAACAAGGTTCTATTAAAACTCCTGAGATTTGTCTTAGTAA
>CANOBT010000215.1 GCA_947564305.1 uncultured Lachnospiraceae bacterium | reverse complement strand
ACCGGACGGGGATGAAGGATATATTTTATTTCTTCATAGTGTTCTTTAAAAATTTTTTGAAGTATGTTCATAAGAGTATTATGCAGGAAATGTGGCCAGAAAGCAACCCAACCCCTCAAGATTGAGGGGCAGGGGAGTTGAATAGGCGCAGCCTATTTTTTATATTGGCATTTGCGCTCCTCAATACAACCGATCACTGCGGCTTTTGGTTTTGCGAAAAGCGCAAATCCCTGTTATGCGAACTGGCTATTATACAGAGCCGCGTATTTCCCATTTTTTGCCATAAGCTCCTCATGATTTCCGACTTCCTTTATATCCCCGTCCTCCATGTACAAGATCATATCGGCGTCACGGATCGTAGAGAGGCGGTGAGCGATAACGAAACTGGTGCGGCCCTTCATAAGTTGAGCCATGGCCCGTTGGATTAAAACCTCCGTATGGGTATCTACATTGCTTGTGGCTTCATCCAGAATCATTATTTCAGGATCGGAAGCAATGGCACGGGCGATGGTGAGAAGCTGGCGCTCGCCCTGTGAAATATTTTCTGCTCCTTTTGAAAGTACCATATCATATCCGCAGGGCAGCGTTTTGATGAAACTATGGGCGCAGGCGGACTTTGCCGAAGAAATGATCTTGTTTCTGTCCATATTTTCTTCCGCATATCCCAGGTTATCGGCAATCGTTCCCTCGAAAAGCCATGTGTCCTGCAAAACCATACCAAAGCGATCCCGTAGTTCCTCCCTTGGCATATCGCATATATTTACGCCGTCCACCATGATGGCGCCGCTGTTTATCTCATAGAAACGCATCAACAGATTGATAAGTGTGGTTTTGCCTGCGCCGGTGGGGCCGACGATGGCAACCTTTTGACCGGGCTTGACCGTCAGATTCACACCGTTCATCATCATACGGTCAGGCGTATATCCGAACTGGACATTTTGAAAAATAACGCTGCCCAGGCGGTCTTGCGGAACGATACTGTGTTCTGCGTCCGGCAACTCTTCCTCTGCGTCCAGCAGGGCGAAAATTCTGTCTCCTGCGGCCTTTGCCGCGCCAAAGCTGCCCGCCATACCGGCCAGCGAAGAAAAGGGCTCGGCAAACCGGCGGGTATATTCCAGCATGGCCTGTACATTTCCCACGGTGATAGAGCCTCCGATTGCGCGCAGGCAACCGATTGCTGCACAGACGATGTAACCCATATCATTTACGAAAGTGGTAATCGGGCTGACGGTCCCCGCCGTTGTTTCCGCCTTATAGGAACTGTTTTTCAATTCTTCATTCAGAGCGGAAAAGCGCTGTTTTGCCCTTTCCTGATAACTAAAGGACTGAACTACCTGCTGACCGTTATACATCTCTTCAATATATCCGTTGATCTGTCCCAAAAGCTCTTGCTGCCTTCCGTAATGTCTGCTGCCGGACCTCATCACGCCCGCCGCGCTGAGGAGTGACAGCGGCACCATGACAATAGGAATCAGCGTCAGTTTCGGGCTGATTGCCAACATCATGAGAAGGATTCCGATGGCAGTGATCACCTGTGTAACAATAGAGGTAAGATTTTGGCTGACTGTATTATTGATGGTATCTACATCATTGGTAATCACGCTGAGAATATCGCCGTGAGTATGCGTATCATAATAATTCAGTTTCAACCGGTGCATTTTGCCGTCTATATCGCGGCGTATTTCACACATTGTTCTGGCCGTGATCTTTGCCATATGAAAACCCTGCAAAAAGGAAAAGAACTGCGATACCAGATACAGGATCACTAACGCTGCAAGCAGCCAGAGAATGGTTTCCCAATAAAATACGCCGTCTCTGATACTGTCAAAAAGGGTCGTTGTGACTTTTCCAATCACAAAGGGAGCCATAACTGTAAAAATAGTGCTGACACTGGCAAACAGTAAAACGAAAAACAGCCGCAGGCGATGAGCCTTTAAATATCCAAAAAGCCGTTTGAATGTATGATTTTTCATGTCAGACAGCCTCCTTTCCCAACTGTATTTCTGCGATCTCACGGTAGAGAGGACAGGTATTCAACAGTTCTCTATGTGTTCCCTGACCGACGATCATTCCGTCGTCAACTACTAAAATGCGGTCTGCGTCCACAATGGTGCTGATTCGCTGCGCCACCATAATGACGGTTGCGTTTCCCATGGACGCCTTCAGATTTTTTCGGAGAGTCTGGTCGGTTTTCATATCCAAAGCCGAAAAACTGTCATCAAAAACATAGATTTCCGGTCTCTTCATAATCGCTCTTGCAATCGCCATGCGTTGGCGCTGACCGCCGGAAAGATTTGTTCCGCCCTGTGCGATCCTGTCATGATACCCGTTTTCTTTTTTCATAATAAATTCCTCGGCACACGCGATTTCGGCTGCCGCTTGCCAGTCCTGCTGCGTTCCGTCATTTTTTCCAAAATTCAGATTAGAAGCGATATCGCCTGAAAATAATATATTTTTCTGCGGGACATATCCAATCAGGGCGCGAAGATCGTCCACGGCATACTCCTTAGCGTTTATGCCGTCGATCAAAACTTCTCCGAACAAAGGATCGTACAGGCGTGGAATCAGTTTCAATATGCTGGATTTGCCTCGTCCCGTTCCACCGATAATCGCGGTGATTTCTCCGGGGTGCGTTTCAAAACTGATATCTTTCAAAATCGGCTCCGGCGCTCCGGGATAGGCAAAGGTCACATGACGAAATTCTATTGTAGAGCGGAGAGGACGTTCCTGCAAAGAGAATGAGCCGTCCCGAATACTGGTTTCGGTCTCCAGCACTTCTGCAATACGCCCCGCACAGGCATAGGCCGTAGGGAACATCATGATAACCAGGGCAAACATCATAACCGACATCAGTACCATACTGATATACTGGCTGTTCGCCACCAAAGAACCGACTTCCATAGCCCCGGTTTCCACATAATGCGCGCCAAGCCCTAAAACCGCCGCCGTAGTTACCCCGAAAATTACATTGATGACCGGCAGCAAGAGGCTTGTAATTCGCCCCGATGTCATTGCTGTTGCGGCATAATCGGTATTTGCTTCGCCGAAACGGCGCCCCTCCGCCGCTTGTTTATTGAAAGCACGGATGACACGGACACCTTCCAGAGATTCCAAAAACAACTGATTGATCCGATCAAGTTTTTGCCTGAGCTTTATCGAATAGCGGGACGCAAACAGAATAACAGTGCCGCACCCTATCAATAATACCGGGATTGCAACGGTGAGAACGGAACTGACCTGTCCACCGGTAGCGGCGGAGAAAATCAAGCCCGCGATCGCCATCATAGGTGCGAGGATGCCGATACGCAAAAGCATAGTAAGGAAATTCTGAACATTGGTAATATCCGAGGTGCTTCGCGTAACTAAGCTGGCCGTACCGAACTTATCAAGCTCTGCCGCAGAAAAACTCTGAACCTTCTCAAACACCTGTCCGCGAAGCGCTGCCGAAAAATCCGTGGAAATACGGGAGGCAATCCGCACAGACAAGAAGTTGACCATGCAGGCAAGCGCCGTAACGCCCGCCATCACGGCGGCAAGTATGAAGATTGTACTTTGCGAGGATTCAGTTACTCCGCTGTTAATCATTTGGGCCAGCAGCGACGGAAGCATCATTTCCGCAACCGCCGCAAACAAAACCAGCACCGACAGCAACATAATCTGCCGTCCTTTCCATTTAACCTTTGAAAAAATAGTTTTCATAAAAATACTCCTTTCTCATACCGCCAGCCTGATTTCTGACATCCGACACATCCGTTTTCGGCAAGCGTATTGCGGTAAGTCCATATTTTGCTCTTGTCTGCTTGCAATTTTTCCTGCCATATGGTAGCATAAACCTTACAGTGACTGTAAAGTCAAGGGGGTTATGATGAAAAATAAAAAATATTTATATACTACGGGGCAATTTGCAAAACTCAACGGAATCAACAAGCGTACTTTGCATTATTATGATGAAATTGGGTTGTTTTCCCCTGAATTTAAGGAAGAAAACGGATACAGGTATTATACCTGCTTTCAAACGGTACAGTTGGAGTTGATCGTAACGCTGCGAAAAATCGGATTGTCTATTGAAGAGATTATCCGCTATCAGCAAAGTCCTTCCGGAACTTCCTTTGCAGATCTGATCGCCGAGAAGAAACAGTTGATTGATAAATCCATTCAGGAACTCTTAAATACTAAAATCTTTTTAGAACAAAAATCGAACAAACTGTCTTTGAGCCTTGCGGCAAGGGATGGAGAGATAGAAATAATTACACTCCCGGAACAGCGTATTTTGCTCAGCGGTTCTATCACCGGGGCTTATGACGGCGACGATTTTGCGGTCGCGGGAGATTTTTCGCTGCGGTTAAAGTCCATATTCGGCCTTTACGATAATTTTGGAAGCCGGATTATGGTCGGTCAGATCCTAAACGGAAATTACCATGCCTATGACTGTTTTTTTGCCTACGGCAGAGAAGATATTGAAATTTACGATACCGTGCGTCCTGCGGGAACTTATCTGAGAGCCTTTTGTATAGGCGGTTGGGACAAACTTGAAACGGTATACCGTAATATCATGAAGTTCGCAGAGAAAAATCAAATGGAGTTATTGGGATATGCCTATGAAGAAGGATTAAATGAAATGTCCATACAAGACCGAGACGACTACATTACGATGATTACGGTCGGTTGCAAAAGAAAAGACAGATAAACATTTGTCCCATTTTTTCAATGGATTTATTCTGAAAAAGTATTATGGCAAAGGGCCGAACATTACCCGCATATGGCACAGGGCCGGACATTACCCGCGCCCTTGACGGCGTGGATCTCTCCGTGGACGAGGGCGAATTTGTGGTCGCCGTCGGTACCTCCGGCAGCGTTAAGTTTGCCCTGCTCCACATGATGGGCGGGTTGGACGTCCCCACCGGCGGAACCGTGATCGGATTATAAATAACAATAAGCTGGCAAAGGATAGCATGAAAAGTGAGAAACGTTGGAATCTGATGGTGGTGACCGCCGTCATTGAAAAGCGGGAGGCCTTTATAGGGAAAGTCGCTGTTTCGGACGACTATTCTGTTGTTAGTGCTTGCGATATTTTGGATGAGGAGAATTATCAGGAGGCGGAATGTGCTGTAGTCAAAGGCAGGATGCCAGCGGCTGAAGATGAAGTCCTGATAGCGGAGATCGTGTATGAGTACCTGGGGCGGTTCGCGGATCTGGAGATCGGCCAGCCCTGAAACTCACGGTTGAACAAAAGACGGTTCAAGTTATTTTTGCGGGCACATTTGATACCAGAAAGGTTACAAACGGTCATGGCAATCTGGTGACGGATTGTACACAGGTTTTTTGGTGCAGAGAGCTTGTGGAAGAACTGTTTCCTGAGTTTGAGGATTTTGATTATTCATGGAATATCGTGAGTGAATCCCAAAAGGTGCAGAGTGTGGAAATGGGGTTAAGAGCGGTGATTGCGAGTCATAAAGATGTTTCTCTGGAGACATTTACGGAACTGCTGGAGTATGAGGAAACGCAAAACAGGATCATGTTTGGCAGTATGCAGGCGCTTTCGTGGTTGGTATTTTTGTTTGGCGTGATCAACCTCATTAATACGACCCTTTCCAACCAGATGTCCAGAAAACGGGAAAACAGCATTTTGTGTTCTATTGATCTGACTCCAAAGCAGCTATGTAAAATGAATATCTGCAAAGGGATGTGCTATGCGTTCTCCGCGACATTGGTGACCTTGACGGTCGGGGGTCCGATTGCGGTTGTGGTTTGCAAGGAAATAAGTAAGGTAGTGTTTGCGGGAAAGATTATGCCGTATCAATTCCCGGTGTGGGATAAGAGGATGTTTGTATTGGCGCTGCTTGGGGTGGAAGTTGGGGGTTCGGGATGGGGGATTTGGAGACAGAGGGGATAGGATTTGATTGAGCAAATGAGGGGGATGGGATGATAGACGTGGGGGGCGGAGTTGGGGAAATGTGTTGAGGGGATATGGATTTTTTGGTGTAGGAATGGGCATGGTGGGTTGCGGGAGGGGGGGTTTAGAAAAAGCAATATATGCTGTTGATAATCTTGGCTTAGTTTAGAAAAGGTACATTGCATATAATTCGGTAAGATGCTATACTATAAGTGTTCTATAATTGGGGGGAGATATATATGTATAAATGGGTAAAAAGCAGAATAATGAATGTATAAAGAACGATTTATATGAAAGATATTCCATAGTAAATTGTTTGGCGAATAACATACACCTGAGGTGAAAATCTATTATACTTAACAGAGGCTCAAGTGGATAAGATTTTGGAACTCGCGGTAAAGTTTTGAAGAATGGCTTAAGATCAAGTTTTTAAGGCTTAGTGGGGTTCATCGCAATGGTTGGTGAACTCCGTTTTTGATATTTTTTAGTGCTGCTTATAAGGGGGCGGTTAGAGGTGGAAGTGTGCTATCAAGCAAAGTCGGCAGTTTCCCTAATAGTTTTTGAACTTTGCATGATAGTTTGAATTTTTTAGTAGACAAGGGTCGCGAAAGGATTGTGAGCGAGATAAAAAAATTAAATAGCAACATAAAAGGAGAAGAAACATGTTAAATGAAATTACATCTTATTGTTCAGGAATTCTTGCGTCTGTTTTGGCGAATGAGTCGAGTAATTTTGTTCATAAAAAAATGGATAATAAAATGAGACAAAGACTTGAAACGGAGATTTTGGTTAATATTGAAGAACAGGTTAAAGATTTATTTGAGCAAGAACAAATAAAAGAATGGTTATTTGAACAGCAATATAAATTAGAGCAAACAGTATGTCTTTTCAGTGAGGGAGAAAAAGATAAGTTTATTGAAGACTTTTTTGCTCAGAATAGACAGCTAAAAAATATCCATAGTGCAAGAATTGAAAATGTAATTAGAAAATTCTTAGATGATATTAATAAATATATAAATGGTATTTTGTCGGCTGGAGAAAAAGTAATAATACAATCATTAAAAAAAGAGCAAAATTTTCAAAGTGATATAATTGCAGGGCATATAAAAAGAAGCGAACAAGAGATAATTAAAAAAATTGAAGAAACGCAAATGATACACAGAAAAGAAAATTTAGATGAAAGTAGAGCAGAAAAAGAATACTCAAATAATAAGGAATTGAGAAAATGCTGTGGGTTTGGTGAGAGAAAGGGAAAATGCGAAAATTTCGTAGGCTTGGGAATTGGCTTGTGCAAGGAATGCAGGGAATTAGAATATTTTGAGAGAATAGAAAATTTATATAGAATACAAAACTACTTTATTACAAAAGAGGAAAAATTTTTCTGTGCAGAACAAAAGTCAGGTATTATTAAATCATGTGCACTGATAATACCTTTTTATTCTGATAAACCAGAAATTAGAAAAGAAGACATATACGAATTATTAATAAAAATGAATGGACTAAAATCTATAAAAAAGTATCAGTGGATACATATTGTTAGCAATATTGAGTTTAAATGCAGAGATGTATTTCTACAATTTGATGAAAATGTTAAAATCATGTCCGAATACGAGGTTATAAATGGTATTATGGATTTTTCGACTTATTTTTTTAATGTCATTTCGGAATATGAAAACAATATACTTCAGAATCATTTTATAGAAGTTTATGATGAAAATACAAATGAACCACTAATTAATAGTGTGGATAACTTCTTGAATTCTGAGGAGAAAAATGGTTTTTTGATACTAGGAGATTATGGATGTGGGAAAACATCTTTTTTGACTAATCTATCATATAAGATGTCAAAGGCTTTCTTGAATGGCGAATGTGATATTATCCCTTTATTTATTCCTCTAAAAGACTATGTAAAGTCTATTAATTTTGATAGTTTGTTTTTAAACTTGTTTATCAATAATTGTCGTATGTCAAATATTAGTATAGATGTATTTAAGATGTTGATTAAATATAAAAGATTTGTAATACTGTTTGATGGATTTGATGAAGTTGCAAAAAGAGTAAATTATGATGTGAAATATGAAATATTTAACGAAATATGTAAATACTGTACGGGACAGACAAAAGTAATAGTTACTTGTAGGCCAAATTATTTTCAGGATAACAGGGAATATAAAAATTTGATTCAAGATGCTCATTTGCAGTTTGAGCCTAATACATATAATAATGCGCAATTTGATGATACATATATTGCTGAGTTAAACAGTAGCCAAATCCGTTCTGATGTTCCAGAACCTTTCCAATTTCCTGGCTCTCCTTCTTAT
>CANOBT010000214.1 GCA_947564305.1 uncultured Lachnospiraceae bacterium | reverse complement strand
ATGCCAACAGTACCACAACGTTTTCCAAAAATCCGTTCATTTTTATCCTCCCTGCAGAATTTTCACATGTCGTGCAAAGGCAATTGAAAAGGTAGAAAAAAGTGATAAAATATAAATAATTATGTCTATCTGATAGTTGAAAGTATTATATGAAAAAAAGAAATGGGAATTGCCCGCATTAAAAATCAGCAGGGAGGATAAAAATGAACGGATTTTTGGAAAACGTTGTGGTACTGTTGGCATTTGTAGTATTGCTTGGATTTTTTAATGAGAAAGTGACGAAATGGACCTTTGAGATTTCATACATGCTGTTTTCAGTTGTCATCGGCGCGGTGATTTTAATCGTTGGAAGCATGTTGGGGGACGGTTCGTCAGTAAAAACCATTTTAGAAAATATTCAGTTTTTTGATTTGGAGACCTTTCTGATAAAAGGTGTGCTGTGTTTTATGCTTTTTGCCGGCTCCTGCCATATGCGTCTTTCAGATTTGAAAAAGTATGCAGGACCGATTACCATACTGGCGGTGGGGGCGACCCTTTTGGGGGCCGTGTTTTACGGGCTGCTTTTTTACGGAATCGGATGGATTCTGGGACTCCCGCTGTCTCTCCCTGTCTGTCTGATGTTCGGGAGCATAATTGCGCCCACAGACCCTATTGCAGCCACAAGTATTTTAAAGAAATTCAATCTCCCGTCCGGCATTGGCTTCACGATCGAAGGGGAGTCTCTGTTCAATGATGGAGTGGGAGTGGCCTTGTTTGTCTGTTTTTCCGGTCTTGTGACGGCGCAGGAAAACGGCGGATTTCTATTTGTCATGGGAAAAGAATTGTTTGGGGCCGTATTTGTCGGAATCGCAGTGACTGCGGTATGCTTTCCGATTTTTAAGAGGACCGGCGATGAGACGAGACAGATTTTTACAAGCCTGCTGACAGTATCCCTTGCCTATTTTCTATGTGAGACGTTTGGATTTTCGGGAGCAATTGCATCTGTTGTGTGCGGCATTTTGTTCTCCGCACTCCGAAACAGAGAGGAACAAAAAGGACAGGCACTTTCCCTGGAACAGTTCGATATTTTCTGGGGCATTTTGGATACCCTGCTCAATTCGGTCCTGTATGTAATTCTCGGACTGTCGTTTTTACATATTTTACAGATGCCGCATGTACTGCTTCTGTCTCTGCTTGCGATTGCCGCGAATCTGGCAGCACGGGCAGGAAGCCTGGGACTGTCAACCTTGCTGATAAAAGAACTGCCAGATGGATACGATAAGCTTAGTTTTATCAAGCTGCTGACCTGGGGCGGGCTGCGCGGTGCATTGTCCGTTGCCCTGGCTATGAGCACTCAGCAGATGCTGGAGGTGCAAACGTATTATATTGTGATGGGCGGAACTTATGCCATTGTATTTTTTACAACGATCATTCAGGGGATGACCATGCAGAAGGTGTACCAGGGAATCGAGGAAAATTTGAGGAAAGTATAAACTCTTCATTCCTGCAGCAAAATGTCAAGGATTTTAATCTCTCAGGTTTTACTTCCCCGCAGCTCTGCTGCGAGGAAGTTTATTTATCAAGCTATTTTTTCTTATGAAGTTTTAATTCTACATTTCTTTTGTTCGCGATTTTTCGGAACACATCAGCAACATAGGAACATCTTTCTTTTTCTGTCATTACAGATAGGCTGTCATTGGACTTAATTTGTTTCAAGGCTTCATGAAGTTCAGAAAGTTCCAACAAATTAACTGCCACGCAAAAGAAAGTCTTTTTACGGCCATCATTGAAATTTGAAAGTAAATAGTCGAGGATTTTCATTTTTTCTTTCTGTTCAAAATTATAGGCGTCAATACCTATTTCACGCGCTTTTTCCAAATCTGATTTTTGCCGCTGGTGTGTTATAAAAGAATCGAACTGGTCAATAAATTGATATTTTTCACATGGATATTGTTTACATTTGAAACAATATTCAATATTCCCCTGCTCTATGCTGCATCGGGCAATTTTACAGGATTGATTACCATTGCCACAACCACCACAATATTCCCCTAAAAACAAGGGACATAAGCCACAATTTAATCCGCAAAGGGATAACAGTATGTTTTTCCGTGTAAATCCTTTCAAAATAAGCTCTCCTACAAAATTCGATTGTCTAATTGTTTAACGTCTTCATTATAGCACTTATCCATTATAATCACAATTTCATATTTCTTCGGTTAGTCTGCCCCTTTACTAGCTCTGTCTGTATTGTTTATTCCACGCATTTCTGAATAGTTTCTGCTTCTTGCACGCTGTGCCGGATATTTTCCAATCCATTGCGTCATGCATCAGGGGGTAAAGTTGACAAAGTGTATGGGAAAGCGTAAAATTTACAGATGAAAATACTTTGTTATAGTTCATGACCGGATAGGCCGTAAATGATAACTTTGTACACCCCCTGATGAGGAGAACACGCATGAGTAAAAAAAAGAAACCAAAAATGGAATTCCGGTATTATAAAATGCCGGATGGAAGTCCGATTCTGGCATTGTTGGGGAATAAATGGACTCAGTCATACGGACGAGACATTGATTACCTTCATTTCCATAATTATATGGAGATTGGATACTGCTTTAAAGGACAAGGGGATATGACCTTGGGAGAACAGGATTTCAAGTTCCATCAGGAACAGTTTACCGTGATACCGAAAAACTATCCCCATACCACGAACAGCACTCCAGGAACTGTCAGCCAGTGGGAGTATTTGTTCATTGATATGGAGGGCTTTTTGCGCGAATTTTATCAGGGGGGGGGTAACCCGAAAAAAACGGAACGTATGATTCAAAGGATCAATTCTCGTGCAATGTTGAAAAATGCAGGGGAAGCTCCTGAGATTGCGAGGCTGATTCGGGAAATCCTGGATATTATGCGTGAGACAAAAGAGTTTTATATTGAGGAGGCCAAAGGTATCCTGATGGCTTTGCTGATTCATATTGTACGGGAAAACAAGGAGGAGGAACCCGAGTACGAGGAAAAACAGGAAATGGAAGGAAAGATGAATATTTCTGTTTCCAGAGCGTTAGATTATATTACGCTTCATTATATGGAGCCTCTCAAAGTGCGTGAACTGGCGGATTGGTGCCACATGAGTGAGACACATTTCAGAAGGGTATTTTCTGCTTATATGAAAATGAGCCCCTTGGAATATATCAACCTGGTACGGGTAAGGACTGCCTGTGAATATTTGAAGAAAACAGACGTCGCGATATCTGACATTGCGCATAAATGTGGATTTACTACGTTATCAACGTTTAACCGCAATTTCCGGCAGGTAACAGGTGCCGCACCCTATGAATGGCGGAAACGTCCGGAAAATTATGAACAACAGCTTTTTAAATTCTCTATTCATTCGGAGGCAGGGTGGTAGGGAAGTGTATGAAATTAATTCTGTCTGTGCTTACGGCTTGGTAACGAAAGGAGATTGTCATGAAAATAAAGAAAAAACTTCCAATAGGGATCGAATTTTTTCAAGATTTTAAAAGAGATGATTTCTACTATGTCGATAAAACGGGGTTTATCCGCGATTTGCTTCAGTCAAGAGGGAGCGTCAATCTGTTTACCAGGCCAAGGCGGTTTGGAAAGAGCCTGAATATAGATATGCTGAAAACCTTTTTTGAGATAGGGACAGATGCATCTTTATTTGATGGATTGGAGATTTCAAAAGAGACGGAGCTTTGCGAGCAGTATATGGGAAAATATCCGGTAATTTCTATCAGTCTGAAAGACGTGGAAGGAAGGGATTTTCAGACGGCATATGATATGCTCGGAGGGGTTGTCAGTGAAGAGGCGGAACGCCTTGCTTTTCTCTTAGACAGCAGCAAATTGACAGCATCTGAGAAAGGGAAACTGAATCGTCTGATGGAGGAGGATTTTTCAAAACCGGCTGATATTCATAAGAGTCTGAGACTTTTAACACAATTGTTATTCAAACATTATGGAGAACCAGTGATCGTCTTAATTGATGAGTATGATGTGCCTTTGGACAAAGCATATCAAAACGGTTATTACTCAGAGATGGTGAGCTTGATTCGTTCCTTATTTAGCTCGGCGCTCAAAACAAATCGAAGTTTATTTTTTGCTGTTATCACCGGATGCCTTCGAATTGCAAGGGAGAGTATCTTTACAGGGCTCAATAATTTCAAGGTAAGAACGATATCAGATGTAGACTTTGCGGAGTACTTTGGATTTACGGACAGTGAAGTACGGGATATGCTGTCCTATTATGGACTTGAAGATTCTTTTGATGAAATAAAGGAATGGTATGACGGGTATCATTTTGGGGATAAGGATGTGTATTGTCCGTGGGATGTGCTCAATCAATGTGATAAATTGCGTGTATGGAAAGACGCACCTATGGAGGCGCATTGGGAAAACAGCAGCAGTAACGCAATCGTGCAGGATATTCTCGCGACAGCAACGGAAATGACAAAGAACCAGATTGAAGCCTTGATTTCCGGTGAAGCGGTGGAAAAGGTGATAATTCCGGAATTGACATATACGGACCTTGATAATGAAGATGAAGACACCTGCCAGACATATCTGTGGAGCGTTCTCTATGCGACGGGATATCTGACTGATGTTGGAAAACCGGAAAATGGGGTGCATAAACTTGTAATCCCGAACAGGGAAGTATTGGGAATTTATGAAAAGCGGATTCGCTCCTGGTTCAGGGTGAAGATTATCAGTGATACGGATAGATGGAAAGGGTTCTGTGAGGCTGTGAAAACGGGAAACTCTGAGGAGATGCAGAGGCTGTTCAATGAGTTTATGTCTGTATCTATCAGCATTCGGGATACGTTTGTGAAGAAAGAGATGAAAGAAAACTTTTATCACGGTACATTACTGGGATTGCTTGGTGCGGAAGGAAGCTGGATTGTAAGGTCGAATATGGAATCGGGAGCGGGATATACGGATATCAGCCTTGAAGTTCCGGCGACGAAAGTGGGATGTGTCATAGAAGTGAAGTATGCGGAAGATGGAACATACGAGCAGGCATGTGCTGCGGCGATGAAGCAGATTGAAGACGGCGGCTATGTGGAGAGATTGAAACAGGAGGGGATGCAGACAATCCATAAGTATGGGGTGGCTTGTTATAGGAAAAGCTGCAGGATCGCATATGGGATGGAAGAAAGAATTTTGTAAAATATTTGTTAGACCTTAAAGTGACCGAGTCACTTGCAAGGAATAATAAAAAAGAAGAAAAAGCTGACGGGATTAAAATATGGTTAAAAAAAATAGAATTCTTACGAATTTTTATCGAATATACAGTTTATTTGCACAAATGGCTTTTGAGGAGGTCAATATGTCTATGCAGGAAATAGCAGCAAAAATTGAGAGAAAGCAATTGCTTGACGAACTGGAACTTCTGAAAAAACTTGATAATAATGGGAAGGAAGTAGTAACGAAAGAGGAAATACTACGTGTGGTGGAAGCAAAAGAAAAAGAACTTTTAGAAGAGATTCGTTATTTGGAAAAGAAAGAAGAAGCCTTAATAGGCGGTGAATATGACATATCTTTATTTGATGAGAATATACTTTGCGAGGATTCCGAGATAGTTTTAAGAAAACCGGTTGATAATGATTTGGAGTCTTATTATTTTCTGAAGAAAGAATATGCGTATATGAAATCCGCGTTTGCAAAGCGTGAATTTAAAAATGAGTTGTGGAAGGAATATTTATCTGAAGAAAGCTTGTATTATACAATCGCAAGGAAAGAAGATAATGTTTTTATTGGCTACTGCGGAGTGAAGAACTTAAACAGGAAAATTTGGGAGATTGCCATAGAAATAAAAAGTGATTACTGCCATCAAGGATATGGATATAGAGCTTTAAAGATGTATTTGGAAACGGTTGCGAATATTTCTGATCGTCGTGAGTTTGTAAGCAGGGTAGATACAGATAATATTGCTTCTCAAAATTTGATGGAGAAGTTGGGATTTCAACCATATGGACTATCGGAATTTCTTTTACATAGAGAAGAAGATAAGAAGGCTGCCGAGGAAGAATATAAGGATAAATTGGATGATAGATATATGGCGCTTGCAAAGAAATTTGAGGTAGAGCCAAGAAGACTTTTAAGCCATGTTTTGGAATATAGAATTGTTGTATGAAAATAGTTTGATGTAAGGTGGTGAATTTACGCAAGGTTACGCAAGATTTATTCAAGGTTCAATTTACACATGAGTTAAAAATGATTGTGTGTGGCTGTAGGAAACTGAAAAATATAGAGGCAAGTGCTGTTATATGGGACAATATTGAAGAAATGAGGATGTATCTGGTATGATTTTAACAGATGAGGAAGCGAAACAATTTTATGATTTATGGATATCGTTATTGGACTTTGTGAATCAAAAATATAAGCTGATAAAAGAACTTTATGGGATGACATTGCCGAAAGGACTGCCACTACAATCAGTTGCATTGATATCTTCTAAGTTATGGGAAAATAAAGATATAATTGATGAATTTGTGCTGTCGGATTTTAAAAAGATGGGTGAAGAGGAAAAAGAAATTGTAAATAGTTGGAAGAAATCAATACGTGGGAAATTTATTGTAGACCGACATTTGAGGAAGGGTTCTGTTTTGATTTCTATTGATAATAATGAGGCATATATTGTGAAAGGGATTTATTCTTCGTGGAGAGAAATATTGGAAAGTTATCCAATGCCGCAGATTGTGGAAGCCACGTTAATCCCATTTAAAGATGTAATTATTCATGACGGAATTGTTGTGCCATATGGAATTTGTTTGGGCAAAAATATGTCAGTGCAGTCTAAACAGATCTATATGACAGCAAAAGCAGATGGTAATTTACATTACAGTTTATGAATGTTTGATTAAATATAGAAAAGCAAAAATACTAAAAACTGGAAGGAGAATAGTATGGAAAAAACAGATGCAAAGACAGCAATGGAAGAATTGACGATGATGTTAATTTATCTGTCACATTTTACAGAGCAAGATAGGTTTGCCAATAAAGATGATAAGTATGCGTGGAAAGGTTATGATTTTGATATGCTTAATAAGCTTGATGAGCAGGATTACATAAGGCAGGGTTCACACCGTTCAAAATCCATGTATATTACAAAGGAAGGCGAGGAGAAAGCAAAAGAACTTTTGGAGAAATATAACATAGCTGATTGGTAAAACATAATATCTAATCGGAAATAAAGGTCAAATATAATTCAGTAGACTGAAATGGAAAATAAATTAGAACTTACATGGTATGGAAAAGAAAACTAGATAAAAGTCGAACCACGGCTGTTGATACATGACCCCAAGAAAGATTATGGTGAAAAAGAAACGGAAAATATGTTGATTCATGGTGATAATCTGTTGGCGCTGAAGGCTTAGGAAAAAGACTATGCAGGAAAGATAAAGTGTATATATTGACCCTCCATATAATACGGGGGCTGCATTTGAGCAATATGACGATAATTTGGAGCATAGCCAGTGGCTTTCGCTTATGAAACCACGATTAGAATTGCTGCGCAGTTTATTAAAAGAAGATGGAAGTATTTGGGTGAGTATTGATGATGACGAAGGGCATTATTTGAAAGTATTATGTGATGAAGTGTTTGGACGCAGCAATTTTGTAAGTACAGTTATTTGGGAAAAGAAATATTCTCCACAAAATGATGCGACCTGGTTTTCCGACAGCCATGATTTCATTTTGGTATATGCAAAGCATAAAGATATTTGGCGTCCTAATTTACTTTCACGAACTGCAGCAATGGATAAAAGGTATAAAAATCCCGATAATGACCCACGGGGGGTATGGAAAGCAGCAGATTTTTCTGCAAGGACATATAGTGAAGCAGGCATATGGAACAGAGAACTCCTATTTGTTTGTGACTACAAGACATTTGACAGACAGCTATGTGAATTCCATCATGGATACGATGAAGGAAAATGAGTTTCTGATTATTGCGTGTAAATCTTTTGATGATAAATTGGAACATATCAGTAAGAGAATCGTAATAAAGAAAATTCCACAGATGTTATTATCAGAATGTGAGTTTGGTAGGGACGATTACAATTTAAATATTGTAAATCCGCCGATAAACGAGGAGGCTGAAGATGAATAATATTTTATTTCCGCAATATACGACGGAATACATAAGCAACACAATGTCTCTTCGTAAACGAGGCTGTAAAAAATCTTGTGTCTATGGAAAATAGAATTCCTTGATAAGAAC
>CANOBT010000213.1 GCA_947564305.1 uncultured Lachnospiraceae bacterium | reverse complement strand
GCGGGCCGTACCAATTTTCACACCTACAATCAAAATCAGAATAAGCCCTCCTGACGCAATCAGAATTACAGGCAGTGAAATATGGCTTTTTTTCTGTAGCTCCTGCGGCTTTTCCTCCTTTTTCTGGCTGTCACTGTCGGCCGGCTTCCACTGTACTTCTGCTTCCTCCTGTTTGAAATAGGACTGGCTTAGTACGATAGCTGCATGTCCGACCTCCTGTCCTTCATAGGTATAGGTAATAAAGCCGCCCCGGTTGCCGGAGGAGGCAGCATTGCGGTTGGAGGAGGAGCCGGAGGCCGTTGTGCTGATGCCCGGCGCAAACGAAGCCGCTGTACCTGTGTGTAAAGAAGAGGTAAACGCAGACACCCCCGAATCTCTTCTCGAAACCGTTGTTTCAGGCACTCCGGCCTCGGGAGCCTCCCCGCCTTCTCCGGCCGGTGCTTCCCCGTTCTCTGCATCCGGATCTTCACCAGGCTGTCCTTCTGCCGGTTCCGTTTTGACTGCATGCCAGTCTTCACCCTCTCCCAGAGGGATATCTTTTAAATCCACAGGTGTCTCGGCTTCCGTAATCTGACTTTCCAGTTGGGAGAAATCGACTCCTGACGGCAGAACAACGTAAGGCTCCTCGGACTGAAAACGTTCCACATCCTCGGACTCTTCTTTATCTGTAATGGAAACCTTGGAAAAATTACCAAAGGCATAATCCAGAATCGCCCTGGTATCTTCATAGGCAAGCGGGCCATAATCCGCAAGCACGACTGCAGCCAAATGCATCTGTCCATTGTCAGCCATCGTAACCAGAGTCGTCCCTGACTGGTCTGTATATCCGGTTTTCCCACCCGTGCAGTATTCATAATAGTATTCGTTATCCGGCATGAGCATCCTGTGATTCTGCCATAATTCACGCGGTTCTTCCTGTTGGCTTGTAGGGGCAATAATATAGCTCAGATCTCCCATGATAGAGCGAAATGCTTCATGCTGATACACTGCCGCCGCAATTCTCGCCATGTCATGTGCCGTTGTATAATGCTGGTCGTCATGCAGACCATTCGCATTGACCCAGTGAGAGCCTGTACAGCCAAGCGCTGCCGCCCTGTCATTCATCCGATCAATAAATGTTTGATATGTGCCGCCCATTTTCGTTCCCATGCTCTCAGCTACCGCATAGGACACTTCATTTGCTGAGGCCAAAAGCACTCCATGAAGCGCATCCCGCAAGGTAATCTGCTCGCCAGGAATCATGCCGATATTGGCATCATCATATTCCAGAAAACTGACACTGTCCTCCGTAAATGTGACCGTATCCTCAGGAGTTCCAACCTCCAATGCCACCAGGGTCGTCAGAAGCTTTGTAATACTGGCCGGGAAATGTTGTTCCTCCGCAGCCTTTGCGTACAGCACAGCCCCACTCTCCATATCCATTACAATAGCGGATGCCGCATGTACCTTAGGTCCTTCAGGCCATCCTGGGATATTGTTGGAATCCGGCACTATCTCGTAAATTGCATTTCTTCTCGCATCCTCTTCGGCAGCAAGCTCCTCCGGTGTCTTTTCCTGTCCTTCTTCCGTACCCTCGGCCGCAGGTGCGCCTGTCTCTGTACCCGCCACTGCGAGAGCGGATATGGAAGGACATGCTGCCAAAATCGCCGCCGATAAAATCAATGTTAAAATCTTTTTTCCTGCCATGAGTGACCTCCACACTAAGAGAGTGTTTCCGGAAGACCAGTCCTAAATCTGAAATATCCCGGAAGCCCCCTGAATAAAGAATACTCTCGGAAACTCTCCTGCATCTGAGTTTCCAAGAGTACTCAGATAAACAAAATTCCTATCATCAATCCTTTTCTCTCATCATACTTTGTACTTCTATCTCTGTCTCGCCTACTCTTATCACGTCATCCCTCTGCAGCAATACGGGCTGTGTGATCGGTTTTCCGTTCAGATATGTACCATTCCTGGAGCCCATATCTTTTAAATAGAGCTTCTTGTCCTTCTGAATAATCGCACAATGGAGCTTAGATACCCGCGGATCATCTGTAATAGTCAAAAATTTTTCAAATTGCGGGAAACTTTTTCCTCGTCCTATACCAATATTTTCATAAAAAACGAACGTTGATTTCTGCCAGTTTCCTAAATTCTCCAGAGCAACCTTCCAAAGTTTTTTTCCGGGTACACGTTCTGCCTCTTGTTCCTCTGAATGCTCTTCTTCTCCCTGATGTCCTGCATCCTGCCCTATTACGGACGGACCATCCTCCGATTGAAGTGATTTTTGTTCAGGAGACGGCTTACGCCTGCGCCGGGGCGATGGCTCTGCTTCCCCTGTTTCCTCTTCCTCGTATTCCTCCTGGTCCTCGTCCTCCCCATAGTCATCCTGTTCTTCTTGTTTTCCTTTCAGCAGGGCGACGATGATTACGATAATCAAAATTACTGCAACTGCAATCAATACTCCCATTATGACTAGATACTGCATTTGCCTTCCTCCTTTGTTATCTCCTCTTATCCTACTATATTTTTGTGGTTCAGGCAAGCACTTCATTCAGATGTTTTTTCAGCGCCGTAAAAAACAGCCATGCGGCTCATCCACATGGCTGTCATTATAGTGTATCAGAACTTCCTACAATATCAATCTTTGCAGTTTCATTTTACAATCTCTTTAATAATGCTTCTCTTTCTTCTTCATACCCTGGTTTTCCAAGCAGCGCGAACATGTTCTTCTTGTAGCTCTCTACGCCTGGCTGGTTGAATGGATTCACGCCGAGTAAGTATCCACTCACGCCGCAGGCAAATTCAAAGAAGTAGAACAAGTGGCCCAGATAGAACGCATTCTGCTCCGGAATCTTCACCATCAAGTTCGGAACACTGCCGTCTGTATGGGCAAGAATTGTTCCGTTCATTGCACTCTTATTTATAAAATCAACACTCTTTCCTGCAAGATAGTTTAACCCATCCAGGTCTACAGGCTCTTCATGCATGATAATCTCTGCCTTAGACTTCTCTACATTCAGCACGGTTTCAAACAAAATTCTGTTTCCATCCTGAATGAACTGTCCCATAGAATGCAGGTCCGTTGTCAAATCAACCGATGCCGGGAATATTCCTTTCTGATCTTTTCCCTCACTCTCACCATATAACTGTTTCCACCACTCTGATACATAGTGCAGGCTTGGCTCATAGTTCGCCAGAATTTCCACTGTTTTTCCTTTACGAAGGAGGATGTTGCGAACTGCCGCATACTGCATTGCATCATTTTCCGCGAAATCATTTTCCAAAGCGGCCTTTCTTCCTGCTGCTGCACCTTCCATCAATTCCTTAATGTCGATACCGCTGACTGCGATAGGAAGGAGTCCGACTGCTGTGAGTACAGAAAATCTTCCGCCCACATCATCCGGAACTACGAAAGACTCATAACCTTCTTCTGTTGCAAGATTCTTCAAAGCGCCTCTTGCCTTATCAGTGGTAGCATAAATCCTCTTTGCTGCCTCTTCCTTGCCATACTTTTTCTCAAGAATCTCTTTAAATACACGGAAGGCAATCGCTGGCTCTGTCGTTGTCCCCGACTTGGAAATCATATTGATTGAGAAATCTCTGTCTCCTACAACTTCAATCAGGTCATGGATATATGTGCTGCTGATGCTGTTTCCAACAAAATAAACTTCCGGAGCTTTTCGAACGTCTTTGGATACAACGTTTGCAAAAGAATGGCCCAAAAATTCAATTGCTGCTCTTGCACCCAAATAGGAACCGCCAATTCCGATGACTAACAGGACTTCGGAATCCTCGCGAATCTTCTCCGCAGCCTTCTCAATACGGGCAAATTCTTCCTTGTCATAGTCAACCGGGAGATCAATCCAACCAAGAAAATCATTCCCCGCACCGCTCTTGGAAACAAGCGTCTCCTTCGCCTGTGCTGCAAGCTTGCTCATATACTCCATCTCATGTTCCTGAATAAAACCTGTTGCTTTCGAATAATCAAATGTCACTTTATTCGCCATTGTTTACCCTTCCTTTCTACTTCTGTATTCTTGTAGTGCCGCATAGCGGACAGCTTTGCCTGTTATCGTATCTCAGTCTATGCGGACGGTACCCGCATAATCATCCAGGCATTAAACATATTTTACCAAAAACAGCCTTGTTATTCAAGATAAATCCTTATGAACCGAATGAAAATAACATGGATATCTGAGTAAACCGGCTTGTTCATTTACATTCTGCCCCCTGCTCTTATGCCAGGAATTCTTCCAATATCTGCCGGATGGCTTCTTCCTTCAACACAGGTTCCTCCTCCTGAGGACCAGAATTGCCTTTTATCGTCCGGCGAATCACCTGCCTTGCACCATCGCCCTTCTTCCGGTTTCTGTTTCTCCCTTTCTCATATTCATATTCTCGAAGCTGCTCCCCATCTTCATAGGCATCGTCTGCCTCAAAATATTCAGCAGCCTGTCCTGACTCATTTGATGAAGCGTTTTCAACGTGAATTACGTTTTCTGTACGCCCTGGGGACTCCAGGGCACCATCGGGCAAGGGCGGTCCCTCCAGAATTTCTTCATATTCGTACGGGTCGCCGGACATCCGTTGGACCACATTCTGGAACCTGCCTGGAATCCTCCGTACTTTTCCGCCGCTTTCGGCGGAGTAACCGTCTCCCGCCGCTTCTGTCCCGCCCGAGTCCGCATAGCCAGATGCCGCCGATTCCGCCAGACCGTTTTTCAGCCTGCGTGGTTCTCCTTCAATACTGATAGACAATTCCGGGGAATCCTCTCCCCCATTTGCAGCCTGTTTTCCTAAAGACGGCGCCCTGCGCATTATACTCCCATTCACATTGGCTGCCGCCTTTGCATTCGACACAGGGCTGCTGACCGGAGACTCCCTTCCTGCGCCGGATGATTCTCTCCCATTTACAACACCATCTTCACCGGACATCTCCTTCCCGGATATTCCCTGCACAGCAGAAGGTTCTCTTCCTTTTCCCCGGAAGCCTTGAGAAATCTCGGACTGGATAATGTCAATCGGTCCTTTTTCAGACTGACGGGCTTTCCGCCGACGCATGGCGCAGACATTTTCAAGATAATCCACCATATAGTTTTTTGCCGCTTCGATTTTATACTGCTCGTCCGATAACTGGCTGATAACAAACAAAAGTACCATTTCCGCCGCCCCGAGACTGATATAACGATACATCTCTTCACAAAACCCGTTTTCCATATACCAGACCGCCCCGCCGAATGCTGCCAGGATTCCGGAAAACCAGATTGACTGCAGCTCAAGCTGTCTCCAGGTATGGACCCGGAACAAAAATCCCCTGTATTCATATATGTATTTCTCCACAAATGCTTCCGCGTTTTCCACCCTGTCATGCAGCATTAACGCATGTTCGTATTTCGCCCGCACTAATTTTATTAGTTTATGCGTACTCTTCTGCATATTTCCTGCTGCCCTGACCATACGCCTGAGAGTTATCTGGTTCACTGCCTTTGCCAGCACTCCGGCAACGCCTACCGCTATCATTAAATAATAAATGATATTGGTGTCTGTCACTACTTCGTAAAACATCATAACACCCTCCTATATTTTTTTGACACACACACCGGTTTGTGTTTGAGCCTATTATAGCCCAACTCTGCCGGAACTGCTTCAAAAAACGTTCTACATAATTCTACATTTCAACGAAAAAATGAAGCCTCCGTTTTTTATTCTTAAATTAAAAAAACGCCCGGTAATCTGGGCGTTTTTCTTTCAACATGAATGTGTTTTACAGGCATTATGAACTTCAGGATCAAGCCTTTCTCAGGCCGTCGTTTCAGCCCGTTATGTGTCGAATGATGTCGAACGAAAATATGTAACAACGAATGACTATTCACCATCTCATCAGCTTGCTTTTTCCTGCAGGGCCGTTTCCACCGTCTTTACCAACTCTGGTACGTTAATCGGCTTCGGCAGATGCGCATTCATGCCACAGGCCATAGATTTTTGTATATCGCTCTCCAGGACATTAGCGGACAACGCAACAATCGGAATAGACGCAAGCTCCGGATTCTCCAGACTTCGAATCGTCCGTGTCGCCTTCCATCCGTCCATAACAGGCATCTGAATATCCATTAGAATCAAATCATAGTCACCCGGCTTGGAATTTTTAATCATCTCCACCGCAATGTCGCCGTCTTTGGCAGTTTCTATGTGGAATCCCAGTTCATGGAAGATTTTTGTCTCAATAATCAAATTAATCTCATTGTCCTCCACCAGCAAAACCTTCCGTCCTTCCAGCGTAAAAGCTTTTTTCCCATCGGCAGGAGCCGCTGTTACAGCCTTGGACGGTGCGATACCCTCGCTCTGGCTGCTCTTCCTTTCACGCTGCTGTATCCGAAGCTGAACCGTCACGGTAAACACACTGCCCTCTCCCACAGTACTCGTAATATCCATAATCCCACCCATCCGCTCTACGATATTTTTTGTGATGGTGAGTCCCAATCCAACCCCGTGGATTCCGCTGTGTGTAGTATCTCTCTCCCGCGCAAAAGGCTCATAAATATGTTCCAGGAATTCTTTGCTGATGCCGATACCGGTGTCAGCCACCTCCAGCTGGTAAACTGCATGCTGACCTGATCTTCCCTGCCGTTCCGTAACAGTGACAGTGACCTTCCCGCCCGGATTCGTGTAAGTCACAGCATTGTCGCACAAATAAATCATCACCTGCTTCAATTTATGCGGGTCGCTGTACACGATATTGTGCGTCAGATTTTGGACATCCAGAGAAAGCTCTACACCTTTTCCCTCTGCCTGAGGCTGCAGGAAATGATATGCCTCCTGCACAATCTGATTCAAATCACACTCTGCTTCCTCCATTTTCTCTGTATCCGCTTCATGGGACTCTGCCCACGAAAATTCCAGGATTTCCTCAATCAATTCCAACAGACGCTTGCTGGACTCCTCCGCGCTCTCAATATATTCCAAAAGCAGTCCTTTGTCCTGAGTACTGGTCTTTGCCAGGGACAGAAAACCAAAAATCGCATTCAAAGGTGTCCGCATATCATGAGACATGTTGGAGAGAAAGGCATTCTTCGCCAAAATTGCCTGATTGGCATCATCCAGGGCTTCTGTCAATATCTGTCTCTGCTCCATTTCTCTCTGAATCTGTTCATCTACTCTCTGGAATCCTAATACAATCTGAGCCCGGCTGTTTTTTACCCCTACGTTTACATATCGAATCTGCATACAGGATGTCTTCCCATCGTCATAGCCGTGATAATTGATATAATAGGTTACACCTTCAGACAGATTTTTGCGGATATCGTTCGTATTCATGAATTTCGATACCAACTCTCTATCCTGGGTATCTACCCACTTGTCCACATAATCAGAAACGTAACAGGAAAAACTGCGAGTATCCATCTTTCCGTCAAACATAGTACCGGTACGCCCGCCGAGCCGGTAAGGCCGGATCGTGTCTTCATCTAAATCTACATAAAAAATGGATTCATAGTTGATGCTGAGTCCTTCTATGATTTCCAGACGCCTTAAATACTCCTGGTTGATCAAAGCACGTTCTTTGTCATATTCTTCAATCTGGCTGCGCAGCTCCTGTTCGTTCCGACGCTTCTGGCTAATCAGAAGTTCCTTCTCCCGCAGATGGCGTTCCCGTTTTTCCGTACCATCTCCTACGAATACGTAAAATACATCTCTGCCATATTTATTGTGGATAAAGTGTCCGTAATCCTCTATCCACCGAATCGCGCCATCTTTTCGTGTGATACGGTATTCTACATAGTCCAGATCATATTGGCTGCTTGCAATCTGCTGCTTAATGCTTTCCTCCACTTCATCCAAGTCGTCCCGATGAACAAAGCCCCGGAAGGAATTACTCGTCCACTCCCTGAATTCTTTCATTGTGCTGCATTGAAAGATGCGAAGCAGAGCCTTGTTCACATAGATGATCTCCTCACTGCCATCCGCATAGTAGATCATAAACCCGCCTGGCATCTCGTCCATAAACCGTATACTCTCATATGCCATCTTCAGCTCTGGGGTATCCTCCAGAGAAATCGCCGCTTTCTGAGTGTCCGGATTATCCTGCCAGTCAAAGTCTAAATTATGCTTTTGAAGAAAATCGGATAGAGTCAAGATATGTTCAATTAAGTGAGTTTCTTGATCATTCATAATATTATTTCTCTCTCTCTTTTTTCTTGTTTTTAGGTTATCACAAAACAGAACATTTGTCATTATTTGTTTGA
>CANOBT010000212.1 GCA_947564305.1 uncultured Lachnospiraceae bacterium | reverse complement strand
TTAGAAGTCATGAATACCTGCTTTGGAAAAATATCATGGAGCAATGGAGCTGGTGCGAATGCATCAGCTTTTTTGTATTAATCTCAAAAAACTATTACTAGATATTAATAAATCTCAATAGACGATTGTAGAACCAAGTTTTCTGTGATATTATGATATTTAGTGTAAATGAGCTGATTTTTGACGAAAAGGAAGATGTTATGGGTATGATTAACCAAGACAACTATATCAATTTGGATGAAGCAGCTAAATATCTTGGAATTAAGCCAACGACATTGCGTAGTTGGATAAAAGATCCAAAGAATGAAGTTCCGGCTCATAAGGTTGGGAGAATGTGGAAATTCAAACGTTCGGAGATTGATGTTTGGGTGAATAGTGGAAAAAGTGCGATAGGTGAATAGTAGTCCGTTTTGTGGGATAGGGCTTCTGTTATAGTAAAAAGAAGGTCAATGGAGGCAATCGTTATGGCTGATGATAATAAAGGAAAAAAGCGAAGCCAATTTAATGAGGCGACACGAGTTCAGATGCCCGCGCTCGTCCATTTGACGAGGTTGGGATATAAATATTATGGGAAAATATCGGAGGAGTCTGCCGGTACGGTTTATGATGAGGATACGAATATTCTCATTGATATTTTTAAATCGCAGTTTGTAAAACTGAATCCTGGTCATGAGGGGGAGGCTGCAGAAACGCTCCGTCAGATTAAGCAGGAGTTAGACAATGATGATCTGGGACGAAGCTTTTATAAAAGATTGCTGCGTGTATCCCCAGTACGCCTCATCGATTTCGAGCATTTTGAAAATAATACATTTCATTGTACAGCAGAGTTTACCTGTAAGCGTGACCAAGATAATTTCCGACCTGACATCACGCTCTTTGTAAACGGGATTCCTCTCGTCTTCATTGAGGTTAAGAAACCTTATAACAAAGGCGGCATGGTTGCCGAGAGCCGCAGGATGAACAGGGAAAGGTTCCCAAATAAAAAGTTTCGGAGGTTCATCAACATTACACAGATGATGATTTTCTCGAACAATATGGAATATGATGTTGAGGGTGGGATTGTTCCTATTCAGGGGGCGTTTTACTGTACTGCTGCCAAGCAGGAAGCTCCATTTAACTGTTTCAGGGAAGAAAATCCCACGAATCAGTCTGTGGCTCCATACAATAAAGACTATCCATACCTTGATATTGATCCTGCCGTAGAATTGCGCATTCTTAAGGAATTTAATAACCAAGTCCTTCATACAGCACCAGAGTATCAGACTAACTTGAATATCGACACTCCAACAAATCGCATACTGACATCTATGTGTTCCCCGGAGCGGTTGCTCTTTATTTTAAAGTATGGTATCGCCTATGTGAAGATGGAGCGGGAGGTTGACGGAAAGATTGAGTCAACAGACCAAAAACACATAATGCGATATCAGCAGATGTTTGCGGCTATGGCAATCGAAAAGAAACTTTCTGAGGGTATTACTTCTGGGGTTGTTTGGCACACACAGGGAAGCGGTAAGACTGCGCTTTCATATTATCTGATCAATAGTCTCACAGATTATTTTTCAAAAAGAAATAAGGTTGCCAAGTTCTATTTCATTGTTGACAGGCTTGATCTGCTCGAACAAGCCACACAAGAGTTTGAAGCTCGTGGTCTTATCGTGAAGACTGCAAATTCAAGAAATGAATTGATGGGTCAATTCAGAAACAATCAGGCACAGGAAGGAAATAGCGGACAACAAGAGGTGACCGTTGTAAACATTCAGCGTTTCGCAGAGGATAAGGCAAGGGTGGATTTGCCGAAATATGCGACTAATTTACAGAGGGTATTTATCATCGATGAGGCACACAGAGGATATAAGCCGGAGGGTAGCTTCTTGGCAAATCTGTTTGATGCTGATCAAAATTCGATAAAGATTGCTCTAACTGGTACGCCGTTGCTTCGGGAAGAGCGTGCCTCATGGAAAATTTTTGGTAATTACTTCCATACCTATTACTATGACAAGTCTATTCAGGATGGATATACACTGAAGATTATTCGTGAGGATATTGAAACAAAGTACAAAGAAAAGCTCTCAGAAATATATGAAAAACTCGAAACGCTGGTACAGAAGAAAGATATAAAAAAGAGTGATATTATTGAGCACGAGTCCTATGTAAAGGAGCTTCTCAGATACATAATTACTGACCTAAAGCAGTTTAGGATGATTCGTGGTGATGATACCCTTGGCGGCATGATTATTTGCGAAACAAGCGAACAGGCAAGGAAGTTATATACATATTTTGATGAGATTCAGATGGAGCTTAATAAAGACGCATCCCATAAGTCTCATTTCAAGGCAGGATTGATTCTGCATGATAGCGACGATAAAGAAACCAGAAAGCAGATTGTTAAAGACTTCAAGAAGAACATGACCATTGATGTGCTTATTGTCTTTAATATGCTTTTGACTGGATTTGATGCGCCAAGGTTGAAAAGACTGTATTTTGGCAGAAAGCTCCGGGATCACAATCTTCTTCAGGCGATTACTCGTGTGAATAGGCCATATAAGGATAACCGCTATGGATTTGTTATCGACTTTGCGGATATTAAGCAAAATTTCGATGAAACCAATGAGGCTTATTTGCAAGAATTGAACCGCTTTAATGATCCTGGTGAAGTCGGACAGGAAAATGTTACAGACACATTTATGCAGGTCATTGAAGATAAGGATGCTCTTATAAGTCAGATGAAAGAAGTCCGCCAGGTGCTTTTCGATTATTCGACAGATAATGTCGAGGAGTTTAGTTCTGAAATTGCTACGATTGAAGATAAAGAAGAACTGATTAAACTGAAAAAAGTCTTGATATCTGCCAGGGACTGTTGCAATATAGTCCGTGCCCTTGGAGATGAGGGTTTAAAGGAGGCATTTGCCCGGTTGGAAATCACAAAGCTTCCGGATATGATCCGTGAGGTACAAAGGCACATTGATAACATAAATCAGAAGGAGGTATTCGATAACGACGATTCTACCAAGATGCTTGTGAATGAGGCAATGCAAGATATTACCTTTAATTTCAGCAAAATTGGACAGGAAGAGATGCAGCTTATTTCCGGTGGGATTGAACTTCAGGAGAAGTGGCAAAAGACGATACATGCATTTACACAAAATTACGATCAGGACGATCCTGAGTTCATTACTCTGAGAGAAGCATTCATGCAGCGGTTCAAGGAACATGGCTTTGTGGTGGATACTATTGATGAATTCAACGAACACTCAAAGGCTCTGGATGAAGTTTTAAAGAAGTTGAATGAGTTGCAGCAGCGCAATAAAGTTCTTATGCGTAAGTACAACGATGATGCTAAATTTGCGCGGGTACATAAACGCATCAGGGAAGAAAATGCCAGAAGAAAGACTGTGGGGAAGGCTCCTATTGTTTCTGACTTCGATGAATCCATTATGGAAGTGCTTCTGTCCATAAAAGCTGATGTAGATCAGAAGGTTTATGACCGTAATGACATCCTGAAGAAGGATGCATATTTTGAACAGACAGTAATGACGCAAGTGAAGCTTGGTATGGATAGGTTATCACTAAAGAGTGCACGTGATGATAGGGTGTTTATCCAAACAAGAATTGCAAATCAGTATTTAAGCCAATATAACGCGACTTATCCGGCAGCATGACAAGGAGGGGTATTTAATGGACACGAATATCAAAGAGAAGACTATTTCTTTGATTGACTCATTGAAATCGACCTGCCAGACCTATGGCATGGGTAACGATGGGAACGAGTATAAAATTATCACACAGATATTCCTGTATAAGTTCATCAACGATAAGTTTGGGTATGCACTTAAGCAGATGAATTCCGATATAGTTGCTGCTGATAAATGGGAGGTTGCCTACAGTGAGCTTTCCGATGATGACAGGGAGGATATATTTGATGAGCTCGATCCTGACATTCCTAGACTATATCCGGAACATCTGATTTCAAATCTGTGGAATCAGCAGGCTAAGGGTGATTTTGATCTGATATTTGACAGGACGATGACGGATATTGCAGACAAGAATCTTGCGATTTTTTCCACGCAGACTACACAAAACACGAAGATTCCGCTTTTCGAGCCGTTAACTCAGTATGTTACGGATGATGCACAAAGAGCGCCGTTTGCCCGCGCCTTGGTAGATAAGCTGGTCAACTTCTCCTTTGAGGGGGCATTTTCAGAGCATTACGACTTCTTTGCTGCAATCTTCGAATATTTGATTAAGGATTACAATACTGCCGGTGGCGGCAAGTATGCAGAATATTATACGCCTCATGCCATCGCCACGATTATGGCAAGGCTGTTAGTTGGGGATAAAACAGATTTGCATAACATCGAATGTTATGATCCATCGGCCGGAACAGGAACCCTTCTTATGGCTTTAAGTCACAGAATCGGTGAAGACCGTTGTACTATTTTTGCGCAGGACATTTCGCAACGCAGTAATAAGATGCTGAAGCTGAACTTAATCCTGAATGGTCTGGTATCTTCTCTCGATCACGCGATTCAGGGAGATACATTGGTATCCCCATATCATAAGAGTGATGACGGACAAAATCTCCGCCAGTTTGATTATGTCGTATCCAATCCGCCTTTCAAGATGGATTTCTCAGATACAAGGGAGAAAATCGCTGCTATGCCAGCTCGCTTTTGGGCAGGAGTTCCGAATGTGCCAGCCAAGAAAAAGGAAAGCATGGCGATTTACACTTGCTTTATTCAGCATGTTATAAATTCCTTAAAGAAGAACGGTAAAGGTGCAATAGTTATTCCTACCGGATTTGTTACAGCAAAAAGTGGCGTAGAAAATAAAATTCTCAAGCATATCGTAGATGAACATATTGTGTATGGCTGCGTCAGTATGCCATCGAATGTTTTTGCCACTACCGGCACTAATGTTTCTGTATTGTTTTTTGATAATTCTAAAACTACAAATAAGGTAGTGCTGATAGATGCATCAAAGATGGGCGAAGAATATAAGGACGGCAATAACCAGAAACGCCGCCTTAGAGATTTTGAAATTGACAAGATTGTCGAAACCTTTCTAAATAAAGAAGCCGTGGATGATTTCTCTGTGGCTGTGACCTATGATGAAATAAAAGAGAAAAAATACTCATTGGCAGCAGGACAATATTTCGATGTTAAAATAGAATATGTAGAACTGTCACAAGAGGAATTCTCCGAAAAGTTGCAGACCTATGCAAATAAGTTACAGGATTGTTTTGATGAGGGAAACAGGCTTCAGGCGGAAATTATGGTACAGTTAAAGAAGGTAAAGTATGAGTAAGTTACAAAAATACGCTTTTGCAGATTTGTATGAAATGAGTTCTGGCTTATCATCAACAAAGGAACAGGCTGGGCATGGGAGTCCGTTTGTTTCCTTTAGTACTGTTTTTAATAATTATTTCCTTCCTGATGAGTTACCAGATTTGATGGATACGTCTGAACAGGAACAAGAGATGTTTTCAGTACATAAGGGGGATATATTTTTAACACGAACAAGCGAAACAGTAGATGAGCTTGCAATGAGTTGTGTTGCATTGAAAGATTATCCCAATGCCACTTATAGCGGTTTTACAAAACGGTTAAGACCTAAAACCACCGGAATTGCGTATGAAAAATACATGGCGTTTTTCTTGAGGAGTAAATATTTCAGAAAAGTCATTGATTGCAACACAATAATGACTTTGAGAGCAAGTTTTAATGAGGATATGTTTTCTTTTCTCAGCTTGTACCTGCCGCCTTATGAAGAACAGGTTAAAATTGGGGACTTCTTGTATAACATAGAACGTAAAATTCAGGTTTTTAATCGCATAAATGATAATTTACAGCAGCAACTTCGCCTGTTGTATGATTATTGGTTCACGCAATTTGATTTTCCTGACGAAAATGGGAACCCCTATCGTTTGTCTGGTGGTCAGATGGTGTGGAACAATACACTAAAGCATGAGATCCCCAAAGGTTGGTCTACGGGAACACTTGCTGATTGCATTGAAAAGATATCAACTGGACTGAATCCTCGTGATAACTTTAAGCTTGGTGGCGGTTCTATCAAGTATATAACTGTAAAGAATTTAACTTTATCAGGTACACTTGATTTTGCTGGCTGCGATACCATCGATGCAGAAGCTCAAGCATTGATTCACCAACGTTCGGATATTCGCCGTGGGGATATTCTTTTTGCCAGTATTGCTCCATTAGGGCGTTGTTATCTTATAGAAGAACAACCTTCTGACTGGGAAATCAATGAATCGGTATTTGCTATTAGACCAAACAGCCATATAGCCACAGCAGAGTTCCTTTACTCGTACTTTACAAGCAATGCGTTCATTAAGGGGGCAACTGCAAGTTCAACCGGAAGCATTTTTAAAGGCATTCGCATAAACACGCTACTTGATTGGAATGTTTTAATCCCGGCATATGACATTATTGAGGCATACTCCAGCAGAGTGAGGAATATATTTTCACTCCTCAATAGAAATGCAGAAGAAACTCTAACATTAAATAAGCTTCGTGATTGGCTTCTCCCTATGCTGATGAACGGTCAAGCCAGCATAGCAGATTAAGCCGTGCCAGAATCATTTGCTTCATTTAAGGTTCAAAACGTGTGTTAAGAAAAAACCGATAGTTCTAACGGAATGCGTACATTCCAAAAAGATTAGTAAAGGTTGGTTCTTCATATACCCAATTGCCGGGATCGTGGGCTATATGTTCAGGGTTCCAGGTTTTACATTAAAGGGAGAGGATTAAATTTTTTTTCAAAAAGTAATTGACATCTTCTCCCTTTTTTAGTATATTGACATTAGCAAGTTAGCGAACAAGCGGGCGTGCTAAATTATTAACACCTATAAAATGAGAATACGAAGAGAAAACAAAAAGAGAAAACGAAGAAGAGAGAAGAAAAGGTGAAGAGTATGAAGTATGCGAATTTTGGAGAATTCATAAGTCAGAAGAGAGTCGAGAAGCAGATTACATTGAGGAAGATGGCAGATATGCTTGGTGTATCCGCCCCATTTTTAACAGATGTGGAAAAAGACAGACGCAACCCTTTTGACATGGAGAAACTTACCCAACTCGCAAAAATATTAGGTTTATCAAATGAGGAACGTGAGCTTATGTTCAATCTGGCCGGTAAGAAACGGAATGCAGTGGCACCCGACCTTCCCGACTACATCATGGAGAGAGACTATGTCAGTGCTGCGCTGAGGACCGCCAGGGACTTGGATGCAGGAGAAGAAGAATGGAACCAGTTTGTTGAAGAACTGAGAAAGCGAAAGGGGTAAGAGCCTATATATGTATAGACCAGTTATAACAAGAAAAAAATCGGGAGCTCCGGTATTGAGCAGGAAAGAAATAGATTTGATCGGTGAGAATCTTGTCGGGGATTTTATGCCGGATGCTTTGGAAAACCCACAGGAGATTGATATTGATTCATTTGCGCAGAATTATCTTGGGATGGATCAGGACTTTCAATATTTATCGCATTGCGGTGTTTATCTTGGGATGACGGTTTTTAACGACACGGACAAAGTGCCGGTTTATGACCCGCAACATGACAGGGCAGATTATATCAGCGCCAAAGCCCATACAGTGATTATTGACAAGACTCTTTTAGCGGAGAACCAGGAACACCGGTACCGTTTTACCATGGGGCATGAGGCAAGCCATGAGTTCCTCCATAAAGAGTATTTTGCTTATGATCCTGACCAGATGACGATATTTGATTATATTGGGGAAACCCCGATACCGATGGTGCAGTGCCGGATAGACACGAAGAAAATGGATGCAAAGAATCCGGAAATATGGACAGACAAAGACTGGATGGAGTGGCAGGCGAATGCCTTATCTTCTGCAATCCTTATGCCAGTGTCAATGGTAAGGAAAGTTGCTGAAAGCGTAAAAACTACTAGGGCAGTGTTCAGAAATTATATCACTGCGGCCAAGGTTTCAAATGTGTTTAATGTGTCTTTTGAAGCTGCATCATACCGGCTGAAACAGCTTGGCTATATATCACAGGATGTCCAGATGAGCAGTGATGTGCTGAATATGATTGCCACGCAGCTTTGCGTATGACTTTTGACAGAAAGTATGCGGATTGCCATAGTCCGCATATTTTTTTACTCGAGTAGTTAGCAAGTTAGCGAACAAAGTAACACTAAAATTATTTTAGAAAAGAAAGCATTTCAAAATAAAGTATATGAAAAAATTTCCAGAATATGAAAATAATAGCAGTGGACATGCATATAATAAAATTAAGGAGAAAATTGTCGGAAATGGAGG
>CANOBT010000211.1 GCA_947564305.1 uncultured Lachnospiraceae bacterium | reverse complement strand
TTTTCGCATCTGAAACATTCAGCATAATTTATATTCTCCTTTTCATTTTTCTTGAAAGAGATTTCCCTTTATGATAGAATATTTCACAGAGAGAAATCTCAACAACGTAGGATGTTGTGTTTGATTGGTAGTCGGAACAACATCCTATTTTTTTTTAACCAAAAGCAACTGTATACCTCTTCTTATGGCTTCCGCTTTTGTTATACCGTGTTCAAGACAATAACTATTCAGCCTATAATTTGTTTCATTATCAAGGCGGACTTTCACATCATTGCTCTTAGGGTTTTCTACTTTCGGTCTTCCTGTTCGTGGACTCATATTTTCACCTCACTTTTTGAGTTCCGTAAATTCATTTTAATATCTGGAACTCAAAAAGTCAAGCATTTTTGATAAAATATTTTATCCTCCTTTTGAAAGAAATCTTGTCATGAGATACATGGGATTTATTTTCCCATTGGACGCTTTGTAAGAACCCAGATAGAATAGAGCGGAAAATTCCGCTCTACTTATATTCGTCTCTATATTTCTTATAGATTCCATTACATCTCTATGATTCTTTTCAAACGTCTCTGCTACGTCCAAACTGCTTACCACCGTCATTTCCGTTTTGCTAATTCTCTTTACTTCTACTAACATAATTTCAATCCTTTCCGTTGAATTCGGAATATTAAAATAGAAATACCACCTGCCGCAACAGGTGGTATTCTCCATCTTTTATTTTTTCTTCTTACGTATCGTCCCAACCGGAACATGCCACAACTTCTTTCCAATATACAAAACGACTATCCCAACAAAGGCAAGCGCTGCAAACTCGGGAATCCAGAGCATGAACAGCAAAAGGATAATCCCAGCAATTAATTGTATCCATAACTTTTTTTGTCTATTCATACATCCATCCCTCCTTTGTTTTATTATACTATGTATCGCACTATAAGTCCAGCAAGGAAACTCTTTCTTTTTCCTCATAAAGCCCTCGCTTCATCTTAAAATTATGGAATCGTTTAAAATGTTTAAACAGTTCGTACCATTTTCCCAAATACATCCTTGATACTTCTTTTTCCGTGTATCCCATCTGTATTCCCATAAAAACCAGCCACGCAAAATCTAACTGCTGCTTTTCTTCGTCTCCTCCGTCTGGTTCTGCGTGGTCTCCCCGTTTTTTACCCTTAAGCAACGTAAAAATTCATCATGTAGTTGGTCAGCGATATCTAGCGGCGTCAGATCGCATCTTCTCGCTATCTGATTCCTTGAAAGTACTTTAGGCGCCCGGTTTTCACATTCTGCTATAATTTCCTCGCCCTCTTTCACCATAAGGTAAAGAGCGGAATTTACAGCCTTAATACTCGGAAAGCGGGCCTGGAAGAGAGTTTTCCCTTCTTTCCCCCTGACCTCTTTGCCCTCTTCATCCAGTTTTGGCTCCCACGGTATCAGCAGGCTTTCAAATTCACTGATTGAGCCAAATTCTTCCTGTATTTTTTCCAGTACCACCAAATCGCATTTAATTGGATAAGATTCACCTGATAAAATAATATTTTTTAATTCTTCAAACATCTAATTTCCCCCTACGCATCTCCACCGCCCGGAACTGACGATTCTTTAATTCCTGCCATCTCATCCAGCCAGTCCTGCGCTTCTTTTATTGTTCTGAATATTTTCCGCTCTCTCCATCTTCCGTCTTCCAAGCCCGCTGCCCTTCCTGATATGGATGGCGTCTGATATTCAATATTGTCACCTTTTGTCTTATAATCTTCCTGTCCCTCTGCGAACTTCGTTTTATAAATCCACATGGCAATGAATCTATATTTGTTATTTACTTTCTCCTTTACATAGATCCCAAATCCTACATAATTTGAATCGTCCGTTACTCTGTCGCTGATTGTTGCAGTATCGTCTGTACCATCATCAACTGTATGTCCAAACATATTATTGTGCGCCTGAATCGGCAGCGTGCTTGTCCGAAGCGTTATATCCGCATACTTGAATTCCTTGTCATACTCTGACAGCTGATCGTCTGCATACAGGGAACCTTCCGCATATTGTGGGTTAATGCTCATTTCCATTGCTTTTCCACACGCAAAGCCATCCGTATACTTTGGTGTTCCGCCGCTTTCATCTAATTTTGCAATTGTCGGTTTAACCAGTCCAACATAAGCCATAATCTAATCCTCCTCTTCTTCAATGTCACATTCAAAAATAATGTGGCGTTTTTTATCTTCTTTCAACACTGTAACTTCCGGAAATGTAAAGCCCTGACGGAACAGGGCCTTCCGGATCTGATTTTTAATTTTAATAAAGTCTTCCCCTGCCGGCAGAAAAAAGTGTATCTGCATACTTGCAATTACCCCTTCCGGCGCGTCATCTGCAAACAGGTCCCCTCTTTCATCTGCATAATTATATACAAAATACTTTTCTGCTTTCCCAGTATAAACATCTGGTTCGCAGGGGAAGCCAAAGTCTTCAACAGCCGCTATGATTTTCTCAAATTCTGTCATTATCCTGTCTCCCGATCAAAAACTTCCTGCATCTTTTTCAGCACCGGGACTTCCACTTCATGAACGGCTGGTGTCAGAACCGGTGTCGCCGGTTGTTTCCCGTCAACACCATACTCCAACGCCGCCATTTTTTCCATGTTCCTTACGCCTTTTCTGTCCTTTCCCGTTGGACGTACAGCAATATAGTACCCTGTCTGGTTTCTCCCGGCTTTCGTTTTTTTGATGGAATTCACCATGTCCCCGGTATCTTTATGCGCGGAAGCTTTCTTTGTAACAGCCTCTTCTAGGATTGGGGCGGATTCTTCCAGCATCATTGGCGCTATCCTCTCTGTATCCAGCAAATCCAAATCTTTCATCAGATCATCAATGCCTTCCAGTTTAAATTGTGCCATTCTGCCTCCTTTCACAGGTCATAATGATTTTCATGGCCTTATCTTTCCGATAGGTTCTTTTTATGTCATACACAGAATTATCAGATTCATCCAGAAGTCTCTCTTCCCCGTTGTAATTGCACTCCATGACTTCTATATTCTGATTAGCCGTGTATCCCTTCTGTGCTGCCAGAATCTCATCATTCCTTGTCACGTCTGTAAAACTTGCCGGAATGCTTTCTGTATATGTCTCTTCCTCCTGCATGAATCCGTTTTTATTCTGCTGCCTGCTGCCTTTCCTTATGAATTTTATACTTCCATTCCACATTATGTACCGCCCTCCTCCAGGCTTAACCGGAATACTTTATTCCAATACAGTTTTAAATATTTCTCTGTATCTGTCCGGTCATCTCCCAGATATGCTTTCACATATAAAGTTACTGCAGTTAAAATGCCTGCATTTGTCCCAGATTCTGCAAGTTCTTTCGGAACCCCGGAAACTATCATATCTGCGCGGCAGTCTTCTATATATGCTTTAATGTCATCATCATACACTGTAACAGACGGTGCAATTCCGCATCTCTCTTTAATCTTTTCCAGCATATTGCGCACCCGCTTACTATTTTCCAGTTTCCGCCACTGTTCCTGTTACAGAATTATCGTCAATCGTCAGCACACCGTTTACAAATGCCTGGTCATCCTTCACACAGCAGTCCTCTCTTTCAATCGCACGGAACAGGGTTAAATCCTCCTCAAAAGCGTTCAGATCGCCTGCCACTGCTATATTAGATGTTATAATCGTAAGCTGCTTACGATCAAAAAATTTAATTCCTTCCTTCAAGTCCCCAATAACCATTGGAATCTTTCTTTTTTTAGCCGTAGCAACGTCCGAAGGGAATTCCGCATTTGGCAGAACCTCAACCGGAACGATTGTCGCACCAGCGCAAAGTCTTAATTGCATTGGTTCCGCCGGATTTGGCTGTAAGAGGTATTTTCCGTCTGCATCCTTAAGGGTATCCAGATATTGCAGGCCGTCATCATTTGTTATTACTTTTGAGGTTGATTTAAAAGCGGAGCCTAACGTTACATTCAACGCTTTTTTAATATCATCCAGCCCGCCCAGTTCTGTCTTTGCTTTTGTATTAATTATGTTTCGGATAATATTATTTCTTGTCGCCCGGGATTCATCTCCAATCCAGGTTACCAACACAGACGTTATGTTGGCGTCTGAATCCTCAAACAGTTCATTGGTTACTGGGAAGTATCCCGCATATTTTTTTATTTCATAATCCATGCGTTCAAACTGCGGGGTTTCCTTCTTTTTTGCCTTTCCACCCTCGCCTATCTGGGTAAATCCTGTCTGCTGTGCCCTCTTTTTAAAGGTTCTTGACCCCTTATTGGTGGAAACTGGCTCTACGTCAACCAAATTGTATCAGTGACGCCCTCGCCTCTCTTCTTTCGTTAATCTTTGTCTGTATATCCTCCGGTACTGTATATCCTCCGTCAGTCCTGCTTCCTTCGCTCATATCATTCGAAACATGGAATCTGTTTCTTGCTGCGTTAGCAAATTCATGCACCGCATCTTTCGGCGGTTCTTCTGGGGCTGCTGCAGCCTCCTCTTCCGTTGTGGTATTAGCCGTACCTGCTGCCGCCCTGTTCTGCATATTTTTCAACCCTTCTTCTTCCAAGTCCTTCAACAGGTCAAATTTGTTCTGCAGTTCTATCAACTCCTCTTTCGCGACCTTTGCCTCCTCCATTCTTCCCTCATCCACAAGGTTCCTGACTTCCATTTTCTTTGTATTGATAGCGTTTAATAATTCTAAAAGTTTTTTGTTCATATCATTTCTCCTTTCAAAAAAAGATTTAGATGCCATACAGCTCCAAATCTCCTAATAGTTCACTTTTTATTTCCTCGTTCCTATCTGCTTCCGCTTTTTCTTTCATTACCCTCTGTCTGATTTCCTCCGTCAGCCGTAAACCTGCATAAGAATTCGTAACCTGCATCCCTGCACCCAGCATTTCATCAGCGAAGCCCATCTCTATTGCCTGATTTGCCGTCAGCCAGGTCTCCCTGTCCATAATCTCCAGAATATTTTCCAGGGGCCTTCCTGACTTTTCGGCATAAGACTGCGCCAGTGCTGCGTTCATCTCCTTAAGTGTTCTTGCTCTTTTCTCATACAAGTGATAATCTCCGCTTGCATATCCGCTTCCGGTTACGTTGTGTATCATAATCATTCCTACCGGGCTAATCAGTACACGGCCTGCGCCCATTGCAGCTACACCTGCTGCGCTTCCTGCCATGCTGTCAATCTCCGAAATGGAATTTTTGCATTTTCGCAGAAGAGTATATATTTCCTGTCCTGCAAATACATCCCCACCTCCGCTGTTTACAATAACGCGAAGTTCCTCACCTTGCTCTAATGTGTCAATAACGGATTTAATATCATTCGGGCATGTGGATTCCCACTCCAGCCAGTCATAAATCCATTTCGTGTCATTATCGATAATATCGCCTCTAATCTGTGCCTCCTTCATTTTCATCACCACCTTTCCTATATTGTTTTCCTACATCTGTAATCGGGATATAATTACCATTTACCATCAGAGTGTCACCGCCCGGCTTCTTTGGCTTGTCCACGTACTCCCTTGCTTCATTCGCCGTATAAACACCATTATTTACCGCGGATGTCAGGATCCTCATCTGGCTTTCCGCATCTGTCCTTAAGATTGCCTTTTCGTTGTATTTATAGTAAAATCCTTCCTCGATCTCTTTTGGAGTCAAAGCCTTATAATTAATTTCTTCCTCATATCCTTTTATCCGGTATGACATAGTATCCACTAAAAAAGCCAGCTGCTGCATCTCACTGTTTGCATAGCTGGACTTTTCATAGTTGTTGATTTGGTTTGGTTTGATGCCAAAAGCGCTGGCGATCTGAAGCGCTGTATATTTTCTAAGCTCGAAAAACTGCGCATCCGTCAGGTTCATCTTCAATGGTACAAGTTCTAATCCTATGGGGACGGGTACAATCTTTCCGGCATTTTTACTTCCAGTCAAATATTTTGAATATTTGTTCTGCAGCTTTCTTATCTTTTCATCTGATAATTCTCCTGCATACTGCATAGCCATTCCCGCAGTCAGGCCATATTCATAAAGATTATTCATAAAGTTCTGACTTTCCAATGCGCCGTCAACGGAAGAACCTACGATTTTCCGTACAGGAACTCCCATGATTCCGTTCAGGCTGTATCCTGTCTTAAAATGCATTACGTCTTCCTGCGGAAATACATACATTTCTCCTGTTTTTTCATCTGTATACTGGTAGTACAACCGGCCTTTATCCCTGAATATCCCGGCGTCATCCATTAATACTGTAACATCCTTAGACGGCATCAGCCACAAACCGTAATTTTTGATTTCTCCGCCGTATCTTTTCTCCTTAAACTCTCTTTGTATCCAGACGTATGCGTTCCCATAGTGCTGACAATTTAATTCCACTGATGACCATAATGTTGTCGGAGTTATTATGGGATTTGGCCGAAGTTGTAAAAGCCTCGTCATATCTGTCGGATCGGCCCTTGCTTTTCCCTCTGGTGTTTCCTGATAATACTTGAGCGGTAGTTTTCCCATTGTCTCCGAAAGCATCTTCATGCAGGTAAAATACGTAACCTCACTTATTTTCCTTTTATCTTTTGTCGTTATGTTAAGCCATTCCAGTAATTCTTCGTCCTCTAAGCTCACCTCCGGCATGGTAAATGCTGTGTAAGCTCTTTTTATTCTATTCCGTATTCCCATAATCACCATTCACTTTCTAAAAATTCGTCAATCGCTTCTAAATAGCTTGATCCGAATGTGTGATATATTGCAAGCTTAAAAGCGCATAATACAGCATCAACCGGATCAACTCTCTTTTTTGTTGCATCCTTGTCTATTTTAATCAGTCCTTCCCGTTTTCTGATTACGGCATTACTCATAGCATAATTTAAAAGCGGATTATATGTATACATTACATTTCTGCAGTATACCTGTTCCCTGAACCCCTGTGTTGCTTCGTTTAATGATTTGTGGCTTTGGAATACTTCCTCCACTGTGTATCCCTCATCCGACAGATCCATCATGAGCTTTGCAGCGTTTGCCGGATCAAAACAAAGACACTCAATCTCCCATTCGTTTTTTTTGCATGTATCCAGCACATACTTCACGACAGCGCTTTGATCAACAATCGGAGTATTTGTTACTGAAAGAAACCCCATTCTTTCCCATGCGTCATAGTCTACTTTGTCCTTTCTTTTTCTTTCTGCCAGTTTTTCGCGGTTAGGGATAAAGGAATGTGAAAACACAATATATTTCACAATCTCTTTCCCTTCAGAGTCAAATTCCCCGGATAAAAACGGAATGATGAACGCTACTGATGTCAGGTCTATCTTTGCCGACATATCGAATCCGACATACACACTCCTTTTACGAATATCTACTGGAAACTCTTTTACCTCACAGGCTTTCCATTTAGACATATTCATGTAGCTGTTTTCCTTCGCCTGCACCCAGACATCTAAACATTTTGTCAGAAACATTGTCATATGTTCTGGGACTTCCTTCGCAATCTTATACTCTCCTCTGATTTTTTCTTTTCCTTGCTCATAAGTCATACGGATGGGGTTAGCCTTTTCCCACAGTCTTTCATCATCCAGCCGACTAATATCCTCGTAATCTTCCGGATCCATCTCGCAAATGTCAACCAGGTATTCTTCGTTTTCTATATCTGTATCTGGATCAAGTATTTTTGAACAATATGCGTATTCTGTCACATAACAGGGTAGTGTCAGATCTACCCCCGCCGTTGTAATAATCATCAGCAGCGGTTCCTTTGTATTTGCCCCAAGCCCCAGGTCGTAAAATTCTGTGGTTTTGTGCTGATGATACTCGTCAATACAGCACCCGGCCGGATTGGTTCCGTCTCCTGATTTCCCGTCCTCTTTGCTTAACGGTTTTATGAAGCTCCCTGTCTTGATATGTTCAATGGCATCTCTTGTTACATTGAATTTTCCCCTTAACGGCGATTTCCTAAGCATTAGCCTAGCTTCATTAAACACGATTTTTGACTGATCCCTCTTAACGCCTGCTGTATAGAATTCGCACAATTCGCTATTTTTTGTGGCCGTCACTGATATTTCATAAAGGGCAATCCCGGCCTCTTCCTGTGATTTCGCATTTTTTCTGGCCACTTCCGTAAATGCCTTTTTGAACCGCCTTCTTCCATCCTTTTTCCGTTTCCAGCCATAGAGCTGACATATTCTAAACTTCTGCCAGTCTGTTAATTCAATCGGTTCTCCAGCTAAAACTCCCTTCGAATGATGTAAGAGTGAAAACCAGTCTATTATGTTTTGGGCAGACTCTTCGCTCCAGTAAAACCATATCCCCGTCCGCCTTATCTTCATCCGAGTAA
>CANOBT010000210.1 GCA_947564305.1 uncultured Lachnospiraceae bacterium | reverse complement strand
AGAGGAAGTCTCTTTTTACCTTATTGTGGAATCCTCCCAGATAAACAACAAAATCCTCCTCCGCCGGATAATCATGAAAACTGGTAAGATTCTCCACCGTTACCACACGCTTTCCCTTGACTGTAACAGCTTTCAGGCTCTTGACCGTTTCTGTAGACAGCGCAATATCACCTTCCATCAGAGACAAATCGATCTCCTGCTCGTCTAAGCCTGTTTTCCTTTCTGCCCTCATTTCTATGTCAGTCTCTGCTTCTCCAGCAAAATTTGCTTCTCTGTCAATACTCTCATTCTCACTTAATCTGCATTTTCTTCTGATCCTTATACTCCCGTTTCCTTTCATCATCACATAAGTCGGCGTATGGACGATTCCACATTCCTCCAGTACAAAGTCACGCTCCTGATACTCTCCATACTGATACAATAAAGCTTCTACCTTGTGCTTTAGCTGCTCCATTCTCTTGGAATCATGGAACAGCTGCATGGAAAGACTGCGGATAAAGATCTCATCCTGATTCTCCAGAACTGCTTTTACTGCCAAAAGCAGTTCACGGTATTTTTCCAGATCATGATTGTAATATTCCACATTCAGATTTTTTTCAACCCTGAGTCGTTGAGTCGTAATATATTTAACTAACGGATTCTGATACTCCTTACTGGATTCATTCCGCTGACGTAACTCGTCACTTTGACAAAGTGCATCCCATATACATACAAGTTCTTCCTGCTCCCGTCTTCTTGACATCCTTCCCAGCATTTCATAGCAGACATCCAGCCGCTTCAGATTGAGTGTAATCTTCTTCAACACACCCTTTTTCCAATATGACAGTGTAACCAGTCCTTCATCACAAAGCTCTTCCATCGACTCATTAATCTGACAGAAATAATCATACTCCGCATCGTCATTATACTTGGGGAAAATCTTCCCGACGCTCACGGAAAATTTCTGGCTTACCTGATTGTCTCCCCGGAATGTCCGGCTCCTTTCATAGGAATCCAAAAGCTGCTCCAACACTTTCCTCTGCTGCCTGTCCATCACAAATCATACTCCTCCACAATACTGTTCTGCCCCACACGAATCGCAGTCAGAACCGTTCCAACCTGCTCACCAATCACCTCAATCTTCGCCGGCGGCGTTGCCAGAATAACCTGCAGCCCTAATCCGTTGAAAAACTCCATCATGGACTGAATGCGTTCATCATCCATCTTATCAAAGGCCTCATCCAGCAGCATGATTCTTATACTGTTTCCGTATCGATATAATTGATAAAAAGAAGCTGCAATTGCAACATAATAAGGCACCTGCGTCTCACTGCCGCTTTTTTCTCCATAAATGTCAGAAAAGCGCTGAATCGAACCGTCCCGCTTATGAATTTCAATATCATAGTCCAGATAAGAACGATAATCTGTGTATTCCTCCACAATCTTCTGCCCGTTATCGTCCTTCGCCATCAGCTTGTCAAAAAGATCGGCCATTTCCTCCTTGTATTCTTCCTCGAATGCGCTGGTCCAGAGATTGATGCCCTCGTAATTGTTCTCTGAGATAATCATCCTGTACAGCCCCTCCTTTTTCTTATCAAAACTGATCTTAAACCGGTAGCTGTCGTCTCCGTAATAAATACTGTCCAATGCCTTGTTCAGGCTGCGGAACTCATTTCTCGCACTCTCAATATTTTCTTTCATTCTGGAGAGAAAATCACTGCGGAAAATCTGTTCACAATCCTCCCGGGCAAGCTTCAATTTTTCCTCATACCGCACGATTTCCACACTCTTAAGCTTCTGCAACGCCTCCCGATATTCCGAAATATTTGCAAGTCCCATCACAAAATCAAGAGTAAATTCCTGATTGAATCTCATCTGCAGCCCTTTCAAACCCGTTCTGCCGTCCAACAGTTCCTCCCGCTCACGCAGAAGCTGTGATCTCTGAGGTGCAAAATTCACTGCAATGACCTGTGCGCTCTTGCTCTTTCGATTCTGTCTGTACTTGTCCTCCGCCTCTTTATAAACTACACCATCCCTGTCCGCCTGTTCTTCCAGTTCTGTCCGCAGGATTTCATATTCCTTTTTTCTTTCCTGCATCTCATTTCTATGCGCATCAATCTGATTCTCCAGACAAATGTTTTCTCTGTTGAGGCTGTCTTTCTCTTTTGTATTTTCGTCAAGCTCTTTCTTTTTAGCACCCAATTTTAGATTTAGATCTATCAGAGTGGGATCGCTCTCTGCATCCTTCAACTCTGCCTTCGCTGACATCATCTGCTCCCGCAGACTTTGCAAACTTTCCGGCACATACAAGTACAACTTCATGATACCCAGATTTACTTTCTGCGCACTTTCCTGAACCGCTGCATACAGCTGAATTTCCTGCCTGAGTCCGCTCCGCCTCCTCGTCTTTTCCTCAATCTCTTTTTTTACATTCTCTATCTGCGTCCGGTAAGCATACTGTCCGATAAAGGGATTCTCGTAATCCCTTGGATTCAAATGTCTGACCACATATCCCTGATAGAGCATACATTCGGGCGTCATGGCAATGGAATGACGTTCCAGTTCATGGACATCTATGCAGCGCTTCACCCTGCCCAATACATAATTCGTATATGCCCTGGCGTAACGGTTATCGCTTTTCACCACATAGGCGAGTGAATCCTGATCCGCCACCTGCTCCGTTGGAAGTTTACGACTGTTAATAATACCTGCGGTGTGTATGTTCTTACGGTTTTTATCATAAACCTCCAACGCCGCATGATAATATTCCGGCTCCACAACCAGATAGAATTTCTGCGTGTTGAGATACCCTTCTATGGCATTGGTCCACTTCACATCTGTGATTTCCAACAATTCCGAAAGAAAATAGACCGGAGAAGAGATCCCTTTGCGTACAAACTCCTTCTCCACCATCTCTTTCAGTTTCTGCGCATATACAGGATAGGGAAGCACTCTCTTTTCCAGCTTCTTCAGACGTTCCTGACAGTCACTTATTTCCTCGGAAATTCTCTTCATGTCTGCAGTAAGGATCGCCCAGGTATTCTGAATTTCATTTTGTTCCTTTGAAGCGAAAGCCTCCAGCTTCTCAACCGTCTTCGCCTTTTCCTCCCGATCCGCCGCCTCTCCTATCTGTTCTGCCTGTGTGCGCTTCACGGGCTTATAATCCAGTCTTTCCAAATCTCTCAGATAATTCATCAAAAGGCGTACCTGTTCCTGCAGCTTCTTTTCGTCCTCCTTCTTCTGACGGATTTCCCCTTCCAGTTTTTCTATCCGGCTTCTGGCCTGTTGCAAAAGAGCATTAGAATGCGTCGCTTCTATGTCTACCCTGATCGCCAGAATCTGATTCTCCAGATCCTTGATCTGCTCCCCCATTTCTTCCAGAAATCCGCGGTTAGACTCCACAGACTGACTTTTGATCCGGATCTTTTTCTCCAGATTCTCCACATCCAGATGCACGGCATCCCGATTCGCAATTTTCAGCAGAATATCGTTGACAAGGATACTTCTGTCCTTCTCTTCTATCTCATCATACTTGCCAAGAATTTTCTCCAGTGCACACTTCTGCCTTCTTGAACGATCCAATATATTCTCCAACTCACTCAGTGTCTCTATGTTCTCCCGCAGGGAAGCTACATCCACCCGCTCTTCCGACAAGACAAATTTATTGATAAACTCTTTCACATTGTCCATCGGCTTAAACGCCAAAGATTTTGGAATAATGTCAAAAAACTTATCATCCAGATTTCCAAGACGTCGTTTAAACCGATCCTGTGCCGCATTTTTCTGGTCGATATATGATATCTTCCTATTTTTTACCCGAAATTCTTCTGCTAGTGCGGCACGTTCTCCTGCCATGAAAGAAAGATCTTCCAGCCTGCACTCCTCTATATACCATCTGATTATAACCGGACTCTCCTCGTCTCTGGAAAGCATATGCGCGCCCAGCACAAAGTAACGCTCGCCCTTCTCCTCATAAAATTCCAGTGCCACATTAGCCGGTACTGCACCCTTTCGAAGGTAAGCCTCACCCACATTGCCAATCTTACAGCGGACATATCCCCTTAAATCTCTCTTTCCTTTCTCATTTGCCGCCACGTTGAACCTGCGTGTGTTCGTTGTCAGTACCAGCTGTATAGCATCCAATATAGTGGATTTCCCAGCAGTATTTTCTCCACTGATCAATGTCGATCCATGAAAAGATATTCTCTCATTCTCAAAGTAGTGCCAGTTAATCAACTGCACTCTGGTCATAATCTTCTTCTGAGTCTCCATTTGCGTTCCCTCCGGAATACTCCCGCATTTTCTGTTCCGTCATCGTATAATATTCATTAATATCCTCCACCGTCACCGCCATGAGAATTGATGGGTAGATAATAATTCGGGCATCCGGCCGGCTAACATCATTGTCCAGATTCCGAATCAGATTATATCTGCGAAACAAACTGGCCATATGCCGCTCATTCCCCTTGTCCAGCATCGGTTTCGCCTTGATCTTAAGCATCACATACTTCTCTCTGATTTCTTCCATGAGAACCGTCACTTCCTCTGTGAAAGTTCCCAATTCCTTACGCTTTTCCACATATAGAATCCGGAGAATCAACAGAAAGATACTCTCATATTTGCCAAGTGCCAGTCTCCCCGTTCCGAACTGATTCACAATGCCGATTACTCCCTGATCCTCGTTTATTTTCAGATCGTACCCCAGCAGGTCAAAAAACGGAATAAACAATTCCCGATTCTGCCTTACGAAAACATATTCTTTCTTCGTGTCTTCCCGCTTCCGTAGCAGAAAACACTGATTTAACAGTTTGTTCGACGCAGCACGGAATTTCTCTTTCTGTGCGGCAGATTCTATTAATTCTTCAAACATATGTATGTCCTTTATACTTTCATGAAGATATATTTTCAAAATCGTGTTCAAATTATCTTAAATGTATTATAGCTCTATCTTTTTTTAACAATGTCAAAATACGGCAACGAATATCCCTGTATCTCCACTTGTTTTCTGCTTCGGCTGATTTCATAATTATTGGACCGATTACCGGAATAAATGCTGATATAGATGATCCGAATCAAATCCCTGACAGATTCCACCGGCACCTCTGTAACCGGCATCTTATCCCTGTCTCCTAATAAATTTATAACATATTCATTGATATTCTTACGGGAAAAACGGCTTCGGTTCTTTCTCCTTAACGCTTCTTTATACAGCAGCCTGTCCGCCTCACTCAGCTGCGCCTGATTGGAGAATCTACTGATTGCATCCATTTTCTTAGTAACAGGAATTGTCTGGATCGATTCCGGTGAAATATAGTTTTGCGGATACAGGGAAAACAACCCCTCAAAGGATTCTTCCTCTCCACTGTTCATCTGCTGCACATAAAAATCTATTATTCTGGATAGCTTCCCTTCCAGATTATTGCCAGTTGCCAGCAAAAACCGCGCCCGCATTACCGCACTGCGCATATAACGCGCATGCTTTCTGTCAATCTCATCTATGATATCATCCAGACGATAGAAGGATGACTTAATGTCAATCAGCATGGAGATCACCTCATCATATGCCTTCTCCTGATCCTCAGTCTCCTCCACCTCCATGTAACCCGCTATCGCCCGTTCCATGATCTCTGTACTTTCCATTATCTGCCCAATCCGCTCTATGATTGCTGTCCGAAAATAAGAAATATTCTCACTGGTCTTCATTCTCAGATATGCCTTTGATCCGATATTCTTGTGATACTCAAAGAAGTGGTCTAAGATTTCTTCCGCGTCCATATCATTCGTCTGCTGATCCATGTGCCGCTTAATGCTGGCGTTCAGCTTCTTTAACTCTGATAAAAGACGTTCTGTATTCTCCTGTACCCCCTTAATGATCAATTCATAAGGTTTGCCGTACAATTCCTCGTTCTGCAAACTCGCATGAATCTGCGAGATGATTCCCTGATACTCTGCCTCTTCCTCCCGAATAATGCGGTTCATACTATCAATCACAGGAATCGCATATTCACACAAAATCACATTAATCTGGTGATTCATCTCCTGCTCGTATTCTATCCAACCACACTTCTTCAATATGGCTATAACTCCATTTGCCTTCTCCCTTGCATCGGATACATAGACTTCATCATCAAAACTCATCTCTGCATCATCCGCTTCGAAGTAGTCCGTCAATTCTTTGACTACGATGTCACGATTCACTCCATAGGAGATTTCCGGTTTGAAGGCATTGAAAAGCCGCATAATACAATCTGCATACTCCTGCCGGTATTTACTTGTCAGCGGCTTAAAAAAATCGGCCGGTAGAATATCAAATAAGGTTTTCATGACGATTATAATTATTCCTTCCTGCCAGCTTGCTTTATTGCCAATTATATAGTCTACTATAGCTTATCAAATCAATTATATCTAAAAAATATTGCTTACGCAACCACTCTTATCAGAGTTAATCGCGAATATAAGTTCTGTTTTTCATTTTAAAATTCCCATGTAATTTATGAATTATTATTCGTTTTATCCCTACCACATGCCTATATAGAATCCAATCAACACATACTAAGCACGTTATTCTACACTATATACCATAAAATAAAGTGCCTATTCTCAATAAACCTTCTCATTTCCCCGGCAGACTATCCTCGACACAAAGCGCCCCATACCCCTCTTATGTCAAGTTAATGTCACAAACTTTTTTGAGCCAGAATCCCGGAAAACCGCGTAACTTCGTTGGGGTTATGGTAGGTTAGTGTCAAGTTATAGTGAATTGATGGTAAATTAGTGTCAAGTTCACTTTTATTCTTTCATATATCATTTAAACAAAAGAAAGCAGGTCATCACCAATAACCTGCTCTTTTACGCCGTTCACACAAACATTATATATTTACAACTAATGGCTGAGATACATCGTAAGCGTCAAATAAGATAGTGGATAGAAAAATAACCACCGGACCTCTATACTAAAAGGCAGTGGTTATCGACACCGTTCCTGTGCTATGGGATTCCACGGCAGATAATCATCCAAATATTCAGGATGTTCGAGAAAGGCACTCCCCGGCATGTCTGACAGGATATATTTCAGATACTTCATTGGTGCAAGACCATTTGCCCTGGCCGTCTCTACCAATGTATAGATCCCGGCACTTGCGGATGCCCCCTTCGGACTTCCTGCAAACAGCCAGTTCTTTCTGCCGATCACAAATGGACGGATGCAGTTCTCAGCAAGTGAATTGCTGATCGAACAGTGGCCGTCTTCCAGATAATTAAAGAATTCCTGACGATGATTTAAGGCGTAATCAAACGCTTTGGACAGTTTGGATTTTGGCAGTTCTAAGGCAGCATTTTTTTCAGCCCATGACCAAAAAGCCTCGAGAAGTGGTTTCTCGCGGATGAGACGCTCCTTTTTCTTTTGATCCGGAGGCAGACCATCCAGTTGCGTCTCCAGGTCAAACAGTTGATTCAGCCGAAAGACCCCTTCCGCAGATTTTGATGCTTCAGGGGTATGGACATCCTTAGGAAGCGCATCCACAAAGGTCCGGCGCAGATGGGTATAACACAGACATCTTTTTACACCCAAAATCCCATTGTATCCGGAATAAGCATCGGTATGGATGCAGCCGTTATAGCCCTTCAGAAATGCTTCCGGATATTTTCCACCCCGTCCCGGCTGATACTCGAAATACCGGATGGGAGTCTCTGCATCTTTGATGCTGCAGTAAACCCACATGTAAGAATCCGATGTATTTTTTCTCCCCGGTTCTTTCAGCACCTGTACGTGGGTCTCATCGATATGCAGGTAATCCTGTTTCAGCAGTTCCTGCTTCAGGCGGCCGACCACATGGGAAAGCCAGTCCCGGAAGACGGCCAGAAGCCAGTTTGACATGGTCGATCTGCTCAGCTTCAGTCCCAGGGCTTCCCATTCTTTTTCCTGGCGGTATAATGGGATGCCCAGTTCAAACTTCTGGTGGATCAGCCATGCGATTGTGGATGCGGATGCAAGGGAATGTAAGACCGGCGGACAGGGAACCGGTGCTTTTTCCATATATGGTGTTCCCTGTTTCCGGCAGGTTCTGCACTCATAAGTTTCCCGGTAATGGTCAATGACTTTTAAGCTGGCAGGGATAAACTGTACTTGGGTACGGACGAATTCTTCTCCAACCTTTACCATGGAGCTTCCGCATTTTTCGCAGACTTGTTCGCTTTCATCTATGGTGTGAAGTACTTTGCTGTGTGGAAGGTCTTTGATCAGTTCTTCGCGCCGGCCGGTATATTTTCTTTTGCGGAGATGTTTTTCAACGTAAACCAGTTTTGGTTCTTCTGCACTGGGGTCTGCAAAATATTCCGTCTCATTAAAAAGAGACATCTGTCCCTCAATATC
>CANOBT010000209.1 GCA_947564305.1 uncultured Lachnospiraceae bacterium | reverse complement strand
ACCGTGTGATTGTGTGCCCCTTTGCTTCGGCTGCCTTGATGAAAGCGTCTGTCATAGCAAAGCTATTCCCGTTTTTCCGGGGGCTTCCCGTTATTACAACTATTTTTTTGCTCATAAAATATGTCCTCCTAATTCTGTGAGATTGACTTTCTCTGCTTTTGATATTATAATCCTAGCAAGAATTGAAGCGAAATCAAGTACGCACATATAAGTGCGATACTTACAATAGAGTTATATACTTACCTAAAGGAGAACGCAAAATGAGTGAACGCTGCATTTCAAATGAATGTCTTGAAACAACAGGTTTCAGCTATACATTGTCATTAATCAATGGCAAATATAAAATGACTATTTTGTATACTTTAATGGAGTTCGGAGTCGTTCGTTTTAACGAAATGAAAAAATATATCAGTGAAATTTCGTATAAGACTTTAAGCTCCACTTTAAAAGAATTAGAAGCAGACCAATTAGTACATAGAAAAGAATATCCACAAATCCCGCCAAAAGTAGAATATAGCTTAACAGAGCGTGGAAAATCTTTAATTCCTATTTTAGATGGAATGTGTGAATGGGGTGATAAAAACAGGTTATAAAATGGAAGGAGCGGGATTCCTGATTTTCTCTCCGTTCAAGTCACTATTGCACTTGACGCGTTACCTAACCCCTAAAGGGGTGTTCGTACCACTTCGCCTTAACCCTTAAAAGAGTCTTCATATTCCTTTACACTGAGTCTGTCCTGCATGATATCGTATTTCTCCTGGTCTTGAATATATTTTCTGATTGCCGTCTCATTTAATCCAACTGTGCTCACATAATGCCCATGCCAAAAAAGCATTCTTTACTTTACGCCTTTGTAAAGTAAGGAACGCTCTCATTCAGATACGGAACTGACTTAAAAAGGAGGCAAAAATGGCCCTGAGAAAGCTCCTTGTAAGAAATCTAAAATAAATCTCTGGCTTTCCCCCGGCCATTACTGCCCTGGATCATTAAGCAATCTGTCAAGGGGCGCATCCAGCCCTTTTATCCTGCCATTCTCCTCCGGGATGTGGTTAAGGGTCACTGTTATGTCAACTACTCTGTCGTTAAGAGCCGCCCCTGCTCTCTTCTTATAAGTCCGAGTAGTTAATTCCTACATTCCCTCCCCCCAATCTGGCGAAAAGCTGAAGACGCTGCTCTGACCTTGTTGGGCTGCGACTTCTTGTAAGTATGCCGCCGTTGGAATTTATTTCTTGTTCATAAAGTCTCAATACGCCTGCATCAGACAAACTGATTTCATTGTCATAAATTGAGAAAGCTTGTCATCTATTGATAATACGAACCAGCCCGCAAAATAACATGCGTTTCATCCCTGGTTAGATAGCGCAATAGCATGGAACGACACGTTGGCCGCAGCCTGCCAGCCAGATGCTGCTAACCCATAAACCTCTTTTCCTTTATTTGGAAAATTCGCCCATTTTTATCCTCATATAGACGCTTCCATATAGGAAACGCCTCTTGTCGTTTCCTATTATTGTCACCCGGCAACGCCAAACCTTACTGATTGATTCCTTCTATAAACATCTGCACACTGTCTTTAATGTACTCATCTTTTTCGACATCTGTAAGCTCTTTTCCGAATGATGCGTTCAGAAATGTGTAACCGAATGTTGCCGAAAATACGGTCAATGCCAGCGTCCTAAAGTCTTTCTCCGATATTTTCCCCTTCTCGCACATCTGATTCAGGTAATCGGTAAAGGTCTCCAAAAAAGCCTGCGGTACTTTCATAATGAGCTGTTTGGTTTCCTCATAGAGCTGCGGCGCCCTCAGACCGATTGACAGCAGATACCGTCAGCAAATATTTGTCAATACATTTTCTACAAATCGTCTCTGAGCGCATCAATGATATTTTCTTTTCTGATTTTACTGGTAGCATACAGCATCGTAATAAAAACGGCCAAAAACACGCCAAGCACACTGATACCCATACTTTTCCACGGAAAATGATAGGCAAATCCTTCAAGCTGCTCACTCATTACCATCCCCTTGTAGATCAGCCATGATAAAATACCGGCAGTCGGCACGCCAAGCAAGAGTGTACGCACCCCATAAAAGAAACATTCGAAGTTCATCATACGGTTAAAGCCCCGTTCCGACATCCCCACAGAACGCAGCATGGCCAGTTCCCTTCTCCTAATACGGATATTTGTTGAAATGGTATTAAATACATTTGCAACTGCAATCAGCGAAATCATCGCGCTAAATGCGTAAGTAAACACATCTACAACAAAAATCAGACTGCGAAACAAATCCACTGCCGAAGACAGATTAATCAGCGTATAATCACAGCTAATCCCTTCACTTATGATCTCAGACTGAATCTGCGCCATTGTCTGTGCAGGTGAATCCGCCCAAAAAGTCAGGCCTGATCTTGCAGTTTTCTCCAATCCTTCAAAGGCGCTGTTCATTGACCACGGAACTACCATAAGAAACAGATACTGCGGCACTGTGTCATAAGGGAGCATGTCGAGGGGATAATTGTCCACCATAGTTGTACAAAACGTTTTCATACCATCTTTCACGGAAGAATACAGAATAAATTCCATTTCCTGTCCCGTGAAAAAAACCTTATGTTCTACCGTATCCAGAATAAGAGCCAGAACCTTTGTATCCTGCCCATTGTATTCTTCCATGGAAAACCCAAGACTTTCTATAAAATCATAATAAACTGCATCTTCAATAAACTGGACGTAAATTGGCATGCTGCCATCAGCCTGGAATCGACCGTCCGCAAAATCATCTGGAAGGCCTTCCACCGTGCCTGAACAAATCAAATCAGACTGCCATGTGCTTTTACTGACTCCATCCACTTTCTTTAATCTGTCATGCAAAGCAAGAAGTTCACCCTGCGGCATTTCATCTGCATAAAAGGAAATGTCACCATCAACTTCAACCGTCAATTCCTCCGCAATCCCTTTCAAAGTGCTGCCAAAAGCGCTTCCTGTTACAAACAGCACAAGGCTTAAAGTTAAGGATAATATGACGCTGCGGTAGCGCCGTCTGTTCCTGCGGAAATTTTTAAGCGCCAGTATTCCCTCCAGACCATAAATGCGGCTGGAAAAACCGGAAATCTTAACATCCTTTTTCTCTGTTTTGATCTCGTCTGTCTGGCGGATGCATTCCATCACCGGAACAGCCACCGCTCTTTTTGCCGGAATATATGCTGAAATCAATATCGTGATAAGACTGACTGCTGTTGAGATGGCAAGCGCCCAAACAGACACCGATAGTTCCAGCTCAACATCGCTGGCAGAAATGGTCGCAAAGTTTTTTTCAACAACGGGCAGTGACAGGGCAACGCTTCCAATACCAACAGCAATCCCAGGCGGAATGCCAAACACGCCAATGCAAAAGCCCTCAAACAGAACAGAGCTTTTTAGCTGTCGGGCTGTTGCTCCCACTGACATAAGAATGCCAAATTGCTGAACACGCTCATTCAACGAAATATAAAAAGAATTATAAATCAGGAAAACAGAACCGATCATAATAATAGCAGCTAATATGCCTCCCACCGTAAACATGACGGCATTAAACAGGGTATTCTCTGATACGCCATAAAACCGCAATACCTCTTCATTTAGGACAAAAGGAATAAGTCCCTCAAATCGGCTTCCGTATTCCTTCACCTTTTGTGGACTGTCAAGTGTGAGAAACAGACTGTACCGCCCCGCCTGATCCAACGCATCCGATCTCGTGATCAGCGTATAGCCCGGCGAATCATGTTCTTCAAATCCCGCTCTTTCATAAGTTCCCACCACCGTATAATTCTTTTCCCCCATAATATGCAGGATCTCACCATCCCTGTATGGATCGTGCTGCGTCAGGATTCTCCCGCCTGCTTCGCGATTTCCTGCCATAATATGAATCGTTTCGCCTACCGGGATTCTCACATCCGCCTTTATGGAAATATGGTTGGGAATTATGACTTCTGTATCATTCTGTGGGAATCTGCCGGAAATAAGCGTGACCGGCAGGCTGTTAAATGTTTCATCCGTGAAACCGGCAACGAACAGGTAAGGTTTTTCAGCGCTTTTCGCGCCGTTTAACAACGCATAGCCAATATTTTCAAATAGCGCGGCATCCGTAACCTCAGAGTCTCCCATCCTTTCCTGCGCAAAGTCCGAATCCACATTCACAAAATCAATATGCCAGCTGCCGCATTTGGCTATGGAACCATTGATTAAATATTGTAAAAGAGATGTTCCAAACGTGGCAACCGCTGTAAATAAAGCGGCGGATAATACCACGCCGATTACTGTCACAAATGTACGGGTACGGTTTTTCCTTAACCCCTGCAGCGCAACCTTATGAAAAATATTCATGACTGCGTCACCTGCCTTTCATCCCTTACCACTTTTCCGTCTGCGATAGTGATAATACGGTCCGCCTGCAACGCAATGTTTTCATCATGGGTAACAATAATCAGTGATTGGTGATATTTACGATGACTTTCTTTCAGGAGATGAATAATTTCCTGACCGTTACGACTGTCCAGACTCCCCGTGGGTTCATCCGCAAGACACACCTGTGGGGCATTCATCAGGGCGCGGCCAATTGCAACGCGCTGCTGCTGTCCGCCGGAAAGCTGATTAGGCAAATGCGTCCTTCTCTCCTGCAATCCCAGAAGTTCCAGCAGATCATCCAGCCTTTCTTTGTTGACTTTTCTTTTATCCATGAGAATGGGCAGTGTAATATTCTCTACAACGTTAAGTGTAGGTATCAGATTGTGAAACTGATAAATCAATCCTACCTGCCGTCTGCGAAATACCGCAAGCCTTTCGTTGCTCTGAGCATATACGTCCTGCCCATCCAGATAAATCTTACCGCCTGTGGGCATATCCACCCCCGCTATCGCATGAAGCAGCGTTGATTTTCCTGAACCGGAACTGCCAATAATAGCAGTAAAATCGCCCTTCTCCATATTCAGGGACACATGATCCAATGCAACAACCCTGTTTTCATCTTTCCCATAAACTTTACACAAGTCCTCAATTTTCAAAAATTCCATTCTATGAGCCTCCTGTCATTTTCTACCGGCAAAATGAAAATACGCCGACGTATCATCTGCCGTTTACCCATATCATAGGATTTTGAACTTACTTTTTTGTGACTTTTTTGTGACTGATCCGTCACATTCGCCAAAAATATGTCACCTTACTGTAAAAGTCATCGCATCAGACCAGAACCGCTCATTTCAACACGAGTGTTTCGAAAAGCGAATGGTAAATACCGCTCCTCCCTGCGGATCATTTTTTGCCAGAATAGTCCCTCCCTGCCCCATGATAATGGTTCTGCAAAGAGCAAGTCCGATACCATATCCCGTTGCCTTCTCATCTTTTCCCCGATAAAAACGCTCAAATAGATGCGGTATATCCTCCTCTTTAAATCCAGCCCCGTCATCATGGAATGTAATTTCTGTAAATATGGGATTATCCGTGCAAATAATTTCGATTACACCATTATCGTCCACACTCTCCATACTGTTTTTAATAATATTTTGAAATGCCTCTGAAAGCCACCTGAAATCACCTGTAATTTCTATTTTTTTCGGTATGTCAGTCTTTATTTGAATATGATGCAGTTCCATCGAGATCAGGAACGGGCGAAGCGACGCGGATACCAAACTCACAATATTGATCCGATCTTCTTTAAAAACCACAATTCCCGCATCCAGACGGGACAATTTTAACAGGGAAGTCAGCAAAAAATCCATCTGCTCAAACAATTCCCCCGCTTCCCTTATTAACGCCTTCTGCTCTTTTTTCTCTGCATTTTTCTCTAATAACGACAGGATAATGTTTACTGATGTAAGCGGCGTGCGAAGCTGATGTGAAATATCTGCGAGGGAATCCGCCAGATGCTTTTTTTCTTTTTTTAATGCATCATTCTGTTCCCGGATGCGTAAAGTCATTTTAAGGATTTCGCTCTGTAAAATGGCAAGCTCGCCTTCCTCAGCTTCACTGATATACAGGTGTTCCGAATTGTGTAGCACCAGATCAATCTGCTCTGACAACTTTGCTATCCTCTGATAACGCGCCCCGGTAAACATATAAAATATAATTCCCAGTAAACAGGCTGAAAGAAGCTCCAGCACGCCTGCCATAGTGCCGATCTGAAAGCCTGCTGCCGTTGTAACAGAAACAATTATAAGATATAATATGGCAATCCGCCGTATTTCCTTATTCCGAAACATAACTGCCTCCCAGTCGATAGCCTGTGCCACGAACTGTCAGTATAAGCTGCGGCCTGGAAGGATCGTCTTCAATTTTTTCCCGCAATCTTTTAATATAAACTGTCAGCGTATTATTATTTACAAATTCTCCGGCAGCATCCCATAGCTCGTCCAGCAGTCTGTCCCTTGTAATGATATTTTCAGGATTATTGATAAATATCAACAGCAGCCGATATTCCAACGCGGAAAGAAAGACCTCTTTCCCATTCTTTTTGACTACGCCACTGGCTGTATCCACCGAAAGCCCGTTCCTGTCAAAGCTGGCAGGCAGACAATCTGCTTTGCGAAGAACCGCTCTGATTCTTGCAATCAATTCCCGTGGTCTGAATGGTTTTGTAACATAATCATCCGCTCCCATATTCAGTCCCGTAACAACGCTGGCTTCATCACCCGACGCCGTAAAAAAAATAACCGGAATGTTCTGCGTCTGTTTGATTTCCGTACATACGGCAAAACCGTTCCCGTCAGGTAATGATATATCTACCAAAGCCATATCAAATCTGTTTTCCGCAAGCATATCAACTGCTTCTTTCTGCGTGGAGGCAAGGCTGACTGCAAATCCCTCTGACTGGAAAAGAAGCATCAGATTCTTGGAAATCGTCTTATCATCTTCGACTAAAAATATTTTTTTCATTTACCCTCTGGGCATGCGGATATTTTTAAGACTGCTATGCCCATACTCCTTCTATCATTAAGTTGTCCGAGCGTCGACTTGGTTCTATCTTCGCAATACTAACACCGTATGTATCCGACTTCTTCTGTCACTAATTTTACAGGCTCACCTTTAATAAGGCAACGTTTAATTACATAATATTGGCTTCATACCGTTCGATGAATCTTCTCGCGTTTCGCTCCTTTGACAAAACGCTTCTTCCCAGTTTTTGTCCTGAACGTGGCCGCCTGATGATGCGCGATTGTTCGTCACATATGTATTAGGGCTGCCACAGCACTTCCCGTTTTCGTCAAAAATCAATTCGTCGTTTACAACTCTTGCTCCCTGAGCATTCCAAAATGCGGTCATCATATGCTTGCTGGCAGGTATATGTGCCAGATTCTTTGGCCACAGCTCCGCTTCTTTGGGATCTTTGATACATTTCTCCAAATATGCCGTCGATATCGTCACCTTATACTCAGACGCTGATAAACAAGAAAACTTATCCTTCAGATATGCCTGATATACGGATACGCTGGCGTATTTGTCCTCTGTTTTTTTCCAAATTTTTGTTGTCTGCCCGCTCTGCCACATTGCTGTTCCCACTCTGGTAGTTGTTTAATCCCACCTGCATCATATTTTCTTCTCTCTCTTTTTACGAAAATAACATTTTAAAATCTATTAAATGGAACGCCTCGGAAACTTAACTTTCATTGCGGTAAATGTATCCCACTCTTTATAACCGCTCCCTATCCAATTTATGTTATTCCACCGAGCAATGTTATTATCCACATTTATCACGTCACCGAATTCCCGGCAAAGACCCTGCGTTCATTTTGGGCACGGCATAATTGGGTATGATCTGCCTGCTCCCGACAAAAGTTAGAGCGCCGCCTGCTGTCTTGCCAGTTTGTTTGTTTTGTTAGAATGTAACAATGGCTAGCGAAGTCCGATTGCGCCTGTAAAAGCTGTGTTTATCATCCTGCCGATCCCATGCAGCTCCCCGTTTTCCTTGCTGCTGACCGTTTCCTCCATTTTCCCGATATAGCTTTCCAGCTCTTCATTCACAGAGTCTATCGTGCCTTTTGTAAGCAGGGAGATATTGGCCAAATGGCTTCTCATATCATGCCGAAGCCCCCGCATATCGGTATAGATATCCTGTATCTGTGCAATCTCTTTCTGCATCTGCCGCACCTGATTTTCCAGCAGAGTACGTTTCCCGTTCTCTTCATGGTACTGTACCATTTTCTGGAACAATATGTCATTTGCAAGAGAAGAAGTGATCCGGCTTACCATAACTGAAATGCACAATGCAGCACCACAGGGTATCATCAGAAAAACCGTTTCTCCACCGTATTTATAGTTTCTGGAATATCTTTTTGAAAAAAGCGACTGCATGAACAGCAGAATACAGATATGTAAGATGATTCCTGCAGCTTTACCCACTGGATATCCAGCATCCCCTATGATAAATACCAGAATATGGATCAGAAAATAAGCCACAGACCAGATTGCCCACATTCCCCTTTTATCATACTTTTCTTTCCAAAAGCTTCTTGCGTAGCTAACACTTTAGGGCATTTCATTGTCCATCAAATGGGGGATAAGGCAAGACTCACTCTTAGTGTGTCAGTAATCCCGAATGATACAGTATCAACAGTCCTCTGTATGTTACATCACAAAGTTTCC
>CANOBT010000208.1 GCA_947564305.1 uncultured Lachnospiraceae bacterium | reverse complement strand
GCACTGGAAGAATAAAATATTGGGGATTTTGAAGACGGATGAGTTAATATAAAATAAATTGGTAGTGATTTGACTTGCGTTAATTTGCATAGTTTTTGTTATGAATTTCAATTGATAATTGCGGTTTGATATGACTTATAAAGAAAAAATAATGAAACCCCAAAGAAGTATAAAAAATTATTTACAGGTTAATAATTGCTTTGTTAATCGCAAATATGATTAATAAAGTGATTATTATGTGTGGAAATAAAACGATGGAAAAGGAACATTATATTTTGGCGTAAGAAGTGATGGTGAAATTGTGTGACAACAGATTGGAGACCGTACCATGCGGGATATAGCTCAAAACATTGCCAATGCAATTAAACCACAAGTTATTCCGACGATTATTATAGAACTGTGTGATGATAAAAATATCATCAAAGTTGCTGTCGAAGGTGATGAAAAAACCTATTCGGCATACGGGAAATATTATATGAGATCGGCAGATGAAGACAGAGAAATATCACCACAGCAACTGCGTCATCTAATGCTTAGTATATCAGATTCCATTGTAAATATTGAGGAGAATAATCAGGAATTAACTCTTGAACAATTAAAAGTATTGTATGCCGGAAAGAATCTGACGCTTAGAGAGAATATTTTTATTCATAATTTAATTTTTTTGACGCGAAATGGAACGTATAATTTGATGGCAGGTATTTTAGCAGATGAGAATAGCTATTCTATTAAAGTGGCAGTGTTCCGTGGGACAAATAAGACGGACTTGATTAAGCGGAATGAATATGGTTATAAGTGTATACTCGTAGCCGTAAAGCAGGTGCTGGATTATATGCAAGCGTTGAATGATACTGCAGTAGATATGAAAGAAAGTCTTAGAAAAGAAAGAAGGCTGTTTGATTTCCTATGTTTCAGGGAGGCCTGGCCTGATTCAAAATGGGAAGTTGAAAAGAGAATAAAGAAGTTGCTGAAAGGGAGGTGCATATAGATATGTATCCAGTGATCAATATGAAAGCCACCGGAATTCGATTACGTCAGATTATGAACCGGAGGAATATTACGGTAAAAGATGTTCAGCAATATTTGAATTTATCTTGCGTACAGAGCGTATACAGATGGCTTGGCGGGCACAGTATGCCTACGGTTGATAATCTATATGCTCTGTCTGAACTGCTTCAGATCCCGGTAGATTATCTGATCGTCGGGAACAGAACGTATCAGATACCGGATTATAATTATTTATTTTATGCCCGGATGAGAGCATACTACAAAGGTATTGGACAGTGTATGGCTGCTGTCATATCACGGCTTGAAGCCAGTGACCATATTGAACTGCAAGTTCAATGACATACCGCAGAAAATCTGCTTAAAATGATAATATAAAACATAAGGAGGCAGAGTGGATGCGTGATGATCTTTACAAGCTTGAAGGAATTGTTAGGATTCCTGATAATAAGAAAGCGGAATTTAACCGTTATATTTTACAGATATTAGATGTATGCGGAATCCGGAAGACTGAGAGAACAGAATTAGACGGGCGGACGATAACGGTTGTCAGGCGGCCGTCACCAGACGGACAGGGTATTGTCAATTTTGATTATTCAATATTTGAGAAGAAAAAAAGGGAGACAGCGGCTTACAACACAAATACCTGTGAACTTATAGTTCCTGACAGAGGATACGCTGAGTTTGGGGTTGTGATGAATATGATCATGGTGATGCAGGAAGCCTATTCAGCGGGGCATTGTTACTTTATGTGTAAAGACGGGGCATGCCCTGTGGAGGCATATGCGGTGTTGATCAGAAGTGTGCTGGGAGTTGAGCTTGAATTTTCTAACCGGGCAAAGCTGTGGGACATGCTTCTTTATTTGAAAAATACGGAAAGGTATCAGGATATTACGTCAGAGATGGTATGGCGTGCATATCCTTTTGATTTCTGCGATTTTATTGAAGAACAGTTTATTGCGGCTTTTGATATTGATTCCCCGAAGCTGACAGTTCCGGAAGAACCGTTTAAGGGAGAAAAAGCAGACATTAAAGATGCGCCGCAGGCAAAGCTTAAGTATTATGTGTACCAGATCATGTTGGAGGCTATAGAGAAGGGAGAGAAAGAAAGTCTGGATATTTTTTTGCGTGAATTGCTTGACGCAGATATACAAAAGAGACAGGAATTAGCGGAGAGCAGTCAATATGGCCTGATTGCTGAGACATCTCTCTATGTACTCCCATCTGTTATCGTTCGTGCATATGCATTAACTCTTCAACATGATTTCTGGGATGTGTGGAAGAAGATGGGGATAACAGGATATTCTGAAATTATCACAAAAGAGAGAACTGCAGGCAGTGTGCATGATAAAGAAGATAAAAAGTATCTTTCGTTTTATAAAGCAATCCAAAGGGATAATGAAGATGAGTTTATAGAGTTCTGGGAGGATGGGAATCTCCGGTTTTCTGATAATATGAAGGAGCGTCTGGCAGATTGGAAAAAACATTTCAGGGAGACGCGTCTGGAAGAAGATTTCAGAATGGAGCCTTTTCTGGCGCAGATTGTCATAGATCTGAAACAGGATTGGGGATGCCGTCTGACGGATCAGGAATTCATCACAGAATTTATGGAACACAGGGAGGATGACGATTATAAAAGGGCATTATTATTCTACAGGGAACTTATGGACCAGGATACCCGGTATTTTCCGGAATTAACGAGGAAACAGGCGATTCAGTGGGTGCTCAGAAACAATCGGGATCGATTTGAATTTACAGCGATGAGCGCATTTCAGTCATTACTTATTAACCACAGGCACAGATACGAAATCCTGGGATTTTAGAGGAGGGGCAAGATGGGAACGTTTGGAGGATACACGGGGAGTATGAATATCCCGGAAGAAAAGAGAGAAGAGTTTGCCGGGCAGGTTGCAAAAGTATTGAATTACGGAGGGATGATGCAATTTGAAATCATCAGTATGTATGGCCATGAAATGGGGCTGTTAAAGCCCATTAAGTTATATCCTGGTGGCAGAATCCGGTTTCATTTCAACTATTTTGAGGACGAAGGCTGGGAAACAGCGGGATTTGACGCCGCTGAAGGAGATTTTTATTCACAGAAAATAGGAGGTGACGAGTTCTGTGAAGTTGTCACGGCGGTTCATTTTCTGTATGAGGCGTGGGATGAAGAACCAGGTTTTGCGGAAGTGAACGGAGATATCGTAAACGGCTTGGTTTATACGGGCTGGCTCAATCACCTTCTGGGGACCCGGTTTTCTATGAAAAAGCGGTTCAGGTTATGGGATAATGTGGAGAGGTATGCGCTGAAACGAGTTGGGGACTACGCAGATCCGACAGCGGAAGATATCATGCAGTTTATACCGGCCGGCAAGAGATATGGGGCAGGAGGAGTGGAATTCAGCGACTTGATGTATATTACCCGCGGAACGGAGTCGCTGACAGAAGACGAGATAGAGCCGGGTACTTATCCAGTGGAAATCTATGGCTGTAAAAAAGCGCTGGAAGCATTTTTACAAACGGAGCAAAAGAAGGATGCCGTACAGAAAGTCTGGGAATTGCTCAAAAAAGACAGGTGCGAAAGGGAACAGTCCGAGGGCAGGGAGCTTTCGGATATTGGAAGGTTTTCCCTGACCTTGCCGGCAAGAGTGATCGCCTATCTGACAGCAGAGATTACGAAAGAGAGTTTTTGGGAGCATTGGAAAGAAATACATGGGGCAGTCTATCACGATGAAATAATGAAAGAGTATGCGCCGTAGCAATTGAAGACAGAACGGAAACAACTTATTGAAGCACCGGTTCCATCATTTAGGACAAGCGAATTTCTTCGTCAGGACGGACCTTTTACATTTTATGATACCCCAAAGGAGCTGAAAGGAAGACCCAATTATTATATTTCTGATGACGACCGCCTGTACTGGTGGGATGGAACAGATGAAGTGGTCCTCTCCGAAGAGATGGACGAATGGCTGGGTGTTCTGGCGGTCAGGCATAAGGCGATTCTGAAAAGGTTAACAGAAGAAACCGAAGCTTCCGAAGAGTTTTTAAAGAACTTTCTGATGCTTCTCGTTGAAATTGACCAATATTATAAACGTATTTATCCGTTCCAGGATATGTTCTATGAATTCGTTCACAACGGCAATAAGACTGAGTACAGAGCAGCGGTAAAACTGCTGAAAGAGATTGCTGATAAGAACAGGGAGGAAGGGAAGATTATTGAGAAAGCCAAGTATAGCTGGGATATTACGAGCCGGAATATAACTCATAATGCGGGACGGCTAAAGCTAAAAAGGTATCTCAGCGTTATGGCAAACCAAAGATTAAGAAAAAAATATTTTGATTTTTGATGTTTTCTTTCTATCCAAAAAATAAGAATCTCACTGGGAAAAGAAGGTTTTAAGCTTCAAGTTCCCAGTGGGATTCTTCTTATAAAGGATTATTTATTCTGCCGCAAAGAAATGATTCAGGGAATCAATGACTTCTACAGTTGTACTTGCCGGTTTAGTAGAGAGGCTTACAGCGATAAAGACGATCAAAGCAGCTATAAGACCCCACAGTCCTGCCATGAGACCCAATGGGTTCGGCGTGATGAATGTTGTAAAAAGCATAACTGCCTCGCCGATTAGGATGCTGGAAAGTGCGCCTGCCGGCGTCGCCTTTTTCCAGTAGATACCGCCTAGCATAGCGGGAGCCAGTGCTGCGACACCGCCGTTTGCCAGAGCAAGGATATCGCTGATCAAGCCAGGTCTCATCAGAGCCACGATGACGGAGCAGAATCCGAAAGCCAGTGTTGCAAGCCTGGCGATTTTGTACTGCGCATAGTCGTCAGCAGATTTATTGATGTAGGTCTTGTAAATATCTGTAGAGACCATAGTGCTGACGGCGTGGAGCTGGGAGTCTCCTGTAGACATAGAAGCAGCCAGCGCCCCTGAGATGACCAGTGCGGCAAATACAATGGGGGTATATTTTAAAAGCAGTTCCGGGAAAATGGTGTCCGGCGCCTCTAACCCTGGCATTAGTATCTTTCCAGCCATGCCTGTCGCCGGAAGGAATATATAGATGGATGTCAGGTAAATGGACGAAAATACGGAGGACCATTTCAGCACCTTTAAAGATTTCCCGGCAAAGAATCTAAGGGTTACATGAGGGAACATCATCATGCCGATAGTGATGACGGTCCATCGGGAAATCCAGTCGGTTGCCGTGACGACACCATTAGGGCCGGGCAACGTCAGGAGGGAAGGAACTTTTTCATAAACATTTTGGTATGCTGCGGTGACGCTGCCAAAATTCGTTTTCAAGATCAGGTAAGAGCCGATGACCATCCCAATCCACATAAACACGCCTTGAGCAGCATCTGTAAGAGCCACACCTTTCATTCCGCCCATCCATACAAGTATGATCATGATCGCGAAAAAGATGATGGTACCTACTTCGTATTTCAGACGCCCTCCGCTGATCGTCTGGAAGATGTAACCAGATCCGATGGCCTGCATTGCCACGTAAGGCACTGTAAATATCATGGCGATTATAGTGACGATAAGGCCGATGGATCGGTTCTCATATACATCGCTGATGTACTGGGACATGGACATATATCCTCTGGTCTTTCCGAGATACCAGAATCTTCTGCCGATGACCCAGAATAATACGCCGGGGAATACCGTCCAGATTCCGTTGACCCACCAGCCGATACCATTGTTGTAGATAAATCCTCCTGCGCCAAGAAAAGCGTAGGAGCTATGGTATGTTGCGCTGAAAGTGAGGGTTAGGACAAAGACGCCAAGGGAACTTCCAGCGGTTGCAAAATCTTTAATGTTTTTCTTATCCTGCCGGGCTGCATAAAAGGCAATTCCAAAAAGTGACAGTGTGTAGAGAGCCAGTATCATTAATCCAGTATTATTCATAAAGTTTCCTCCTCATTGTAGTCTTTTTTCCATGATCGGATGACAAGAACTCCGACAAGGAAGTCAATGATCGCGACGATATACCATACATTCAGCCAGACCAAGAGAGTCGGCCATCCAAGGATGAATGGATGAGACGCAGCGTAATCACTTACTATATTGACGATTGGCGGGTTTACCATAATTAATACAAGTATAAAGACAGCGTAAACTGCTTTTTCATTTGCGGATAGTTTCATTCCTTTTTCCCCCTTACAGTTATTTTTCTCTCAGTATTTCGATAACTTCTACTAAACGTTTGACAAGGTGCTCATGATAAATCTTTCCTTTTTGTGGGTCGGATTTTGTTGGTTCGCCGGAAGTTCCTCCTGCAATTGCCGCGTTTTTCTCGGCATGTGCGTAGGAGCTTGGAACATAGCAGAGGGTATCCTTCTCATAGGACGGGTCTACAGAATATAGATGTGAACTCTGTACCGGGTTGTCTTTTGCCAGCTTTAAGTTGACTAGTTCAGGGTAACGGTACATCATATGGGAAGTCTCAATCTCTTCCGCATGTCCAACCGGTCCGAATTCCAGCTCTTTTATAATCTCCTTGGACATGTAGGCAGGGTCAAAAATACAAACTTCCATATCAAGCTCCCTCTGTATTTTTTCCGCTGCAAGCTGCATCCATACCACATTTACAATTCGGTGTCCGTTGATCATAATTAATTTGCGGATTCCATGGTGATTTAAAGATGCTGCAATATCATAGGTGATTTCCGAGAGTGTTTCGGGACGGATGGTAATGGTTCCCGGCCGCACCATATGGTGGGGACTCCACCCGAACCAAAGCGGAGGAACTAAGAGAGTATCTGTTTTTTTTGAGGCATCCTCCGCCAATGTAATCGCTACATAACTGTCAGTTCCAAGGGGCATATGATAGCCATGCTGTTCTACGCTGCCTACTGGAAGGATGGCGACTCCGCCAGCTTTTTGGATTGATTTTTCTGCTTCCTCCCATGACATATCCTGTAACCATTGATTCATATTGATTTACACCTCCTGATGCCCTTCTTTCATTGAGGCAATAATAATTTTGATAATTTTATTTTACTGTAAAAATATTTTGGATAATGTATCCTGCAACACATTGTTGAGAAGAATATTATTGAATTCACAGAAAATTTCTATTATTATAATAAGTATAAGAGGAGGGGAAATGATGCAAAAGGATACGGTTGATTTTTACCGTCGCTGTAACTTCAAATATTTCGGGGAATATGGACAAAGGGAAGATTATCCTTCCAAATTTATGATTGGATGCGGAGGGGTGTATGCGGAGCATGTGTACCTGATATTAAGTGGACGTGTACGCCAGTATTTTATCAACAGCAGGGGAGTGGAAAAGACGATGCTCCTATTGTCAAAGGGCGATATATTCGGGGAGGTCACCGCATTGCAGCGTGATATGGATCAAGTGGCGACTCAGACATTGACGAAAGTCTCTGTCTGTAAGATTCCTGTGGCTTATTTTGAGAAGATGCTCAGAGAGAACGCCGAATTGTCGTTTTCTATGGCACTGATGCTTTCGTACAAAATAAGAATCCTTATGCCTCAGATTCAGGATGCGTCATTTTGCAATGCAGAAGAGCGGTTGAAAAATTTATTGCTCCGGCTGTCTATCCAGCAAGGCATTCTGACCCGGCAGGGAATACGGCTTCCTCGGAAATATACGCATGAAGAATTGGCGAATATGATTTCTTCTACCCGCAGTACGGTATCGCGGATTATGAAACGTCTGGCGGAGGAAGGGGTTATAAAAATCATTGATCGGTATATTTATTTTCCCTGAAATACATTGACAAATTATGAGGAGTGAAAAGAAGATGATAAAAGTATTATTTGTGTGTCACGGCAGTATCTTGAAGAATCCCGAAAAAGCCTGCAAAATCAATGGTTTTAAAGCAAGAGAAGGCGCTTGTTACACCACTATTATACCATTTTGAAAGAGCCTTGAAATGACATTAAAAAAATTCAATGTTTACAGCGATATCACGTTTCTGCAAACGTGATCTTAAAGCGTTTGTTGCTGGATATTGCTGAGTAATTTTACTAGGTAAAATTGATTATTTAGGATAGAAAATGTTATGTATCCCTTGAAGTAATGATAGAGATTAGTTCTTGTGTTAGGTTTTGTGGAATCACATTGTGAAAGTTTTTTATAAACTGAGAACTGAGTAATGACAAGATGATTTTAAATGCTGGTATGCTTCTTCGGACGGTAGAGGTATTTGATAAGAAATCGAAGATGGATTTTGGAAACTGTCTTTTATATGGATATTACTGGGATAAGGACTTAAAGGAAGAAAGTGAGGACATTTTCTTGGACTGGGTAAGTCGCCAAGCTGAGAAAATATCTTCACTTTTACTATATTTATCTTACTTTTAGAAACTACTCGGAAATACCAAGTGTGGACAACAAATTAACAAAATCGATATTGGATGGTTCAGGTATACCGTGATAGACACCATGCATATATTGATTACGAATATTTGTATTAATATGAATTTTGTTGTCATAATAGGTAATGCACTGGATTTCTTTATGACCTTGTTCTAGTTCATTAATCACATAGATACACTCTTTAGGAATGCCAGATTCCATAAGTAAAGTATTGTGTGTTGTCACTATTAGCTGACCAGAGAGATTCATATATAAAGATTGAACAAGTTTTTTTACCAATAGATCATGGACACCAGTATCAAATTCATCAACAACCACAAACGTTCCTTAAAAGCCATCTTTTACACAGCAATAGAGGA
>CANOBT010000207.1 GCA_947564305.1 uncultured Lachnospiraceae bacterium | reverse complement strand
GTTGTGGGGAATCGAATTAACATTAAGAGCAACCGTACAGGTAGAATTTTTTTCATTTGACTCAGCATTTCTTTCTTAATCGGTTCTTTTAATTCTTCCGATGCAATCTCCGCTTCCATCTCAAATGCATCTTTACTAACCTGACTGAACTGATAATCTTTTAGCCCCTCAATACAAAAGCCTTCAATCGCAAGCGGATGCAGGAATTCCTGATGTCCTGCCCCATCCTCGAACCAAAGAATATCTTCATTTCTTCCAAGAAGCCCTGTCGCTAAACTAAATGGATATTTTCCATTTTCCGGTGCTTCCCTTAAGGTTAGATTATCCGTAATCTCATAACGGATCAAAGGTTGTGCGAAGTTATATAAACTTGTAAGATACATCTTTTTGTTTTCCACTTCAATAACGTTCATATCATCAAAAAGAAGCATTCCGTCTGAAGTGTGTGTCTCAACCCCCAGGCATAGTGACTCGCTGGCTGCATAAATGTTAATCACTTCGCACTGAAAAATCGTTTCCATATACCTTCTTAAACTTGCCCCCAACGGTTCTCCACAAGAAATCACTCTCTTTATATCTAAACCAACCTCACCTTTTTCTATCAGCTCTCCCAAAATTTTAATTGCAGATGGATAACCAATGACGATATTCGGTTTAAATTCCCAAAGTTTCTGCGTCCATTCTTCTAATGGATCGTTGATATCAAGATACAACCGGCTGGCGCCGACACCGTCAATGCCATCCCCCACCGCCATTGCTCCGCCATAACGTCCATCCGTTGCCGCTATATATACAATTCGAGGTTTCTGCAATAACAGCTTTACGATTTCTCCCATAGACATATCCCACAATGCTGCTCGGATAATTCCCAAAAGCATATCGCTCCATGCGGCTTCGTCATAGACAAAATACCCCGGCTTTCCGGTACTTCCAGAAGAATGTACTACATGATATTTCCCTAAATATATTTTTCGATCTATCGGTCCGTTCTCATCAAAAGCACGAATCCCCTCCTGTATAAGGTCTGGCACTGTAACAAGTTCATTGAAATATTCCAAGAGTGTCTTTTTATCAATGGTCGGGAAACAGGATAATGGAAGCGTATCTAAATCTTTTTCTCTGATTCCAGCCCGCTCGAATGTCTTTCTGTAATAGGCAGAATGCTCCCACGCATGATGTAAAAGTTTTCTGAGTTTCTGATCCTGCAGTACCTTTATTTCTTCTTTATCTCTTTTTACGTTGCTCTTCAAACAATATAAATTCCATAATGTTTTCATATAATTCACTACTGTCCGCCTCCTGCTTCAAATGTATACCCAAGGGCATCCCCTAATTTATGCCTGCGGCTGGCGTGCCGGGACACGACAGGGTATATACGTCATTATAATTTTCTCTGTGATAATACTGCACCTGACCACTTTCCAGATTGCATATAATGCTCCATTCTGTGGATTCAAACTCCCCGAAATTTCTCTTGCTTACACTGTTTAAAGCGTCTCTCACATCTTCCTGTGTAAAGGTTTCTTTCTCCTCCAGAAGATTTTTCAAAATATCAAACCTTTCATGGGACTGCGCAGTTCCGATTCCCTGCTTTTCTCCCTCTGCCAGATAAAAGTTGGTAACAATCGGTGTCTCTGTCACCATCATTTCATTATCCACATATTCTACAACCACACTTCGACCGCTTCTGTCAGCGATTGCAAAGTGTACCATCATTCCCATGGATGCATGCATATCATACTGTTCCAAAAGTTCCAATGCTTCCTCTACATTCGCCGCCTGATTCAACATCAAACGAATAGCTGTAGTCGTTGTAATATCCGGTCTGTCCGTATTCTGTTCAATGATATCCGTATCTTGAATCATGTTCACCGATACCGCCAAACCTTCTTCATTCATGCCATCAAGCGGTGCATAAAGGCTTACCATTGCCTGAATATTGTCCGACAATCTGTCTACCGGAACACCTGTACTAGAAATTAAATCCCGATTCACAGTAGAGATGGATGCATAACCATTCTCCGGTGTGGAGGTTACAATCAATGCTTCACAGGTATTCCAGTCAAAATTTCTTCCGAACATTGCTTCTCCATTTTCTCCAGTAACTGCCAGAGTGCTGCATCCAAAAGGATTGTTTCCAAACAATAATCCGATAACATCTTCACCCAGATTATTTGCAAGAAACTCGATGACTCCCTCGTCACTGGATGCGCCTCCCTGTTCTAAGAACTGCTCAAATCCATCATTTCCTTCAAAATTCACCATAGACAATCCAGATTCTAATTCTGTAATCTCTTCTTCCGGTCTTAAAATTTCTATTTCCACACCTTTTGCTGTGGAATGAGTACTCGGATGATTTGTATTGTTTCTGCTGCATCCTGCCAGTAAAGAAGTGACCGTCAGTGCAGATAATAAAATCGCTGTTAGTCTCTGTAATTTCAATTTTTCTGACTCCTTTCTTTTGTCTGATACTAATTTAACCGACTAGGATAACATCCAAATAACAGGAAACTAAACTTTTTCTAAAATGAAAATTTTTCAGATGTTATAATTGGATATACATTTGTTGTATAGAAAAAGCAGGCTCCGAAGAACCTGCTTAGATGCTGCCTCCTAAACTGTCTTTCCCATTTCAAATGCCTGTTCAAGCGCCGGATGACCTTCAATTTCTCCAATGCCATTTACACCGCCTGCAAATACAGTTCCGGCAAGTCTGGCACGTTCAAAGCATTCAATCCATCCTTCCAGTCCGCTGACTGCTCTTGCGTCCACACCTTCTGCGTCCTCTGCCGCTGTGGACAGCATATAAATATCTTCAAATGCGTAATCTGTTCCATACAGAGAGTTGGCGCGATCCAACATTGTTTTCATCTGCCCGGACATTTCATAATAGTAAATCGGCGTTGCAAATACAATAACCTCTGGATCGTGCATCTTTTTTGCAATCTCCACTGCATCATCCTTTATTACACAGCTTCCTGCCTTTAAGCAGGCAAGACACCCTCTGCAAAATCCTATATTTTTATCTTTTAAGCTAATCTTTTCTACCTGATGCCCAGCTTCTTTCGCGCCTTTTACAAATGCATTCGCCAATGCGTCTGAATTGCTGTTATTACGAAGACTTGTTGAAATTACCAATACTTTTTTACTCATGCTCTGTCACTCCTTTTACATATTTGTTCCAAAAAATTCCGCCAGTTTCTCAAATGGTATCCGATCCCTTCTATCGTACAGGTCGATATGTTCTGCATCTTCTACCACATACATCTCCTTTGGTTCTAAAGCTGCCTGATAAGCATCCTCGCTAAAGAAACGGGAATGCGCTCTGTCACCTACCACAAACAGAATTGGTCTTGGTGAAATCTCTGTAATATAATCCAGCAGTCGGAAATTCATCATGGCAAGATCGCTGGTCGTTGTAAATCCACCTCTTGCGTGTGGATGATGTCCTCTTTTCACTGCATAAAAGCGAAACCACTCTGCACCCGGCTCCGGAATGTCTCCCGGAACTTCGTTTAATGGCTGTTCCGGAAATCCCGGAATATACTCCGGATATCCATTTTCAGCGTCGATCCATCTCTGCTGTGCCAACCATTCTTTCGTCTTTTGGATTTCTTCCGCACGCTTACCGCCTCTTACTGCCATACTCATATCATACATACTCATAGTTGCAACAGCTTTAATACGAGTATCACACTGTGCTGCAGAGATTGCAAATCCGCCGGAGCCACAGATACCGATTGCCCCGATTCTTTCTCTGTCTACAAATTCCTGCAATCCCAGGAAATCCACTGCAGCGCTGAAATTCTCTACAAAAATATCCGGTGAGGACAGATTTCTTGGAAATCCTCCTGACTCGCCCATAAAGGACTGATCAAAGGTCAGCACAATAAATCCTTTCTGTGCCAGTTCGTTTCCATATACACAAGGTCCCTGCTCTTTCACACCGCCATAAGGCGCACCTACAATTAATGTCGGATGTTTTTGTTTCAGGTCTGCCCCTTTGCTGTAATACAACTCGCCTGTAATCTCCAATCCATAGCGATTGCAATAAACAACCCGTTTTCTTTCTACATTACTGCTCAGTTCTAAAATGTGTCCACTCATGTTCGTTCTCCTTTTCTTTTATGATATTTTTTTGATTATTTTTGCCGGTATACCGCCGACCACCACGCCATCCGGCACATCTTTTGTCACTACGGCGCCCGCGGCAACAACTGCATTTTCCCCAATAGATACCCCTGCAAGTATCGTGGCATTCGCACCAATCCACACATTTTTCCCGATATGTATCGGCTTCAGCCATAAATCTGCCCGGTGTTCTGGTTCTAAATCATGATTTATAGTAGCAAGTACCACATTATGGCCAATCAAAGCGCCGTCTCCAATGGTGATGCCTCCCTGATCCTGAAACTTACACCCACTATTGATAAAAACATACTTGCCAAGGGTAATATTTTTTCCAAAATCTGAATTGAAAGGCGGAAATAAATTCACGCTTTCATCAATCTCATGTCCTGTCAGCTTTTCTAACAACTGTCTGAGTTCTTCCAGCGGATGATAGCCTGTATTAATTTCTGCAGAAATCCTGATTGCCTCTTGTGATATTTCATGCATCCTCGCACACAGAGCTGTTCCTTTCCCTAATAAACATCCTTCCGGATTTTTTAACTGATTTAAAAATTCTGTTTGTGACATTACATCTTCCCCCTAATTCTATTTTTTCAATGGCTATTTCCTGCCTGCTCCTTAACGTACTGTAAATCTGTATCCTGCACCCCACACCGTATCAATAAATTGACAGTCTTTATCGACTTTTTCCAATTTATCCCTCAATCGGTTAATATGTACCGTTACCGTAGCGGTATCTCCCATAGCGTCCATACCCCAGATACGGTCAAATAATGTATCTTTTGAAAATACAATGTTCGGGTTGTCAGCTAAAAATAATAAAAGTTCAAATTCCTTGTTCACCAAAATCACTTCCTCATCGCTAATCATCACTCTTCTTGATTTTGGATATACCGTTAATTTTCCGTATGTAATGCCTGTTTCTGCTTTTGTCTCCTGTCGTTCTAACAGTAATTTATGTATCTGAATATGAGATTTCACTCTCGCTACCAATTCTGCAGGACTAAAGGGTTTCACAATATAGTCATCTGCACCTAACCCCAACCCCCGAATCTTATCAATATCCTCTTTTTTTGCTGTTACCATAATAATTGGCAGACTGCTGTGCTTTCTAACCTCTCTGCATACATCAAAACCTGTTTTCCCCGGTAACATCACATCCAAAAGCAGGGTATCGTATCGTCCGGACAAGGCTTCCTTTTCACCTTCGGTTCCATCGTAAACTACAGTCACTTCAAACCCATTCGCTTCCAGATAATCCCTTTCCAAATCAGCAATCAAATCATCGTCTTCTACTATCAATATCTTACTCATATATCTCACCTTTCCTAACAAGCGGCAACGCTATCTTGATTGCCAATCCATTCTGATTTTGTGCTGTCACACTGCCACCATGACCTTTGATGATTTCTTTCACTACCGCCAGTCCAATGCCGCTTCCATTTTCTGCATTTTTTCTAGATTCATCCGTCCTAAAAAAACTATCAAAAATTCGTTCCAAACTTTCTTTTGGTACCCCCGGTCCATCGTCGCTGAATACAAAGCGTACCAAGTCCTTCTGTTCGTCCAGACCTAGTAAAATTCTTACTCTGGAACTGTCCTTCTTACGATAGCGGACTGTATTCGTAAACAAATTATCTAAAATGCGTTTCCATTCTTTTGCATCAAATAAAACAGGATACTCTTCTTCTGTTGCATAAAATTCTATATCCACCTGTTTTTGCCTTGCCTCCAGCATATAGATGTCCAAATACTGCTCCACAAATTGTCTCAGATTGCCTTGCTCCATGTGGTAACGGAATTCTCTGCTGTTTAGTCGGTTATATTCCGACAAGCTATTTACCATGTCTACCATATTTCCAGTTCGCACCTGAATAGCCCGCAGATATTTTTCCTGTTTTTCCGGTGTACTCGCAATTCCATCCAGCAGACCTTCCACATATCCTCGAATCGAAGTAAGTGGCGTTCGCAAATCGTGGGAAATTCCGGAAATTAAATCCTTCCTTTTTTGTTCATCTTCCAAACGCTGCTTTACAGATTCTTTCAGATAGGCTCGCATTGCATTGAAATCTTTGCACACCGCGCCAAACTCATCCGCTTTCTCGTAATCCAGTTCCTGATCTAGATTTCCTTCCTGGATTTTTTTCGTTCCCTCATGCAATTTTTTAAGTGGAACTAAAATGCTCCTGGAAATCCAGCCGGACATCAATGTATTCGTAATCACAGAAATTCCAACAAATAATGCTGCAAACCCTAAAATATACAAAAAAATATATTGTTTAATGTATGCAATCACATTTTCATCGGTGGTACCCGTATGTACTGCAACTATACAGAATGTATATTCTCCATGGTGAAACGTGTTTTTTATAACTGATATATCATAACTGCTGGCAGTCAGCGTTTTTGCATGTGCTACCGCTTCTCCCGCAACAGATGCAGCCGCATACTTATCATCATTCGTCAGATTTGAAAACACTTCATATCCATTTTTCTCTATATAAAAGTGATATCCAAGCCGGGATAATGATTCTTCCATCTTATTCATTTCATCCGTTTCCTGGATTTCATGAGGCTTCTCACCATCTGCTTTCTCACTCCAGTTGTTTTCCCATAACTCCTGCTGATAGTTATAAATCATACTCTGTGCAAACTGAATTCCATTTTCATCGCTGTACATGGTCTGCAACGTATACCAATAGCTTCCAAGTGAAGTCTGCAGACAAATTACTACTACAATCGCTGTAATCACAATCGGAATCAAAATCATCAAAATATTTGACAGCTTTATTTTTTTTCTGATTGTCAAATGTCTCACATCCTTTCCTTGGTTTCATAAACATGTGCAAAGAGTACAGATAACACTTCCCACTCGAACAAATAAACAATTTCTAAACAGTACCTATACTTTTTCCAAATCCATAGGCTGTCTGCAAATGCTTTTCATCAATATGCCTTTCCCCTTCTCCGCCAGTACAGCCTCCTGCCAGACAAGTTCCTAAATCATTCCATCCAAGAGCGTCTACAAGCACATGATAAAATTGTACTGCGTGTTGGAATGTTGATTCTTCATCATCTCCGGCGGTCATCAATAATGCCACATTCCTCTTCGGATATTTATCTTCTTTACTGACCGCATACAATCTGTCAATAAAGGATTTTAGCTTTCCTGAGATACTCCAGAAATACAGCGGAGATGCTAATACTACAGTGTCACATGCTTCAAACAACGGATAAATTTTCTGCATATCATCTTTCACTGCACACTGATGATTTCCTTTTTGGCATGCTCCACAGCCTATACATCCCTGTATCAGCATATTTCCCATAAATACTTTTACCACTTGATGCCCGGCTTCTTTCGCCCCTTCCATAAAAGCATCTGATAACCGATCTGTGTTTCCGGCTTTCATTCCACTGCCTGCTATAATTAAAATTTTCATTCTTATTCACTCCTTTGTTGCTGATTTTTTACTTCTTTGTCTTACAATTACATTTTACCTTTCGCTATCTTAAATAACATATACTTATACCGAATATTCTCCCATACTTGATAGGCATATCAAAACATGGTACAATATTTTCATCATTGAAGCTCGATAAGATAATTTACTCTAACATATTAATTTGTGAGGTGAATTTTATGGAATTACGTGTTTTACAATATTTCCTGGCTGTTACAAGAGAACAGAGTATTTCAGGAGCTGCCGAAGCACTGCATTTGTCACAACCAACACTTTCGCGGCAATTAAAAGAAATGGAAGAGGAATTGGGTACGCAATTGATGATTCGCGGCAATCGTCGAATTACCTTGACTGACGAGGGAATGCTCCTTCGTAAAAGAGCCGAAGAAATCATGGAATTGGTAAGAAAGACAGAAAACGAAATCACTTTATCTAATGACTATCTTACTGGAGATATTACACTTGGAGCAGGCGAAACTGACGGTGTCCGCTTTCTCACATCCGCCGCACGAGCATTGCAGGAAGAGTTTCCTGATATCCATTTCCACATTATAAGCGGAGACGGTGCCAGTGTCCTCGAAAATCTTGATCGCGGACTGATTGATTTTGGGTTAGTATTTGGTGAAGTAGATACCGTCAAATACCATAAATTAAAAGTTCCGTATAAAGATACCTGGGGCATTCTCATGCGTACTGATGCAGAATTGGCTCAAAAAGAGGTTATTACAGCAGAAGATTTGTGGAATAAGCCTCTCATCATCTCTCGTCAGCGCTCCAGCAAATCCTCCCTAATAAAGTGGCTGGGAAAAAATCCTGAAGAACTGAATATTGTAGGAACCTATAATCTCCTGTTCAATGGCTCTCTCATGGTAAAGGACAAAATGGGATATGCATTGTGCTTTGATAAAATCATCAATATTACAGATAATAGTAGTTTATGTTTTCGCCCTTTGATGCCGGAACTTACGGAAGAAATGCATATTATTTGGAAAAAATATCAAGTATTTTCCAAAGCTGCCGAAAAATTCTTACTGAAAATGCAGGAGTTTGCAGAATAGACAAATATTTTTAAAATTCGCAGGTCAGTTCAATGTAATACCTGCGGATTTCTTTTTCAATTATAAACTAATCCATATCCCAAAATAGACGGTGAATTGATTGAATAACTATTCTGCTTCACTCTATCTCCACTATTTCCTTCCACC
>CANOBT010000206.1 GCA_947564305.1 uncultured Lachnospiraceae bacterium | reverse complement strand
GTAAAATGCCTCCTTTTTATTCCCTGGACAATCTTACAATATCACTCATCTCAAGCACCAGCTTCTTCTCTTCCTCGTTAAGGCCCCGGCGCGGACGGCGGCAGATACCCTCTTCAAATCCATATACCTCTTCCAATACATACTTAACTGCCTGGGTCGGCTTCGGGAAACGCTCTGTCATATTTACCACCGGATAGAGCTTCTTATAGAGTTCAAGACCCTTCTGATAATCCTTCTCCACGATCATTGCCTTATGGAACTCTGCGGACAATCTCGGCAGGATATTAGCTGTCATACTGATCCAGCCGATTGCTCCTGTCGCATATGCCGGATACAGAAGATAATCACATCCGCAAAGAACTCCTGCATCCTCTGCTTTTTCTGCCTCAAAGATATAGTCTGTCATCACATCGATCACCATGGATGCGTCTTTTACAATCTTTACATGATCAAGCTTATATAATTCCTTCATGGTCTCTGTTGTTATCCCGGAGGTCACATTAGGATTGTTATATACCATGATATCAAGCCCGGAGTGGTCGTTGATGTATTTGTAGTGATCATAGATCTCATTCTGTCCCTGGTTATAATAGAAGGATGGCAGTACCATAGCGGCATCCGCACCTGCCTCGCGCGCATTTTCCATCAGTTCTACGACGTCTTCTACCCGTTCCCTGGAAGCGCCCACGATGACAGACGCACCGCGTTTCTTTGCGTATGGAACCATCTCATTGACATATGCCTTATGCTCATCCAGTGACATGCTCTGGTACTCTCCAGATGCCATCAGGATTCCCATGCCGCCGATACCTTCATCAATCATCCAGTCCATGTGCTTCTTTGCTGTCTCATAGTTAAAGCTTCCGTCCTCGTGCATCGGAGTTACCATAGCTGGAAATACCTGTGCAAATTTGTTCATTGTTGCTTCTTTCATTGTTTTAATCCCCTTTCGTTCATTTTGCCGAATGTTATTTGACATCCAACTGTCTTGTTGTTAATATTATTCTATATTGTTTATCCGGAATAAAAAAACGATGAAAGCTGATGGAAGTAATCACTATTATTTATCTCGCAAAGATTATATGCATTTTCGCATTGTTTTCTGTAAATCATAACGAATGACGATGGCTGTAATTACATTTCTTAATGTCACGGAGGGCTTATACCTATGAAAAAATACGAGATTATTATCGATGTATGTAAAACGGGCAGCTTTACCAAAACGGCCCAGCGCCTGAACTATTCCCAGGCTGCCGTAAGCCAGACAGTAAAGGCTTTTGAATCAGAAATGGGATTCCCTGTCTTCAAACGCAAAAAATCCGGCGTAGAACTCCTTCCGGCAGCACGAGAAGTAATCGACGCTTTGGAAAAGATCACAGCAGAACAGAAACACTTAAAAGAAATCTCGGATTCTCTTACAAAAGCTGATTCCGGCTTAATCCGGATTGGCACAATCTTTAGTATAGCTGTAAACCTCTTGCCGAATATTCTCAAGGAATTTCATGCCATTTATCCTTGTATCAATTTTGACATTTTTTGCGGGGAATATGATGAGATACATACGAAACTTGCGAATGGCGAGATAGATCTGGCATTTACCTCTAAATACGGCGCAGAAGGATTTACCCAGGTTGAGCTGCTGCAGGATGAATTCATGGCTGTTATGCCCGTAGACCATCCTTTGTCAAAAAAGTTGGCCTTATCTATCCACGATCTGGAGGGTGTCCCGTATATTCCTTCAGGAGAAAAATTTGATTTTGAAATAGGCGAAATCTTTGATGCTGTAAGAATCACGCCGACCGTTTCTTTCAGACTGACTGATGAACTTGTTTCCCATAAGTTGATAGAGGCAGGCTTCGGAGTCAGTGTCTCTACAAAATACTTACCGGACGCTGGTCATCGCCAGAAACGACCAGCGCTTTTGTCCGGCAGCCGCGATTACTTTTATGAATTTTTTAAAGAACTATTTGAAGCTTGAGTAAATACACCGCAAAAGCGCCAGACATGCTAAGGAGACCTCACCGGATAACCAGTGCATTTGTCCTGCGGATGTCATTAAAAGAATCTTTTGAAGTGATCAATAGTTTTTGCCGCAATTCTTCATCACATTTCAGCAGGAATGTAGAAAAAATGACTTTTGCCGCGGCTGGATTACGCATTGACTGAGATATGCCGGAATACAAGCCGGTGGTCATATTTGTAACATCAAACGGCTCCTTCGCATAAATATAGAAACGATCTCCCTTTTGATATATATTTTCCAGTTCCATATAGACAATATACTCAAAATAAAGAATTCGTCCTTTATATATATATTTGCAGTTCCGATAATTTTCAGCAGGATTAATACTTTCAGAATAGAAAGAAACCCTGTCATAATCGTTTGCTCTCCGTTCTATTTCAAGCACACTGATCAAAATCCCCTTGTTCAAGGCTTTGCGATCCAAAGTAAAACATTGATACATATAAAAGACATTGCTTTTGGAAAAAAAGCTGCCGGCAGGATTAATTGCTGTCTGAAAAGACTCCTTTGCAAGGCCTGTTTCAGGCGGCAGCAACTGTGAAACAGTAACCCGAAGTGCGTCGGCAATTTCATAAAGCGTATTAATTTCGATGGAAATAGTGCCATTTTCATATTTTGAAACTGTAGAGATACTTTTATGTATCATTTCTGCAAATTGCTTCAAAGTGTAATTGCGGAGTTTTCGATACAAATGAATCTGATAACCTATATATTTGTTAAGTTCTTCTGTAATCTTCATGAATAAATCCTCCTTACAATACTATCAATGGAAAAAATTAATTATTGATATCTTAACAGACAAAAAGTATCCCTGTCAATTGTATCCATTATTCCATTTTTTCATTAAAATACAAAAAAGGATGATGAATTAAATAATTTTTATTGTTCTCTCACCGCATATAATAAAGATATATTTAAAATAAAATATACATCCAAAAGAGTGATATTATTTTCTTTTAAGGAAAAAATCGTTAGTTTTACATTAATGAAAAAACATATTATTATTTTTTTATATATTTCGGATTGTACAATCCAATAAATTAAGAAAGCTGAGGTTTAAAAATGAGAAAAAACAGGATTGAAAAAGTAATTGAGAACATGAAACAAAATAATTTGAAACAGATTATTGTTTCAGAACCGGAAAGTCTTGATTATCTTTTGGGAAGAAGCGTCATGGCACTTGAACGTGTGGGCGTACTTTTAATTAAAGATAATGGAGAAGTACACATGTTTGTCAATAAAATTTTGTGTTTCAAAGGTGAAGAAGAGATGGTACTCCACGAACATAATGATGGTGACAATGTGTACGCCCAGATTGCGTCCGAATTATCTCCGGGCAAAGTCGGATTCGACAAGAATCTTGCCAGCGGGCATACTATCGGGATTCTGAAAGAAAGAGATGATATAATTCCGGAAGTCGGCTCTCCAATGATTGATGCGTCCAGGATGACAAAAGATGAAGAGGAAGCAAAAGCGCTCAGAGCGGTCGGTGCGCTGAATGATAAAGCAGTTGCATTTGGCATAGCCAATATCAGCCCGGAGAAAACAGAAAAAGAACTGTCAAATATGATTGAGGACTTTTTTATAGCTAATGGTTCGGAACCAAATCCTTGGTGGCAAATGGTGTGTTATGGGGCAACTTGTGCAGATCCTCACCATGAGGCGGATAATACTTTGCTAAAAGAAGGAGACGCTGTCCTTTTTGATCTTTTTTCAAGGAATAATAAATATTGGTGCGATATGACTAGAACCGTTTTCTATAAATCGGTTACGGAACACCACAGGGAAGTTTATGAAATTGTGAAAAAAGCACAGCAGGCAGCTATTGATTTTGTCAGGCCCGGCGTTGTCATGAAGGATGTTGATGCGGCAGCCAGAAAGGTGATAGAGGATGCCGGTTACGGAAAATACTTTATCACAAGAACAGGACACGGAGTTGGATTGACAGTACATGAACCTCCATTTGCCGCTTCTGACTGTGAGATTATCGCAAAACCGGGGATGGTATTTTCTATTGAACCCGGCATTTATATTGAAGGGGATGTTGGTGTCCGCATAGAAGATCTTGTTATGGTAACGGAAGACGGATGTGAAGTTCTCACAAAATATCCTAAAGAACTTCAAATCATAAAATAAATTTAAAAGGACAAAAGAGATATGAGTAGAAATCGTAGATATATAAATGTTTTTATTATATGCTGCTCCCTGCTTATTTGGAACATGCCCTATATGACAAGTATGTTTTATGAACAATTCCAAAAAGCATATCAGCTATCCAATACACAGATCGGCCTTCTCATCACAATGTTCGGTCTGACGGCAGTACCCGGATATACTATCGGCGGATTTGTTGCCGATAAGTTTTCCTGCCGGAAACTGGTTGCATTATCCTGTGCATGTACAGCCGCATTAGGACTGGTTGTTGCTTTCACAGACAGTTATACTGTATTGATTATCTGTTATCTCGGATACGGCGTGACTGTGCCGCTTATGCAGTGGGCATCCTTCACCAAACTCACGCTTGCACAGGCAGAAGGTTCTGAAGAACATGGACGGATTATGGGCTTTTTTGAGTTAAGCGCATGTATTATCAATGTCGTGTTTGCTTATGGAATTCTGGCATTTCTTGGCAAAATCATCGAAAAAACCGGATTTGCAGGGGTTATGTATGCATTTGCAGCTATTTTGGTTCTTTCTGCCATACTTATTATGGTGTTTATCAAAGAACCGGAAAAAGGAGAATCCACGAACAGTTTTAATGTCAAAATGATACCAATGGTATTAAAACATCCAGGAACGTGGTTCCAGGCAATGATTGTGTTAGGTTCCTATATGATGACAAACGCGGCAACTTATATGAATCCATATCTTACACAAGTACTTGGCGCATCGACAACTCTGGGAGTTGGATTTGCAATTTTTGCGAGATACGGACGAAATGCAGTCGCAGTATTTGGCGGACAGGTAAAAGACCGGACTGGCAAAAGCTCAACAGTAATATACATTTTTGATGGCATAGCTCTTATCGCAACAATAGCCTTAATCCTGGTGCCGCAGGATCCAAAATATAAAGTACTGGCAGTAGTTATTATGTCGGCCGCTATTCTGTTTTCAGGATGTGCAAGACCATGTTTATATACTCCCGCTCCGGAATGCGGCGTGCCGCAGGTATACCTTGGAACCGCAATCGGAATCGCTTCAGCAATCGGCTACAGCGGGGATCTTTGGTATTATACACTTTGCGGAAAGATCCTTGATACACAGGGTGCCGCCGGCTATAAGTGGGTATTTACAATTATCGCATTAGGTCTTGTGCTTGTATTGGTAACGGCAATGATCATGCAAAGATGGCTGGATAAAAAAGCCGCTTTGGAAAAAGAAGATGAAAAAATGGAGGCATAAATCAATGAAAAATCCAATTGCAAATATTAATATGAAAAATGGCAGCAAAGTAGTAATTGAACTTCGTCCGGATATTGCATACAACGAAGTCTGCAGTTTTATTTCCGCGGCGACTAAAGGGTATTTTAACAATCATAAAATACAACGGATTGTTCCCGGTTCATGGATAGATATCAGCTATACAGCTTTTAACAGAAAAGAGTGTCAGTATATTCTTCCAAACAGATGCGCGGAAGAATCCGGCGGAATCATTAAAGAACCGCAGGCAGGAGATGTTTGCCTTGGCTATTATTCTGAAAACGAAGTGTATGGAACTGAATTTGTCTTTCCGGTAAGAAATTGTCCGGATCTGACCGGAAAATGCCCGGTATTTGGAACAGTTATTGAAGGAATGGACGAAATATACCGTCTCGAAAAAGTAGAAACTTATCCTGTTCCCTATCCGCCGCGTCCGGAAATAGAAATCAATTGTCCATGCACACCGCAGATAATAGAAAGCGTTGATATTGTCCTGAACGGGAATGAATACCCGGAACCGGAAAAAGCAGAACAATTTGATTTCCCGGAAAATTGGCCTGTATTTGAATAATTCTCGGAAAGGATGAAATCAATGAAAAAAATAAGTTTTTGGGAATTAGTATTAATGAATATATCAGCATTATATGGCATCCGCTGGATTGCAAAGTCTGTATCGGAAAGTTTTGGACTGGGGCTTGGCGCAATATTTGCATGGGCGTTTTTTATGGTGGTATTCTTTATCCCACAGGCGTTGATGTGTGCTGAGCTTGCGTCGGATTATCCTTCTGACGGCGGCTTAGGGACATGGGTCACAGTTGCGTTTGGGACAAAATATGGTTTTATGGTTTCCTGGCTCAGTTGGATGTCAAAAATATTCTGGTATGCGTCATTTTTGACATTTTTTTCTATCAACTTTACGTATATGATCGGCAGGCCTGAACTGGCTGATAATAAAATACTGGTATTATTAATGTCCTTAATTGTATTTTGGGTTTTGTCGTTTGTAAGTATAAAGGGCATGAAGTTTGGGAAAATATTTACCAGCGTAGGAGCTTTTGGGTCAACAATTCCTACTATCCTACTGATTGTCATGTCGTTTGCAGCGATTCTTGTGCTTCATAAAGCACCAAGCGCATCAGAGTATACGATTAGTACGCTGATACCTAAGATTAATATGAATTCACTGGTTGGAATATCGGCGATTTCAATGGCATATACCGGCGCCGAGATTACAGCAAATTTTGCATCTGAAATGGAAAATCCCAAAAAAACTACCCTCGGGCAATACTGGTTTCAGCAGTTCTTGTTTGCGTTTTGTATATAACGGGTTCAGTCGCTATGACAATGCTGATGCCTACATCGGAAATCTTTGCCTATACGGGAACTTTGGACGCATTAACAGTGGCATGCTGTTTATTGGGTTTGCCGCAGTTCATTGTACAGCTTGTAGCATTAGGAATCTCGCTTTCAATATTTGGGGCTATAATCGTTTATATTGCTCAACCGGTAAAGATGCTCTTTGGACAGGTTGAAAAAGGCATTTTCCCGGAAAGTATCACGAAAAACAATGAAAACGGAATCCCTGAAAAGGCAATTCTTTTTCAGACTGTGCTGGTAACAATACTTCTCGGAGGTGTAGCATTATTTCCGGCTGTGGAAACCATATACAATGTATTAATTACCATGACAGCGTTAGTGGCATTGTTCCCTTATATTCTTCTATTTTTGGCATACATTAAAATCAAGAGAGAAAAAAAAGAAACCGAAAACGGATATGTTATGACTAATAATAAAAAACTTGCAATCGGACTTGGATATATGGATCTTATAATCTGTATTATAGCGGCTGTCTGTACAGCGCTTCCGGTTATGGAAACTTTCAGGGATAATCTTATTTATGAAGCAGAAATGATTGGAGGAGGCTTTCTCGTTATAATCTCCGGCCTTTTGTTGTGGAAACGTTCAAAACTGGAAAACCGATTCCCTCTTAAATGAAAACCTTCCAAAAACTATACATAAAGGAGGTGCTGGGCGTAAAGCTCAGCACCATTTCTTACCCCAAACCGTATGTGTGCGGCACATCACACTTATCACTGCACAAAGATAAGATTCCGATTATACAGATTTTATACAGAAAATTTCAGAAGTCGGTACAGATTATAGAAAAAAATGAAATCCAAGAAATCCCGCAGAATGAGGCTTTTCCAAGACTTACAGAAAAATAGCCCTCCGGAATGGAAGGCTTATTTTATCAATAATCCCCCACTTTTTTGTCAAAACACTTGACAAATCAATCGAAAAATGCGGCGCTTCGCGCCCTTATTTATAAGACATATTTTTCGATTGGAGGCGATTTCATTTGTTACCTGTTAACTGCGGCAGTCATTCTGACTACCAAAACTTTGTTGTTGAAAACTTACGTAAATATTATCCGAATCCTGATTCCATCGCACGCTCTACATGGGATATCATTGACCGCTTTTGGAATCTTGACCTTTCCTACACCGATGAAAAACTAAAAAGCACATACTCTGCCTTTGGACCTAAGCCAAGGACTCCTTCCTGCATGCACCGTTCCTACCTCTTGTCTTTGGATTTTAAAGTCACTTCCCTGACCGAGTGGGCCGCACAACTGATAATCAACCCTCTTTATGCTATTCTCAGCGGTTTTGAATTCGGCAACACTCCCGGTGTTGGTACTTTCTATGATTTTTTCGACCGTCTTTGGGATTCTGATGAAAATAATCTGGCTCCTCATATTCATCCCGTTAAGGCTCCTGTCAAAAAGCCTTCTGCCAAAGGTGCTAAGGCGAAACCTGTTGAAAAAATATCGGTTGGGCAGCTCTTACACCAACTGGAAAATACTTCCCTCCCTATTTCTGCACAGCCTTATGGTTCTCTTTTCGACCTTTTTAACCAGGAATTCCTGCAACAGTCTGTTTCCAAAAGACTTATCAATCCCGATGCACTGGCTCTTGCCGGCGATGGCACTCCTGTTGTTACCTCTGCCAGAGAGCGGAAACACCGTGTCTGCGGCTGCTCCTCCAAAGGGATTCGTGACTGCTCCTGCGATCGTTACTTTTCCCAGCCCGATTGTGATATCGGATGGGATTCATCCCGCTCCTGCTTTTATCATGGTTTCGATTTATACATGCTGGTTGCTTCTGATTCGGAAAGTGACCTTCCTGTTTTTCCTTTGCTGAATCCTGCCTCAAGACATGATTCCCATGCATTCCTGCATACTTTTTTCAGAATGAAAAGCTTTCTTCCTGAATTTCAGATTTCCAAGCTGCTTCTTGATTTTGCCCATGATGCCATGCCGGTTTATAAATACTGTAAACGCAAAGGGATTACTCCCACCTCTTTTGAAATGGTGGTAGGATCCTTGCACAGGAATCTGGCGATATCCTTAAAAGAAGTTCCTCTGTTTAATTCAT
>CANOBT010000205.1 GCA_947564305.1 uncultured Lachnospiraceae bacterium | reverse complement strand
ACCCCGGAGGGGTTACAATTAAACCCCCATTTGAAATGGGGGTTGCTAACTTGGAGATAAGTTTTTAGGACCGAGGTAAGAATTGAGGAACAAAATAGATAATATAGTATAATGATAAGAGGGATAATAAATGAGAGTTAATAGTTTTTGCGTGTATGATTTTAGATCAATAGAAAATAGTAGTTGGATAGATTGTAATGAGACTACTACTTTGGTTGGAGTCAATGAATCAGGAAAAACGAATATTTTAAAAGCTTTGTGGAAATTTAATCCTGTTAGTGAAGGTAAAATAGATATTTTGCATGATATACCTGTCACTAAATTAAGTGAATTTAGGAATAAAATAGATCAAATAAAGTTTATATCTGTAAAGTTTGATATATGCAATGAGGATGTAAAAAGATTAGAGGAACTATCAGGTAATACAATTAGTGGGTTGGAATATGTAATTGTTTCTCGATACTATAATGGAAAATATCAAGTGGAATATTCCAAGCAAACCAAAATTGCTGCAATTGAAAATGGGGACGATAATGAAAACAAAAATGAAAACGAGTATGTATCAGTGCCAACAGCAGTTGTGAACATAATGCCCAAATTTGTTTACTACTCAAATTATGGGAATCTGTCTAGTAAAATATACTTACCTCATGCTTTGAAATGGATTAAGGGGGAAAAGGTTCAAGGAATTGAAACAAATGAGGAACAAGTAAGAACATTAAAGGTTTTATTTGACTTTGTGAATCTTGATCCGCAAGAAATCATGGAATTAGGTAAAGACCCTAAGGTTGTGGCAATGCAAAGGAATAGAAACTCTACAGAAGCAACACCAGAAGAAATTAAGAAAGCGGAGAACGATAAAGAACAGAGGAGTATTTTGCTACAATCAGCAGGAGGATACTTGACGCAGAAATTTAAGGATTGGTGGAAGCAAGGGGAATATAAATTCAGATTTGAAGCGGATGGTGATTATTTTAGAATATGGGTTTCTGATTTAGTAAGAACAGAAGAGGTCGCGTTAGAACTCCGAAGTACAGGATTACAGTGGTTTTTGAGCTTTTATTTGATATTTTTGATGGAAAGTCAAAAAGAAAATAAAAATGCAGTTCTTTTGCTTGACGAAGCGGGTTTAACACTACATCCTATGGCGCAAAAAGACTTAGTGCGTTTTTTTGAAAGTTTATCAGAAAATAATCAAATTATTAATACAACTCATTCACCATTTATAATAGATTCTTCAAATATAGATTCGTGTAGAGTTGTATACGCTGATGAATTAGGTCATACGATAGTATCAAGCGATTTAAGGCAGGGGGCAGACAAATTAAATGAAAAATCAATTTATGCGGTGCATGCAGCAATGGGATTAGGTATTTCAGATGTTTTGTTGCAAGGATGTCAAGTAGTTATAGTTGAAGGTCCGTCAGATCAATATTATTTTAATGGGATAAAAACTTTTTTGATTAAAGAAAAATTATTTACACCTTCACAGGAAATTGTCTTTATGCCATCTGGAGGTGTAAAAGGAATTGCCGGAATTGTTAGTATGGTATCAGGGAAAATGGACGATTTGCCGTATGTAATTGTTGATTCTGATAAAAGTGGAGAAGATGTTAAGAAAAAATTAGTTTCTCATTTATATAATGGTAATGAAAAGAAGATTATAGAGATTAAAGAATTTTCGGATATTGATAATTGTGAAGTGGAAGATATAATTCCATTTGATTTACAGAAGAGAAGTATTGATAAGCTATTTAATAAAGTGGAAGATGTATACTTTGAAGATAATTACCAAGATGAAGTGTCTTTGGTTTATCAAGTAGAGCAATTTGCCCAAAATCACGGTTTAGAATTGTTTAAGGGATGGAAAGTTGATGTCGCCAAGGATGTAAAGAGACAAATATCTAAGCGAAAGAAGGTAGATATTGACAGTAGTTATATAGATAAATGGAAAGCCCTTTTTTTAAAATTGAATAAGTAATATGATTAGATAAATGGTGCAAACTGTAAAGCAAGATTGAGTCTTGTTATTCTTTAAAGATTGATGCAGTAGAGTATAAAGGAATTTATTTGGTGTGCGATAGGTGATGCAGAAACTCACCGGATCCTGTTGGTATGCACTCTAAAAAACATCAGGAAAAGGGGAAATCGAACAATGATGTATTGGATTCACCTGGCATCGCTTAAAATAGAGGTGAAACGAAGTAAATGGCTATCTGTTGCCGGAAGATGCGTATATAGTATATGTGATTTTTGCAATAAATAGCCATAAATGGCATGATTTCCAAAATAAAACTTCCGTCAAAAAGATGGCCGAAGTTTTACCGGAAAAAATTTCACCAATTATTACTTATTTAGGTAAAAACGAGAAATAACACCGTTAATTGCTGAATGAGTTCTTAAAAGTCGAAATCAACTATATATTGGCATTTATCTATAGCTTGTTAAAACGGATATGTTGAAATAAGTGGGAATATAAATAATACGGTGTATAAAGTGGTTAACAAAATATAATCTATGAGTGATTTGCAACTGAATTACAAGATGTCTGATATACTATGACATAAAAATACATGGAAGGAGATGCGACAGAGCGTATGGAATTTAAAGAGTATATTTGTGGATTGGGTTTAGATAAGTACCCCTTTGATGTTTATACGGCAGAAAATGAAATACAGTACTTGAGTAAGTTGTATGTTCATATGGAAAATTATGATTCGGTTAAAGAAGCGTATAAAGGAAAAAGAAGTATTATTATAAGAGGAAACCGGGGCATTGGAAAGACAGCACTATTGTATGATTTGAAAAATGATAGTGGAAGAAATGGAATCATTTGCGTCATAGATGACTTTTCAAGACTTCAGCTTAAGCCTACTTCTATGGATTATCATGAATTGATTATAAGAAATATAGCTGTATGTTTATTTAACAAATTGATAAATGAGGAAAAAAGGCTTAAAAAATTGAAGAAGGAAGATAGATTGTTTTTATCTATGTTACTTTTTCAATATACATCAAGTACAACTAAGAGAGAGTTGGAAGAAAAAATCGAAAATATTCAATTATCAAAAATAAAAAAAATAATAAAAAAGAATCTTAACTTTGTGCGATTTGTAACAAATTATGGTTTATCAGCAGCAGTTAATTTGATTAATGATACTTTAAAAAATTATTATACTTTTTTGCCACCGATTGACGAGGGGGATATAAAAAATATTCTCCCTCAAATTAACATGGGTTTAGATTCTGATTTTTTAGAAGGAAATACCCATTATGAGATATTATGCAGATTATGTATAATAATTAAAAAGTTGGGTTACGATGAAATAATTATATTTTTTGATAAATTTGATGAAGATCAACGAATGAAAAATAATGCAACTACAATTTCAGAATTTATAAATTCATTACTGACAGACAATAAAATACTGGAGAATTTGAACTTGCAATTAATTATCAGCATATGGGAAATACCATTTCGAAAAATTATGTCAGAAGTGAGGACACAAAAACATTTTTGTCCGATACTAAGTTGGTCTGAAAGGACACTTCAAAATGCACTTAATAGGAGACTGCAAGTTTTTAGCGGAGATAAAATAAGGAACTATGAAGATTTGTTTGATATTTCATGCGAAAGCAAGAATCTGGAGCAAATGTTTGAACTGTCTAACAATAACCCAAGAGATTTGTGGCATATAATGAATTCAATAATGCATGCACAATATGAAATTGATTCGATGAAAATGAAAATATCAGATGAGGCGATAGTGAATGGCCTTAGAAGATTTGTGTCAGGGTTTAATTTTTATGAATATTATCCTAAAAATCCTAAAGCAAAAGCAAACTCAATGGATATATATAGTTACATAAAACATTTATTAAAAGTAAAAGAAGAGAAATTTACTAAAAATCAGTTGAGTTTAGCGGCTAATACGGGAAGTTCAACAAATAACTATGTTGTTGGTATGGAAAATATCGGTCTAATTGCTAATACAGGAGAAAAAAGTAGCGGAGGCGTTTTGTATCGGATATGTGACCCTAAGGTAGTATATGCTATTAAAAACTCCATTGACATTACACGACCGTAGATTATATTGGGATTTATGGGTTAAGCGGTGGATGCAAAATTCAAGAAACAACTTTCCCTGATACCCACTCCGGCCGCTTGCATTTTCAAGGCCAGCGTGTTATTATTTTAACGATTGGAGCGGCTTTGTGGCAGCTGTCACAGGCTATGCAAAAAACAGAAAGAGAGAGTCGAGAGGCAGAAAGGAAGCAGGAAGAAATGAGACAGGGATTTGATGATGTGATTTCAAGGGTAAAGGGATTTTCCATGAAGAAGATTGCGGTGGCGGCCGCGCAGGATTCCGCCGTGCTGGAGGCAGTGCGTGAGGCAAAGCATCAGGGGATTGCCGATGCTGTTTTGGTGGGAGACGAGGCAAAGATCAGGGAGATCGCCGCATCCATAGACATGGACCTTGCGGGCTATGAAATCATTGACGAGCCAGATATGGTGCAGGCGGCGCTGAAAGCCGTAAAGCTTGCACATGAGGGAAAGGTAGACATGTATATGAAGGGACTGGTAGATACCAAGAACTTCTTAAAGAGCGTATTGGACAAGGAGGTGGGACTGAGGACAGGCGGACCGCTTTCCCATGTGTGTGTGTTTGACGTGCCCTGCATCGACAGACTTCTGTTCCTGACGGATGTGGCATTTATCACTTACCCGACACTGGAGGATAAGATTCATATCATCAATAATACGGTTCCCGTATGCAGAGCCTGCGGCGTGGAGAATCCCAAGGTTGCGCCTTTGGCGGCAGTTGAGGTGGTAAACCCCAAGATGGAGACCACCGTGGAGGCTGCAGAGCTGACAAAGATGTGTGAGGAAGGAAAGATTACCGGCTGTGTTGTTGACGGCCCCCTTTCTCTGGATCTGGCCATTGACGCGGAGGCTGCAAAGCATAAGGGCGCCACGGGCAGAAAGATTCAGGGGGATGCGGACGTGCTGCTGTTCCCTGATATTCATGCAGGAAATCTGGTTTATAAAGCCATTGTACATATGGTGCCGGGGGTAAAGAACGGATGTATCCTTACGGGAACGAAGGTGCCCGTCATTCTAACCAGCCGTTCCGACACCTTTGAAACCAAGGTAAATTCCATTGCTCTGGCAGCAGTTGTAGCCGAGGAATTAAAAAAGCAAAAAGGATAAGATGAATGCTTGATTTCATAATAGAAGTAGTTGGAGAAATCGTAGGCGGCATACTGGAATTCATTGTTGACGGTGTATCTGCGAAGACGGCGTGCCAGGCGGGAAAGTCGTCAGAATAGAAACAGTGAAGTTAAAAGCGGCGGAATAGAAAACAGCGAAGTAAAGAAGTGAAAAGATGAAACAGGAGGAAACAATATGTCCATAAAAAGCTTGATTATCAACCCCGGTTCCACCTCCACCAAGATTGGTGTCTTTGAGGATGAGAATCTTTTGTTTGAAGAGACCTTAAGGCATTCCACGGAGGAAATCTCCCGGTACGAAACGATTTTTGATCAGAAGGATTTCAGAAAGCAGATCATTACGGATCTGCTGGCTTCCAAAAACTTTGACCTTAAGTCCCTGAATGTGGTGGTGGGCCGCGGCGGTATGTTAAAGCCCATTCCCGGCGGCACCTATGCCGTGACGGATGATCTTTTAGCGGATCTGCGGGTAGGAGTGCAGGGGCAGCATGCTTCCAATCTGGGTGGTATATTGGCAAGGGAGATCGGAGATTCTATCGGTGTACCTGCTTACATCGTTGATCCGGTGGTGGTGGATGAGCTGATGCCCATCGCCAGGTATTCCGGGATGCCGGAGGTCCCCAGAGGCAGCATTTTTCACGCGCTGAATCAGAAGGCGGTGGCAAAGAGGTATGCGAAGGAGATCGGCAAGGCATACGAATCCCTAAGGCTGATTGTGGTCCATATGGGCGGAGGCGTATCCGTAGGCGCGCATGAGGGCGGCCGGGTTGTTGACGTGTTCAGCGCCTTTGACGGAGACGGAGCGTTCTCACCGGAGCGTGCGGGGGGCGTGCCCTGCGGTGCCCTGGTGAAGCTTTGCTATTCCGGAAAGTATACGGAGAAGGAGATTTACGGCAAGCTCATCGGCAAGGGAGGCTTCAATGCTTACTTGGGCACCAATGATATGCGGGATGTGACCAAGCGTGCCAATGAGGGAGACGAGAAGGCGGCGGAGGCCAAGCAGGCGTTCCTGCTGCAGGTGGCGAAGGACATCGGCGCCATGGCCTGTGTACTGAACGGGAAGGTAGATCAGATTATTCTTACAGGCGGTATTGCTTATGGCGAGGATGTCTGTGAGGTGTTGAAAGAGAGAGCGGGCTGGATTGCACCTGTCACGGTATACGCCGGAGAGGATGAGCTGCTGGCTCTTGCCCAGGGTGCGCTGCGCGTGATGAATGGCGAAGAAAAGGCGATGGAGTATTAATTGGACGGAAATAGAAAACCTAAAATGAATATATGGCGCAATGTATCGCCCATGAAGCTGATATTGGGCGGGTATCTTGCTATCATATTGGCAGGGGCAGTTTTACTGGCCCTGCCATTGGCAACCAAAGGGCCCGGCGGAACGCCCTTTTCGGATTGTCTTTTTACGGCGACCTCAGCCACCTGTGTGACGGGGCTGGTTCGCTATGATACCTTTACCCATTGGACTCTTTTCGGCCAGCTGGTCATTCTGGGGCTGATTCAGACCGGAGGTCTGGGGTTTATGACAGTGACGATACTGGTGATGGTAGTGACCAGGCAGAAGATCAGTTTAAATCAGCGGTCCCTGATGCAGAATTCTATCTCTGCGCCCCAGATTGGCGGAATTGTCCGCATGACTATTTTTATCGTCGCGGGGGCGTTTACTGTGGAACTGGCGGGAGCAGTGCTGCTTAGTGTGGTTTTGATTCCTAAATTCGGAGTGGTGAAGGGGATCTGGTTTTCCCTGTTTCATTCCATATCCGCATTTTGTAACGCCGGCTTTGACCTGATGGGCGGGAGCAGCGGAGAGTTTTCTTCTTTGACAGGAATTTGGACGGGCCTGGGCAGCGGCGGCGCCTGGTATTTTACCATCGTAATTATGCTGCTGATTTTCCTTGGGGGCTTAAGCTTTTTTGTGTGGTATGATGTGATACACAGCAAGTTCCGGCTGCGGCGCCTGAAGCTACAGAGCAAGATGGTGCTGTCCATCAGCGTGGGTCTGGTGATATTGGGTGCACTGGCGCTGGCGGCTTTGGAGTGGGGGCAGCCCATGCTGGCGGAGTTGGGGATAAATGAACGGATCAACGCCAGTCTGTTTCAATCCGTTTCTGCCAGAACGGCCGGATTTAACACGGTAGACCTGACAAAAATGACGGAATCCGGGCTGGTGGTCATGATCTGCCTGATGATGATCGGCGGTTCCACGGGCTCCACTGCGGGAGGCATTAAGACTACTACCTTTTGGATTTTGTGCATCAGTGTGATTGCCACTTTTCGGCGGAAAAAGAATCTGGAGATGTTTGGGCGCAGGATGGAAGAGGGGATTACGCGGACGGCCTCCTGCGTGTTTATGACCTATCTGATTTTAAGCGTGGGGGCGGGAGTGATTATATCTGCCGTGGAAAAACTGCCCTTTTTAACCGCGTACTTTGAGGCGGTATCCGCTGTGGCTACGGTGGGGCTGACCCTGGGTGTTACGCCGGGACTGGGAATGGTGTCCAAAATGCTTTTGGCCTTTCTCATGCTGTGCGGAAGAGTGGGGTCCATTACCATGCTGCTTGCTTTTTCATCGGACAGGCGGGTAATCAATTCCCGGCTGCCCCTGGAAAAGGTGCAGGTCGGTTAAAGAACGGAATACCTATTCGCGCCGCCAAAGGCGGCATGGAGGATGATTATGAAATCAGTGTTAGTGATTGGGCTGGGGCGTTTCGGACGTCATATGGCGCAGAAATTTCTGGAAAATGGGCATCAGGTGCTGGCTGTAGACATTAATGAGACCAGGGCAGACAACGCAGTGGGTGACATTCAGCAAATCCTGATCGGAGACGCTACGGACGAGAGATTTATGGAATCTCTGGGTGTTGGCAATTTTGATCTGGCGGTGATTGCCATCAGCGAAAACTTTCAGACGGTTCTTGAGGTAACGGTATTGCTGAAGGATCTGGGCTGCAGATTTATTGTGGCCAGGGCTACCAGGGACGTGCATAAAAAGCTGTTATTAAGAAACGGGGCAGATTATGTGTCTTATGCGGAGCGGGAGGTAGCCGAGCATCTTGCCATCAAATTTGGTGCGGATAATATTTTTGATTATCTGGAGCTGACGCCGGAAATCGGCATTTATGAAATTGCAGTGCCCCAAAAATGGCTGGGCAAAAGCATGGTGCAGCTTTCGATCCGAACGGTGTTCCATGTCAGCGTTCTTGCCACAAAGAAAGGAAATCAGATTTATCCTTTGCCTCATCCCAGTCATGTTTTTGAAGCGGACGAGACTGTGATGGTTATGGGGAGCATGGAAGATATAGGGAAAATAACGTAAAAAGAGGAATTGCGCACACGCGCAGTTCTTCTGAAAACTGTGCGCAGGAAAAAGAAATTGACAAGGCCGCGCCAATAACGGTATAATGAATTTGTTATTTTGTCGAAAAACACAATGAGGATAAGGAGATCAGGGAGAAATGGTATGTAAACAATGTGGTAAGGAGCTTCCGGAAGGAACAAAGTTTTGTGTGTTTTGCGGTACGCCCTGCGGTGAGACTGCTGCACCCCAGGCGGGAAAAGCGGTAGAGACACCAAAGGCAGATGAAGCACAGCAGGCCGAAGCAGAAGCTGCCAAGGAGGCGGAGGCTTTCGGAAAAGCAGCAGAGCCTGTAACGGCAGCAGAGCCTAAGGCAGCAGAGGCATCCGGGGAAGCGGCACAGCCTGCACC
>CANOBT010000204.1 GCA_947564305.1 uncultured Lachnospiraceae bacterium | reverse complement strand
ACAAAATCAAATTGGGAAAATGAAAAAATGATTAAATAAAGTTGATAGAAAAATATTGAAAAAATCATACAACGAAAGGATGTCTTTTCATTGCAGCATACAATGTCTCAGGAAGAAAAACATAAAATGATGATAGAGATGCCAATTCCAGGATTGATTGGAAAACTGGCGGTTCCAACAATTATCAGTATGTTGGTGACTTCGTTCTATAACATGGCAGATACTTTTTTTGTCGGGAAGATTGGAACCAGTGCAACCGCCGCAGTAGGGGTAGCCTTTCCGGTTATGGCGCTTATCCAGGCTCTTGGTTTTTTCTGCGGCCACGGTTCCGGTAATTCGATTTCAAGAAAATTAGGGGCTCAGGAGACGGATGCGGCAGGAGAACTCGCTGCTACCGGTTTTTTCAGTGGTCTTCTGCTGGGCGGGCTTGTTTTGGTCGCAGGACTTTTATTTTTGACGCCATTATCGCGTATCCTTGGCTCAACCGATACGATTCTGCCTTATACAATAGAGTATCTCAGGATCATCCTCATCGGTGCACCATGTATGACCTCTCAACTTGTACTGAATAACCAGATTCGCTTTCAGGGAAATGCCTTTTATGCGATGATTGGTGTGGGGACTGGGGCTGTTTTGAATATCATCCTCGACCCTGTTTTTATTTTTGGATTTCACATGGGGATTTCCGGTGCCGCGCTTGCAACTGTTATCAGCCAGTTTGTCAGCTTCTTTCTGCTGCTTGCAGGGGTCCGTGTTTCTGGCTGTATCCCTATCAGACTGAAAAATGTATGTTTTCGAAAAAAACGTCTTCTCGAGATTGCCGGAGGAGGACTCCCCTCCCTATTCCGGCAGGGACTTGGGAGTATTGCGACTATGACATTGAACATCGCTGCAAATCCCTATGGGGACGCTGCCATTGCCGCAATGTCTGTCGTCAGCAGGATTTCTATGTTTGCAATCTCCGCATTGATTGGATTTGGACAGGGTTTTCAGCCTGTCTGCGGATTTAATTATGGTGCCAAAAAATATGACCGGGTGCGGGAAGCATTCTGGTTCTGCGTCAAAATTTCTACAGTATTTCTGTTTGGAATTGCAAGTGCAGGGTTCCTGTTTTCCGGAAATCTGATTGGGATTTTCCGTGACGATCCGGAGGTCATCCATATTGGTACGACTGCGCTGCGGTTCCAGTGTGCTACATTGATTCTCAATGGATGGATTATCATGAATAATATGATGACACAGACGATGGGAAAGACTCTCTATGCATCGCTTCTGGCATCTGCAAGGCAAGGGCTGTTCTTTATTCCTGTTTTACTGATTTTACCCCGTATTCTGGGGCTGCTTGGAATTCAGTCAGCACAGGCTGCTGCAGATGTATTTACCATGGTTTTATCATTGGTTATCTATCGTATGGTTATGAAGGAGTTGAAAAAAGAAGAAGCCTGTCAGACGGAATCTGCTTCTGAAACACTATAAATTAATGTAAACTTTCCACTGATTATATGTTATACTATTTTGGTGTAAAAATATCTATAGAAAAGAGGACGAACTTATGGAATATGATACAAAACCTATCCGGCAGCATTTTTCAAAACTGGGTCTGATGTACTTTTTGGGCACCCTGATTATTTTTGGCGTGCAATTGGGCATCAGCTTTTTGGCAGTCCGATTTTTTCATGCGGATTTCTACAGCATGGATCTCAGCCTTTTTATTTCTTCTATCCCAATGTATGTTATTGGAATGCCACTGATGTCTTTGCTGATAAAAACAGTACCTGCTGTGCGTTTAGAAAAGCATAAGATGACGTTTCGGCAATGGCTGGCAGCGTTTGTTATGTGCTACGCCATAATGTATCTGGGGAATCTGGTGGGCGTTGCCATGACCTTTGTCATAGGACTGCTCAAGGGCGGACAGGTCGAAAATGCGCTGCTCAATATTGTTACGGAAATCAGCCCGTGGACTGCATTTTTTATTATGGTCTTATGTGCTCCTGTTGCGGAAGAGCTGATTTTTCGTAAACTGCTTATAGACCGTACCGTAAAATATGGAGAAAAAACTGCCATTCTCTTTTCCGGACTTTTCTTTGGATTGTTCCATGGTAATCTGAACCAGTTTGTATATGCGTTTTTATTGGGGGTATTTTTTGGATTTATCTATGCAAAGACAGGAAAACTCATCTATACAATCACAATGCATATGGTAATAAATTTTTTTGGTTCTGTGGCAGGTATGTTCCTCCTGAAAATTTCTGCTTATGATGAGCTTATGAGTTCCATCGGAAATCCGGAGGTCTTTATGGAGATTCTGTCAGAGCATCTGCCTGGGATTTTATTTCTCAGCCTGTATGGTCTGATGATCATGGGAATCCTTATCGCGGGGATTGTGTGTCTGGCAGTCAATGCGAAAAAAATGAAACTTCGTCCGGCTGATATTTTTGTACCAAGGGGTAAGTTTCTGTCCGCAGCATTTTTAAATGCAGGCGTTATTCTCTTTATTTTATTTTGGATCATTCAAATTATACTGCAATTGCTAGAATAAATTCATTAATTGCCAGAATAAATTCATTGACTTTCTCGGTGAAATATGTTATTTTATTAAAGTATTATTGAGTTCTATAGATGATACACAGACACAATATTATTTTTTTAAGTTATGGAGGGCAACATAATGACAGGTACAGTAAAGTGGTTTAACAACCAAAAAGGTTATGGATTCATCTCTGACTCTGAGGGGAACGATGTATTCGTACATTATTCAGGGATTGTTACAGATGGATTCAAATCTTTAGAAGAAGGCCAGTCTGTTGAGTTCGAAGTTACAGAGGGAGCTAAGGGACCACAGGCAACGAACGTAGTAAAACTTTAATCAGAATTTCTATTGTACCTTTTAATTTATAAATTAGCCTGGAATTAATATTTTAAAAGCAATACAGAAAATGTGATTAAGAAGAGGGATCGGAGTAAAATCCGGTCTCTTTTTTTACAACCATACTTACGATAGTCAAAAACCCCGCAGCAAGCTGCGGGGTTTTTGGAAGACGTTTATTTTTTTATTTGTCTTGGTTCAAAGCATACGCTTCTGTTGCTTCCCACACATCAAAGCCGCTTCCACGCAGGATATCCACCACTCTTGCTGGATCATCACATTTCAGGACAGCCGATGCATCCGCGCCATTTGCAAAAGCATACATATATTCCACATTGACTTCGCCTTCTACAATCTGATGCATTGCCTTTGAAAGGGAACCTGTCTCGTGAGGCACACGCAGTGCAACCACATCTGTCAGCATTGCAGTGATTCCGTTTTCTTTCAGCACTGCCCTGCCCTTATTCGGGTCCGATACGATCATACGGAGCATGCCGTAATCCGACGTATCTGCCAGGCTGAGTGCTACGATATTGACATCATTATTTCCAAGGACTGCAAGCACTTCATCCAAGCGTCCTTCCCTGTTCTCCAAAAAGACTGATAACTGTTGAATCGTAATTCCCATAGTGCTTCCCTCCTTTTACAATGTCCGGTTGTCAATGACACGGACTGCCTTTCCTTCGCTTCTCTGGATGGTCTTAGGCTCTACCAATTTCACACGTACAGCGACGCCTAACGCCTGCTTCAAAACTGCAGCAATCTTATTTCTAAGCGCATCCAGTTTCTTAATCTCGTCTGAGAACATGCTCTCATCGACTTCTACCATAACAGTCAGCACATCCAGGTTGTTTTCTCTGTCTACGATTAGCATATAATGGTTTGCTACTGCTCCGCCCAGGCTCAGCAATGCGGTTTCAACCTGTGTCGGGAAGACGTTGACGCCGCGGATAACCTTCATATCGTCTGTACGTCCTGTGAACTTGGAAATCCTTGGTGAAGTCCTGCCGCACTCACAGGTTTCATAGGTGATGCTTGTCAGGTCTTTTGTCCGGTAACGAAGCAGCGGCATTGCTTCTTTCGTCAATGTGGTAAATACGAGCTCTCCTGTCTCACCATCCGCACACGGTTCATGAGTCGCCGGATTCAGTACTTCCGGATAGAAATAATCATGGTGAATATGGAGTCCCTTATGGTGGATACAATCCTGTGCAACGCCTGGTCCTAAGATTTCACACAATCCATAGATATCAAAGCAGTTGATATTTAAAATGCCCTCAATCTTTTTGCGCATCTCATTGGTCCACGGTTCTGCACCATGAATCCCGGCTTTCAGCTGAAGACGGTCTACCACTCCTGCTTCCTGCAGTGATTCTGCCAAATATAATGCATAAGACGGGGTACAGCCAAATGCGGTAGCACCGAAATCTTCCATACACATCATCTGCCGTTTGGTGTTGCCTGCAGACATAGGAATTGCCATCGCACCCAGGGCTTTTGCACCAAAATCCAATCCAAGACCGCCGGTGAACAGACCATATCCATAGCATACATGGATGATATCATCAGCGGTCAGACCTGCCATAGTTAAGCACCTTGCCACACACTCGCCCCATAAATCGGCATCATTTTGCGTATAAGGTACTACAGTCAGTTTTCCGGTTGTACCGGATGTCCCCTGGACACGCGCTACATCGCGTTTGGGTACTGCAAGCAGACCGAAAGGATAATTATCCCTCAAGTCCTCTTTTGTGGTAAATGGAAGCTTGCCGATATCTTCAATTCCTTTGATATCTCCTGGCTCCACTCCAAGTTCTTTCATTTTATTGTGGTAAAAATCAACGTTCTCATACACTTTCTTTACGACCTTTACCAGTCTTTCGCTCTGCACGGCAGCCATTTCGTCCCTGCTCATACATTCCATCTTTGGGTCTCTGATTCGTTCTACCCAATTTTCTAATGCGATTCCAGCCATCTCCTTTTTCGCTCCTTCTTATTTTATTTCCTCGTCATCCACCAGCAAAATGCCAGCTTCTTTCAAGACAGTCCTTGCCTTTTCATTATCGTCAGAATGGAAGACCATAACCGGTGCCTTGTTCTCGCGGATGACAAAGGAATAGATGTAGCCGATGCTGATTTCTCCATCGGCAAGAACCTTTAACATGTGATTTAAGTTGCCTTTTTCATCTTTCAGTTCCGCTCCGATCACATCCTGTACCCTGACAACAAATCCTTTGGATGTTAAAAATTCCTTTGCCTCTGCAGGCTGGTCAACTACCAGACGCAGAATCCCAAATTCAGGTGTGTCAAAAGATGCAATTGCACGGATATTCATCTTCGCCTCGCTGAGTGCGGAGGTAACCCGCATCAGGCTTCCAGGCTGGTTTTCTACAAAAACCGATATCTGTTTCATATTCTTTCACCTGCCTTTTTAAAACGTATTTTTAGAGTGTATATCCTACTTCAAATGCCTTTTTATTAATTTCAATGGTCTTTGGAGGTACTGTCTTTTCAATAACGTCATGCCACTGCTCTTTTGTAAAATCCATGTGCTGTGCTGCAATTCCAAGCACAATCAGGTTAAATACACGTGGATTTCCGAGCTTTTTGGACTCTTCAGTTGCATTCACCTTATAGACTTTGTGCTCCTGCTCCAACTGCTCTAAGATATTCTCTGGGTATTTGGCAGCACCGATTACGACCGGCATGGGATCGATTCGCCAATCGTTGACGATCAACACACCGTCCTTTTTCAGAAAATGCGCATACCGCAGGGCTTCCAAGCGTTCAAAAGCAATGATTACATCTGCCTGCCCTTCCTCCACGATAGGTTCAGCGACTTTTTCACCGTAACGAACAAATGTTACTACGCTTCCGCCGCGCTGTGCCATTCCATGCACCTCTGACAGCTTTACATCATAGCCTCCTGCTATGGTAAGATTACCAAGAATCCGGCTAGTAAGCAATGTTCCCTGTCCACCGACGCCTACAATCATAATATTTTTTGTCGCCATGCTCTACTCACCTGCCTTTACCAGTTCTATACTGCCAAATTTACATAAATCCGCACACAGTCCGCATCCGGTACACATCGTATCGTCAATTCGGATGGTTCCATTCTCCTGCTTTGTCATAGCCGGACATCCCGGCTTCATACATGCACCGCATTTCTTGCATTTATTTTCATGAACCTTATATAAAGGCTTTTTCGATTTATCCAGAAGCACACAGGGGGACTGTGCAATAATGACAGATACTTCGTCCCTTGCTGTTTCTTCCTTCACGGTCTTTTCCAACAGTGCTGTGTCAAATGCATTGACGACGGATACATTCTGGACTCCCAGTGCATGGCAGAGCTGTACAAGGTCTATAGCATAGGCCGGATCACCCTGCAGCGTTTTTCCGGTTGCCGCATGGTCCTGATGCCCTGTCATTCCTGTAGTAGAATTGTCCAGAATCATGACAGTTCCGGTGGCATGGTTGTACACCATATTCATCAGGGAATTGACCCCGGTATGTAAGAATGTGGAGTCTCCTATTACCGCAACCCAGTTCTTAATATATTCTTTTCCCTTCGCTTTTTCCATCCCATGAAGAGTGGAGATACTAGAACCCATACACATGGTGGTATCCACTACACTTAAAGGTGCTACCGCGCCCAGTGTATAGCAGCCAATATCTCCTGCCGCATGCATTTTCAGCTTGTTCAGTACATGATAGACACTACGGTGAGGACACCCCGGACAGAGGATTGGGGGGCGCATGGGTGCAGCAGCCGGAGCTTTGAGATTTACTTCTTCTTTCAGGATTGCCTGCCGCAGCATGTTGGCACTGTACTCTCCCTGCACAGTCAGAATCTCTTTTCCTACAGCCTGGATTCCCCAGGATTTTACCTGCTCCTCGATGACTGGGTCCAATTCTTCTATGATATATAGTTTCTCTACTTTGGATGCAAAATCTTCAATCAGTTTTCTTGGAAGCGGGTTGACCATCCCAAGTTTCAGGACGGAGGCATCCGGCAATGCTTCTTTTACATATTGATAGGGAATTCCACTGGTAATGACTCCGATTTTGGTATCATTCATCTCCACCGTATTGATTGGCAATGTATTTGCAGCCTCAGCAAGTTCCAGATTTCGTTTCTCAATCTCTATATGACGGAATTGTGCATTGGCAGGCATCATTACATTTTTGCGGATATTTTTTTCATAAGGTTTGTCTTCCGGTTCTATGCGGTCACATAACTCTACCAGACCCTGGGAATGGGCTAGCCGGGTTGTAGTACGGAAGATAAAGGGGCGGTCAAACCGCTCGCTCAGTTCAAAGGCTGTCTTAAAGAAATCCTTTGCTTCTGCACTGTCAGAGGGTTCAATGACCGGAATCTGTGCGGCTCTTGCCACCATTCTGGTATCCTGCTCATTTTGAGAGCTGTAAAGACCGGGGTCGTCTGCCACTACCAATACCAGACCGCCGTTGACGCCCATATAGGACACGGAATATAAAGGGTCTGCCGCTACATTCAGTCCCACATGCTTCATACAGGCCATGGCACGCACTCCTGCCATGCTTGCGCCGACAGCAACCTCTGCCGCCACTTTTTCGTTAGGCGCCCATTCCTCATATACATCATTTTTATATTGTACCAAAAATTCACTAATCTCTGTACTTGGAGTTCCGGGATACGCAGAGGAAACCTTGACGCCCGCCTCGTAAGCACCCCGGGCAATGGCCTCATTTCCCAACATCAGTACTTTATCTGCCATATTTTATAATCCATCCTTTCGTAAATCTGTCACACGTTTTGCCTTGCCTTCAAACCGCTGCAGGGAATTGGGCGCAACCAGTTTGATCTGGGTAGCCAGTCCCAACTGTGCTTTCAAAGCCGCCTTGATTCGCTGCTCTAACTGGCTTAGGGATGCATAACTGTCCAGTAGACGGTCATCGATTAATTCCACGCTGATTGTCATAACATCCAGACGGTTCTTTCTCTCTACGAGAATCTCATAGTGAGGCCCGATTTCCTCAATCTTGAACAATACTTCTTCAATCTGGGTCGGGAATACATTGACGCCTCGGATGACAAGCATATCGTCTGCACGTCCGGACAGATTTTCCATACGGCAGGTTGTCCTTCCGCATTTACAAGGCTCATACATGAGTTTCGTCAAATCGCCGGTGCGGTAACGTACAAGCGGCAGCGCCTCTTTTCCAAGACAGGTGACTACCAGTTCACCGTGCTCGCCCGGCGGAAGCACTTCCTCGGTTTCAGGGTCAATGATTTCTGGGATAAACCAGTCTTCATTGACATGCATGCCGCACAATTCGGTACATTCTCCGGACACTCCCGGTCCGCACAGTTCACTCATACCATAATTCTGAGTACAGATAAACTGATCACCCCATACCTTGTGCATCTCATCGCGCATAGGTTCTGTCATGCCTTCTCCGCCGAACAGGCCGATATGCATTTTCAGATCCTTTGCCGGATCAATGCCACGCTCCCGAATCTGCTCGCCAAGGTGCAGTGCGTAGGACGGGGTTGCCACCAGAAGTGTGACACCTAAATCCTGAATAAACATAATCTGTTTGTTTGTATTTCCGGAAGACATAGGAATGACGGATGCCCCAATTTTTTCCAGTCCGCCGTGTAGCCCCAAAGCTCCTGTAAATGTTCCGTAGCCGAAAGAAATCTGTGCCACATCCTCTGCTGTGGCTCCGCCCATGCAGGCAATCCGCGCTACGTTGTTCAGCCATACATCCAGATCATTCCTGGTATATCCTACTACGGTAGGCTTGCCTGTCGTGCCGGAGCTGGCATGGTAACGTACCAGTTCCTTTTGGTCTACTGCAAATAAACCGAAAGGATAATTGTCTTTAAATTCTGACTTGTAAGTAAAGGGAAGTTTTCTCAAATCAGCCAGAGTCTTGATATCTTCCGGTTTCACACCAGCAGCGTCCATCTTCTTACGGTATGGCGCCACCCTTTCGTATATGTATGCTACGGTCTGCCTTAACTTCTCAAGCTGAATCTTTTCAATCTCAGCTCTGGGCAGTGTCTCTTCTTTTGCCCAAATCATCTGTAAAATCCTCCTTTGACATCTAACCGTTCTCCTATACCTTATTGAACATTAGTAGTTCAGTAAGTATAGATAATAAGAAAACGGAATTTTTCGCATAACATGTCATTCATTATACCACATGACTGTAGCAATTTAAAGTAATAAATTTATAAA